>JAFGMY010000102.1 GCA_016927325.1 Actinomycetota bacterium | reverse complement strand
CTATTATTCGGATATCGGAGGCAGTTTGGTGAGCGGTTTATCACTTAAGAATCGCTACGGGCTGTCCAAAGAAACCCGGCCACCGCTCAGCGCGAGAAGGAAATATTGTGCTGGATATTCCTGATTGCGGGTATGATTGTGTTTATGGTGAGGGCGTCTATCTCGGCATTTTAAACATGTTCGACATAAAAGGAGATGTAAAACAAACATCGTGTGTCAAGCTGAACGACCCATCCTGTTACTTCCAGATTACCTGGTAACCACACTCGCTCAAATTCAGACAGGTACAGCTATCTGATTTTATGGCAGGTTCCTGTAAATAATGGTGGACCTGCCCCTTCATCTCAAATCATTCTTCTCCGAGAGCATTCACGAATGAATTATCTCTTTCAGATCAACGGCCCGGTAGCGTTCAAACTCTTTCCCCGGCCTTGATATCGCTGTGGCGGGGCAAAACATTATGCATCTCATGCATTGGATACAACGGTCATCGAAAGGTTTTTCATTGTCGATATTAATGTTCTCCACGGGGCAGAGTTTTTCGCATATCAGGCACTTGTTGCACTTTTCGAGGTCCACCCGGAAACTGGCTCCGACCTCGGCCCGTCCCTTCCAGATGCTGTCCATCAACATCAATTTGCAGAAACCGTCCGATAGTACCGGTACCCTTCTCCAGCATGCTTCCCCCGAGAGGATATCCCCGGCATACTTCTCCGCCTTACGCATGCCCCTGGCAATCACTGCATTGTTCCAGCGCCGGTTGATTTTTCGTGGATACCAGTTGTTAGGCATAATTATCTCCCGTGCCGCTATCGTGGAGTAACTCTTGGCTCTGAGCACCCGGCGGAGAGGCCCGACGACGGCGCCCGAAAAAGCCATCATCGTGTCTACCATGAAGATCTCGGTACCCGGTGCGGCTGGCAGCGCGTGAACAAATTTCCAGATGAAAGGTGATGCGGTCTGGACCGTAATCGGGAACGCAAGCCCTATCACGTGATCGGGATTGATTGAAACCGCTTCGCTTTTCTCGAGCCTCAAAAGATTTGTCTCGACTCCGGCCTTCCGGAAGGTCTCCGCCATCTTCATGGCGACACGCAAAGTATTTCCCGTGCCGGTAAAATAATAGAAATCGATAACCGAACCGTTCATTAACCTTCACTCTCAGGCATGTAATCACTTTCTGGATAATCGTACAGTGAAACCGAAATAAATAGCAACGAGCGGCTGAAGGGGTAAAAAATTGAAATGAACAGGGGGTGAACATATCCTCTCGTGCGGAAAACAGAAACTCAGCTCCGGTGGAGTCAAAGATATCCTGAAAGCAAACAGAATCGAGATCACTCGCAGCTATCATGTAAACTTCCCTGGATTATTCGGTTCGGTAGTCAGGAACGAAGCGGGCGAAGCGGGCGACGTTGACATACTCGTTGATTTCGACGAGGTTCCAGGTCTTCTACGTTTTTATCGAACTCGAGAACTGCATAAGCGACCTCCCTGGAATGAAAGTAGATCCAGTCATGAAAAATGCCTTAAAACCCCCAGCCGCTTATCGCTTCGCTCGTATGACCGGGCCCCCAGGTGCTCGCTCATCTCGTGTTCCAGAGCCTGCTGTACCATCCACTGGAGCATCTGCCTGAACGGATTGTCACTTTCCGCTGCAAGAATTACTTGCAGTGCCTCTTCTAACGACATACTCTTTTTGTTGGCCATCTTTTCTCCTTTCGATAAATGGTTTGGTCACCTTATCTTGGAGAATGATGGCCGTTTAAGTCAAAACGGCTTAAACTGCTTTGGGAATTTACAGAAGATTGTGGGCATAGCCCAGCCGTAGTATAATTGTGGCAATTGTAGAGACGGCAATCTCTTGTTTTTAAGCTTTTGAGTAGCTTCGCGAGAAATCCAAATGAAGAAAAAAGGCAAATACAAAGTCAGCAGTGGTAACTTATATAAGAGTGGAAGGTCATTAATCGTATTCCAGATAACAGCGCTTGTTGTAGTTGTAATGCTGGTTTCTGGAATATTGAGCCTCTATCTTTACAACCGCTCGCAAAACCGTCTTATCGATAACAGCAAAGATAAGTTAATAGAATCCGAAGCGAGGATGATAGCTTCAAGCCATATTTTCATGGCCAGGACTATTAACGATCTTCTGGAAATCGCCGGAGTTTCTGTGCCCGGCCGGGAAGCTGTTCAACAGGAAATCGAGAAAGGGGCTTCGACAGGCAATTTATCCTCCCTTCAAGTGGCGGTTGACGATATATTGAAAATAGCTGTTGGAGCGGGTTTCTTCGGATTGGAGGCAATTGTGAAAGCCGCGCCACCCTCCGCCGATTCCAGCGCCGAGAAAGCTGTCGTCCTATTCTCCAACAACGATCAGTATATCTACCAAGATTTGCCGGAAGACCTCTCGGCGATGATAGAAAATGGTGATACATACAAGTTGTTCGAGGAGGGAATTCCTCAATTCGGGATGGAAGACGAATACCTTGTAACCTCGGGCAGGGATGACGTAACAACAGGCGGATCGACCTTGTGGAGTTTTGAATTCAAGCCCATGAGCGGTGAGCTCGCCGCTATTGACGCCTACTATGATGAAGAGAAGAGAAACACAAACCTGGCGCTTGCGGCGGTTGTCGGAGGTTCAATAATTTTCGTACTGATAATAACTTTCCTGGTCTTGAGCCTGCTGATCAAGAGGAGAATTACCAAACCCATAGACGAGCTGTCTGATGTGGCGGAAGAAGTCATGGATGGGGACCTGGATATCAAAGTCCCCATTAGAAGTGGAGAAGAATTCGAGGGACTTAAAATCGCTTTCAATGAAATGCTCCAGAGTCTGAATGCACTCCTCATGAAGTCGACAGGCCAGGAATCAGGGAAGAAAGAATCCTTTGAAAACCGGGGTAGCAACAAGAGAAAGTCTCGCTCTTCCAAATCGATGGTGCTTGTATACACAACAATCCTAATTGCACTCGTCTATGCAGCATCGAGCGCCTTCAGTTTTATTTTCTTCCTGCGCTCTCAAGAGCGGTTAATTGATAAAAGCAAGGAAAGGATTATCAGAACTGAAGCGGAGATGCTGAGCACCGGCCATAATTATTTTGGAGAAGTGACTATCAAGATTATGTATGCCAAAGATATGTTACCCGACACAACGGAGGATTTCCAAACGTTTATACAGGAAGATATTCAAGCTCGGGCCTCAAATACGATACCTCCTTCCAAAGAGGTGCAAAACGATATATATGAATTCTTGATCGAAACGGGATTGTATGGATTGGATCTGGCTTTCAGCGTATCACCACCAAATCCAGCTCTCAGGGTTTCTGAGCCGATGATCGCAGTCTCAAGCGATATAAGCCTTATCTACGACAATATGCCTCAAGTTCTGGGCAGACTCCTGGAGATCGAAGAAGGAGACAACGATTCTTATTCCGGACGGATTGACGAGAAAAACACCTACGCTCTCTTTGAGAATGGACTTCCCGAGCTGGGGCTCAGCGGGGAATACCTTGTTGCCTCATATCTCTTCGATATGGAAATAGGGCCAATCAAGGCGGAGCTGTGGAATTTTGATTTCAAGCCAATGCATGAGGAATTGAAGTCGCTAAATGATTATTATGATAAAGAATATAAAAATACGCTTCTATTTGTCGGAATAACAATGGCAATAACGTTTGTTGTATTGGTATTAATCTCATTTTTTATTCTGAGCCTCCTCATACGCAGAAGAATTACCAATCCCCTTAATGAACTCGCCGCTGCTGTGGAGCAGGTCATGGAGGGAGATCTGGATATCGAGATTCCGGTCAAAACAGGTGAAGAGTTCCAGGGCCTCAAGCACGCCTTCAATGAAATGATTGGCAGTATACGTGGTATCTTATCAAAAACAACCGATTGCGATTGATATCTCCAATGCGGCTGATTAGCCTGACTTGAATCTTTAAAAGAACTGAAATAATGGATCAGTTCCTTTCCCTTCGAGCCAATGCCATTATAGAGCCTTCATCACTACTGCAGGCTGATCCGTCCCTGTGTTCCGAATCGGTACTCTCACCCTTCAAGGGTCCTGTACACGTTGCCGTGCCGTGAATCGTGAATTCGAAGATGGAGCGGGAAACACGGCTCGCGATTAAAAAAGGGGTCGCGTCTTGCGGTTTGCGTTTTCATTACACGGAAAGAATGACCGGAGCCAAAAAAGGGGTCGCGTCTTGCGGTTTGCGTTTTCATTACACGGAAAGAATGACCGGAGCCATGTGGTGCATTTCTATTTTGTGAAAGTTGCACATCCTGGGACACCGGGGTTAAGCACGATGGCTGGAGCGGGAAACGGGGCTCGAACCCGCGACCTCAAGCTTGGGAAGCTTGCGCTCTACCAACTGAGCTATTCCCGCTGAATATCGCCACCTTCGATCTGACAGAATTATAACATTGAACCACGATCAAGCGAACACGGTTAGCGCCTGGTTGCCAGACCACAACGGGATGAAGCCGGGGTACCGTATGGAACCAGGACCCATTATTTCCATGACGGCGGATAAACCCGTTGGATTACCAGTTTCTGGAACATGAGAAGTTAATGTTTTACAGGCAGGAATTCCGCTGAATTGCTTGAATAACGTTGGTGTCAAGGGGATTTGATTAAGTGCTGGAAGAGAACCTGTTTTTTCAGTTAAACTGTTCATGGCTCTCTAAAGAAGAAGGGGTTCCCGCTTATGGACAAGCCAAGAATCCTTGTTGTCGAAGACGATCGGGAAATTCTCAAGATTATCGCGCTGAACCTCGAACTCGAAGGTATGTTCGTATTCAAGGCATATGACGGGGAAAGCGCGATTGATCTGCTGGAGAAAGAGGTTCCCGACTGTGTCGTACTCGATATAATGCTCCCCAAGATCAGCGGTTGGGACGTCCTCGACTTCATCAACTCCAAACCGGACCTTAACGAAATTCCGGTGGTGATGGTGACCGCGAAAGTGGCCGAGAAAGACCAGCTCAGAGGTTTGAGCACCGGTGCGGTCAAGTATATTACCAAACCTTTCAGCCCTTCCGTGCTCATAGATGCCATTAGAAGCGCGTTGAAGCCGGAAGCAAGAGAAAGGCTTGTTAAAGAGCGAAAAGATACTATCGAAAGAATTCAACTCTATACGCTCAAACAGATATCCGACCTCCTGTTGTCGGCCACCGAAGTGAAAGACCTTCTGCGGGGGGTCGCCAGGAAGCTCACTATTCTGCTGGAGCTTCCCTTCTGCGCGATACTTCTCCACGACAAAGACGCTCCATCCCTTTACCTTTTCACCCATATCGGCAAACCCGAGGGACAGCTGTCTGAAGCCCGGAATGTTAAGTATCAGAACACCAGCCAGAAACTCAAGGAAACCTTCTCAAGGGGAAATCAACCACTTCTTCTCGGCGATCTTCAGGAGCATAAACTCACGAAACTCTTCAATAACCCGGAGGACATAACCGATGGTTATGTTATGCCGCTCGTGGAACGCGGCAACTACCTGGGGGCGATAATTATCGGGGGCAGGTCCAGCGTCGGCTCTTCGGCAGGAGAGTGGGACCTCCTTTCCACGATCGCGAACCAGGTGGCTTCAGCGGTAATGAGGGCCCGTCTGCACGATAACGTGATGGAGGATGAAGCTATCAGGCAGCACCTGCTCCACCAGATGATAACCGCCCAGGAAAGAGAACGGAGCAGACTGGCCGCTGATATCCACGACGGGATAGTACAATCGCTCGTTGGTATATCATATCAGCTCCAGGCTCTGGGAAAGAAATGGTCCGCTAAATACCCCGGCGCGAAAGAAGAACTCGATGTTGTCGAGAAAAACCTTACCGATAATATCAAGGAGCTTCGCGATATCCTTCACGGAATACGCCCCCTTTATCTCGAGGATATAGGCCTGCCCATTGCGCTCGAATCCCTGCTCAAGGACTTCGGGCTGAGAAACAATATACAGACATGCCTGCTGATGAGCGACGAGCTGCCGCCTCTTTCGAAGGACGCCAGCGTCAATCTGTTCAGGATTACCCAGGAAGCGCTGAACAACGTTGAGAAGCACGCCGACGCCGCCCGAACCACGGTGGAAATCGACGCTAATCCCGACAGGTTTCTCCTTTCAATATCCGACGACGGAAAGGGCTTTATCGAAAGGCTGGTCAAGGGGGAAACACGGAACCTCGGAATTCCCGGAATGAGAGAGCGCGCCGAACTCCTCGGCGGCCGCTTGAGGATCGATTCGATGCCGGGCAATGGAACGGCGGTTACACTTGATATACCGCTGAAAACTGCGTTGGAGGACCTGGATTGAAAAAAGTAAAGACGATGATTGTGGATGACCATAAGATAGTGCGCGACGGGTTGAAGGCCGTATTCGAACAGGGCTCCCCCATAGACGTGATCGCGGAAGCGGAGACAGCCGAGGAAGCCCTTGAGATGCTCACAAAGGTAAAACCCGACGTAATCCTTATGGACATAAGCCTTCCCGGGATGAACGGGCTCAAGGCGACCCAGCAGATAAGGGAGAAATACCCGAAAATGACTGTATTGATACTAACGATGCTGGACCAGGAAGGCTATGTATACGAAGCAGTGAAATCCGGAGCCATGGGTTATATGCTGAAAAGCTCTTCAACCGATGATTTGATTGACGCGATAGTAACGGTCAACGATGGGAAGGCGGTGCTCCATCCCGAAGCAACCGCTCAACTCCTGAAAGAATTTGTGTCACTCTCCAGGAACCAGACAAGGGAGTATGGCCTCTCCGACAGGGAAATGGAAGTATTGCAGCTTCTGGCGGACGGAAACACCAATAAGGAGATCGCCAAGGAGCTCTGGATCAGCGAGCAGACGGTCAAGACCCATGTCGCCCACATTTTTGATAAGCTGGGAACAAAAGACCGTACAGAGACGGTTGCGCACGCCCTCAGAAGCGGCCTCGTCAAATAACCTGCAACCAGGTTTCAAAGCTTAAACACCTGTCAAAATACTCTGAATTCAACCCCGGTGTCCCAGCCTTCAGACCGGCACCGGTCTAACTTCAACATAGCATCCGTCGCACCTTCCGCTTAAACTCAGGTATCGCGGTCTTTTCCTTTTACCATGCGGAAACGGTCCACGACCGGGTTGGCTTCGCAGAGATCTTCCTCGAAGTCAAGTTCCTCATCCATAACTTCCCCCAGTTCCCTGGAGTGCTTTCTCGCCGCCTTGACCCTGTGATAAATATACGCCCCCAGGCAAACTGCAATGAACAAGCCAAACAGAAAGTTCCCGACGTATCTGAACACCTGTTCGATCAACTCTATATTCGACCCGAAGAAGAACCCGAGCAGGCCATACAAGATTGCCCATACGAGCGAACCAAGGGATTCATAAATAAAATACTGCTTATAGTCCATCCTCGACATTCCGGCGACCGGGGATGCGAGCGTCCCCACGAAAGAGGCAAAGCGGGCAATAAAAACCGTCGCGCCTCCGTATTTTTTGAAGTAGCGCTCTACAAATATTACACGGGCTTTCAGCTTGAACACGTGGCCGTACCTGTCAATCAGGGGGCGGCCGAGCTTTCTGCCTATCAGGTAGCCCAGGTTGTCTCCCAGCACCGAGCCGATAAACGCGAGCGCGGCGACCCAGAAGATGTTCAACTCCCCCATCCCGGCATAAAGCGCACCCATCAGCAGCACCATGTCGCCGGGTACAGCGAGCCCTATCATGAAGGAGTGCTCCAGTAATGAGAACACGAAGACGGTTATATATCCCCACTCTTCCACGAACGGCCTGAAATAATCAACAGTCCGTTCAAAGAACGTAACCTGCGCCAGAATATTTGCGTACCACCAGTTTTTCATTGCACTGCCAACATGATTGCCGCTCCCGGAACCCGCAGCAGGGTCCTTTTTTTTTCGGAGATACCCGGACCCTCAAACGCGCCCCTTACTGCGTTAATATCGAGGTGGTCCCCCCTTCTCCACCCGCACTCACCGCCCTGTCCCATGACGCCGTCATGGAACTTTCAGCATCCACCATAAGCAAACCTGTCCGGCAGGAAGCCTTTGTCGAAACACCATGAGAAAAGAAGAGCACCGGGGAAAGGAGATGCCTGCCACGGGGCGGCCGATGCGCTCTTGTGGTGAATGTGCTCCATTACTTCCCTTTCTTTTTCTGTTCGGGAACCTTGACCCGCAAAGCCGACGGCGTGACTCTCATGTCCAGCACCGCGCCCTTGTCATAGGTTACCACCTCGCCGTCGAACTGCGCGTAAACATCTTCCATGCACTCGATCACTATCTCCGTGCCGGAGTAAAACGTCAGTTCCCTTGCCCATCGGTGCCAGGCGGCGAAAGACAACAGAAAAAGAAGAAGGGCCTTGAACCGGTTCATCATGTCCGCGGTTACAAGGTTTACCACTCCATCATCCATCCGGGCTTCGGGAATCATGTTCATGTACCGTCCGTAGTCACCCGCGTTCCCCGCTACGATAAGCACAAAGTCGTTCCTCAGGTGATACTCTCCGATATCGATTGTAAGCGGGCTTCTCGGTATGGGCTTGAAAAGCATGCTCAAACCGTGGTACCAGTAGGCCAGAAGGCGAAACCTTTTACTCCTGTATGTGCGGTGGGCGATTTCCGCATCCAGTCCGATTCCTACCGTAACGCTGGCGTAGCGGTCGTTCACCAGCATCAGGTCTATCGTCTTATCACTTCCACCGAGCATTGCCTTCAACGCTTTCTCCCTGTTGTCGGGTATCTTCATGTTTCTGGCGAAATCATCGGCGGTGCCGCTTGGAAGCACTGCGAGTTTCCGGCCGTTTTGTCCAGAGTCGATAATCCCGTTTATCACCTCGTTCACGGTCCCGTCACCACCTACCGCCACAACCGTATCCACGGGATCGCTCCAGTTCGAAACGAGATCGCGGGCATGGCCGGCCTTCTCGGTGAATACTGCTTCATGGCTAACGCCGAGGTGTTGCAGCTTGTTAAGCAGCCATGTCCCCCGCTCGAGGGCTTTTCCCCCGCGTCCCACAGGATTAACTACCACCAGATAATTCTCGTCGGTTGTCACTTGTTACCTCCGATTACGGTTTGGCGAAACTGGAAAACAGGTGTATATCTTATCAAGCCGGGTCAAGGACTGGTACCACCGGCGCTCCGGAGGTGGATCGGTTACTCAAAGGTTACCGGGAAATGCTTTCTGGTATTATTATCCAGGTATGCCGGTGGTGGTCTTTTACCACTGACTGAGCCTCCCATGGGAAATGTTTATCCGGCACTTAGAACAGCAAAGGGAAACGAGATGCAGAAAACCACGGCACGAGTAAGCATTATCAGCCCGGCTGGAAAGAACAAGTTCCGACTGGTCTTTATTCTTGCTGTTTTCATTGTGCTTTCGATGAGCATGTCTCTTTCACCACCCCGGGCCGCAGCCCGGGGTGTTCCCGGAACAGCGGTCGATGAAAACCCCGGCGGGAAGGGAAAAGCAGTTCTTTTCGTAATAGACAGGATCGGCATCGACGACCTTTCCGAAACCGATGCGCCGAACATATTCAAACTCATTTCCACTGGCGGCTTCGCTCTTATGAACGCACGCCTTGTACGCGATTTTTACGGCAATGGAAGTTACCTGGTAATCGGCGCGGGAGGACGGGCCAACGCGGGTTCAAACGCCGGGCTGGCATTCAACTACGATGAGCTTCTGACGGGACCGAGGGGAGAGCAGATCAAGGCGGGGAACATCTACTCTTCCCGGACCGGGCGCAAGGCGCCCGAAGGTTCGGTTGTAAATTTATACATTGAGGAAATGATCAGGAACTCGGACAATTTTTATTCGACCAGCGAACCGGGACTCCTGGGACAGACCCTGAAATCCAAAGGTAAGGTTACAGCTTTGCTTGGCAACGCCGACTCCCTCGCCCCGGCCAGGTCCGTAGACACCACGCTATCCCGCGATCAGGAGTACTCCGATGACCTTATTCCCTCCCCGGAGGAAATTGAAGCTTATCCTTCCGTGGTGGCCATCCACAGGGAAGCGTCCTGCATAGCCATGGATAAAAACGGGATCGTGCCCATCGGCAATGTATCGGCGAACCTTTCGGGAGTGAACCCCGAACACACGAACGTAACTACCAATTACGAGAGAATAATCTCGGAAACCGAGATGTTGCTGCCGCGGACCGACCTTGTCGTGATCGATCTCGGTCAGACCTCCAGGGTGGACGAAGGCAGTTCCTATTATACCGATAAGGCCCTGGCCGAAGCTCGAAGCGCAGCAATTAAAAACAGCGACCAGGCTGTAGGCGAGATACTGAAATCCCTGGATTTGTCAAAAGACATGGTGATTATATGTACCCCGACCCCCTCGCGGGAAATGCTTGCCAGGGGCGAACTCCTGACCCCCCTGGTGATAAGCGGCCCGGGGTTCAAAACGGGGACACTCCTGGCGTCGCCGACAACCAGGCGCACGGGAGTGGTCTCCAATTTCGATATCGCGCCGACGCTGCTCGAATATTTCGGCATAGACACCCCGGGCAAAATGGAAGGCAGGCCTCTGTCGGAAACATCCACCTCGACCGATATCGGCGATATGAAGAAGTTCAGAACAACCGTCGTTGCCTCATCAACAACCAGAAAATCGATGGTCCGGTTCTACGTGATCTCAGTCATGGTGCTCATTTCACTGTTTATAATGTGCGTCTTCCTGCGTGACGATCTAGTCTATAACCATGGGCTTTTCTGGAAAACCGCCCTCCTGATGGTTCTGTGCGGCCCCTTCGCATACCTGATATACCCGGTTTTCGGCAACGCCGCACTCTATCGCTCGATTCCACTGGTAATCGGCATATGCCTTCTGACCAGCCTTGCCGCTGTTTCCCTGGGGGGAACCAGGCCCTTTAAAGATACGGCGGGACACGGCATGTTTGTCTCTATGATATTCGTCTCCTGCGCAACCCTTTTCACCGCGCTCATCGACCCCCTCCTGGGCTCGCCCCTGATGACCTTGAGCGCTTTCGGATCGGACATAATAATCGCCGGCAGGTACTACGGTATAGGAAACCTGTACATGGGGGTCATAGTAGGTTCATCGGTGTTGTTCGCCTGCCTGGTGTGCGAGGTCTTTCAAAACACCCTGGATAAATCCTGGAAACGATATCTTTTCACCTGCACCGTTTTCATATTAATGGGCCTGTTCCTCAGCTACCCGCGAATCGGGGCAAACGTAGGAGGCCTCATTACCGCGGTGGCGGCCTCGGCGGCTACGTTGCTCAAACTGGAAGGCAGGCCGCTCAACTGGAAGAAGATTCTTGCGGCCGGCATAATCGTGCTGCTGTGCGTCGCCGTCCTGATCGTCGTCACGTCGATACTCCCCGAACAGGCATCTCACGCAGGGAGGGCCATAAGCCGTTTCAGGGAAGCCGGCATATCGTCGGTTCTTCCCCAGGCAATGCGGAAACTCTCCGCCAACTGGTCCCTGGCTTTTGTGTCCACCTGGCGCTTGCTTCTGCTTCTGGCTGTTTTCGGTGCTTTGTTGCTCAACTGGAAATTCAAGCTGTTCAGGAAGCTGCGGCGGGGTTATCGCTACCTGACGGCCGGCATGGCCGGTATGACGGCCGGGCTTGTGGCGGCACTGCTTTTCAACGACTCAGGAATCGAGCCCGCCGCGGCAATCTCCATTTATCTGTTTGTCCCGCTCTTATTGCTCGTAATTCAACGCATAAGAGACTCCGCCTCAACCGGAGGCAAACCGGACCGGTTCCCGGCGGACAATATTGAATAAAAGATGCTCATTCTGATTCTGATACAATTGAGTCAACACTAAAGGAGGTTCCTTATGAGAAAGTTACTGGCGTCTTTGATTTCATTAATGCTTATCCTCGGCTCGTTCGGAGTCTGGACGGCCGGCTGCGGCGGAACAAGCAGTGCCGAGACGGCGGACATCCTGGACAAGAGCAGTGCCGCGATGCAGGATGTAACATCTTTCACCATGAAAACCACCGGTGAGTACGAGATGGACATGATGGACGGCGCGGAACAGGACATCAAGATGGAAATGATAGCCGACATGTCGGACCCGCAAGATCCAAAAGCGCAGATCGTCACTTCAGTGATGGGCATGGATACGGAACTCTACCTGCTGGGAAACTACACCTATATGGAGATGCCCGGCATGGGCTGGGTAAAGACGCCGATGGCGGATATAGGTGAATACGCGCAGATGACTCCCGACGAAATAGGCAAGATGTCCAAGGGCGCCGAGGATTTAAAGATGGTCTCGGAGAACGGTAAGTCCTATGAGGTCTCGTTTACCATCGGAAGCGAATACTTCGAGAGCGCGTTCGAGAGTGATGCGCTAGGCGATGAACTGGGCGAAGAGTTCATGGGCATGTTCGAGGATATGATCAAGAATATGAGCATGAGCGCCGTCTTTACGATCGACAAGAAATCTATGTATATCACCGAAGCAAAAGTCAAGATGGAAATGAAAGACGTGCCCATGATCGGAAATATGACCGCGGATATGGACATGAAATACTCAGACTACAACAAGCCGGTAACAATAGAACTTCCCCCTGAAGCGGCCGCGGCGCCGGAAGTCGACCCAAGCGAACTCGGCACGACACCCAGTTTGCCCGGCCTCCCGATCTAACGTATGGTGCGATCAATAACCAGAACCCGAAGCCCCGGTCTTCTTCGACAGCCCGGGGCTTTTTCCATGCTTCAGAAGAAGAGCGCCGCAGTCCGGCGTCTCCTCCCATTGAAACGATTAGTGATAAAATGCGCTACACGTAAAACTCGGGCATGAATCCGTAGTAGTATTGAAGTGCAGGCACCTTTTACCGGAGGTTTTGATGAGAAAAGCAGTAACCGTATTACTTCTTCTTTCAGTTCTGCTCGTTTCCGGCGCGGTGGTCCCGGGGTGCGGGAAAAACGATAAAGAGCCTGAAGAACTCCAGGGCATCATAGAAAAAAGCAACAGGAAGATGCAGGTTGTTAAAACCTTTAACCTTGATTTCAAATCCGTGCTCGACGCCCCGGTCATAAGCAAGGAAAAAGAAAAACTGGACATGGTCGTGTCGGCGGATATCGGGGACAGGAACAATCCAAAATACCATATTCGTTTTTCCGGGATGGGAACGGAGTCCGAAGCCTACTCCATCGATGATTACGCATACGCCTTCGTACCCGAAAAGGGCTGGCTCAAGAGCCTCACCACCGAGGTCAGAGACCTCATGAACGTTTTTCAGCTTTCGCCTTCGGAGCTGGACAAACTGACCGGCAACGCAAAAAATCTCGAGCTCAAAGATGAGACTGATGAGAGTTATGTGATCTCTTTTGAGGTGGGGCCGAAGTTCTTCGAGCAGGCGATCCTCAACCAGGACATAGTCGACGAGCTGGGGCCTGAGGTCAAATACATGATCGAGGAAATGTCAAAGCGCACCAGTATAGACGCGGTTATTACTATCGATAAGGAAACAATGCTGGTCGACGAAGTAGACCTCGAGATGTATGTCGAAGACGTTGAACTTCTCGGAGATATCAACCTTGCCATAAAAGCCGTGTTCTCAAATTATAATAAGCCGGTCGATATAGCCCTTCCGGAAGCGGCGGCAAACGCCAGGGAAGCTGCCCCTGATGAGATAATGGAAATTCTCGAACAACTCCCTATTTAACCCCGGTATCCCTTTGGCAGGGGGGATATTCAGGAATTTTATCTTCTGTTTGTCGCTTTAACCTGGTCAACCGCCGGATATTGAGGCGTTGCTCGCGTATCAAAAGGGGAGAAAACTGTGCGGAGCGCTCGATTCAAGACTTTTCGGGAGAGACCGAGGCGTTTTACACCTTGCTTACAGCCCCGGCCTTATCGGTAATAACGACCCACCCATATACACGGTCGTCTTCATCGTCAGCCCTGAACATCTTCGCCATCACCTGCGCGGGTTTCCCTTCATGCTTCATCATCTCGAGCTCGAACTCCCCGGTGAAATCATTATCAGTCAGGGAATCAAACATCTCGCCGCTGCGCCCGAGCCATTTCGCCGCGACAAGGTCGCTCAAATGCAGATCGATGAGCTCCTCGGGCTTGTACTCGAGAATGCTCGCGAACGAATGATTGCATTCGAGCACTTTGCCCTCTTCGGTCAGGGCGGCAATTCCTTCGCTGAATGACTCAAAAAGACGTCTATAGCGCCCCTCCGATTTGCTGAGCACGTCGAGCACACGCTTATGGTCTGAAATGTTCCGTCCTACCACGACAACATAAGCCGTTTCCCCGACACTGAAATACGTAATGCTGAAGCTGACATGGATTTTTGCGCCATCCTTGTTGGTAACTTCAAACTCTTCCACACCGCCGGTGCTCCCATGGGCGGCGCCCTTAACGTGAAGCATAAACCGGTCCGAGTTGGCGATGCGGTCTTTGCCGATAAAGAGGATATCCGCGGGTTCTTTTCCGATTGCTTCGCTTGCGGGATAACCGTACATTCTCTCAGCCCCCGCGTTCCAGTACACGATCTTATCGTTCTGGCTGAGAATCATGATCGATTCTCTAACCGTATCGGCGATCGCGCGAAGCCTTCTGTCCTGTTCCTTGAGGGCGTCCTCCGCCTTCTTCCGCTCCATCGCGATCTCGATTACGCCAAGCGCGTAAGCAGTGTCTTCGGCCACCTGAGTAATGACATCAGCCTCTTCTTTGTCTTCCGTAATCGAAACCGGACCGTATGCTCCGAGCAGCCCGTACACATTGTCACCGTGCTTCAGCCTGGCCACCATTACACCAATGTCCCGGGAGACCATCGCGAGCGGGCACTGCTCGCACTCTTCCGAAGAAGCCTTCATTATCATCACTCCGGGCTGACCGAGCGCCCTCTTGCAGCAAACAGTGAGAGTGCCTTCATTCAAGATATCCATAATGGGGACATACTTCTCGCCCATGGTGGAACCGACGTTGTTCTTAATATCGCCCGAATCGTCAAGCAGCGTTATCCAGGCGTTGTAGTAATCACGCCCCTCCAGCAGATTGCCGCAGATGCCCCTCAGAAAGCTTTCGCGGTCTTTCTCGCTGGCCACGAGCTGCTCTATGTTTTCTATCGCGTGAAGCACAACGCTGGATTTCTTGAGCTTCTCGTGTACCTTTCTCTTCGCCACTTCACCGCGGACCTTATCCACCACTTCAGATAACCTCGCGTAGAAGTCTCTTGACTTGGCGACGTAACCGGAAGCTCCCAGGTGCAGACAGCGGGCGGCGACATTCTCGTCGCCCTCACCGGTTATCATGATAATTGGGGGGCAATACTCCTCGGACGTGAACTCCTGAAGAAGCTCGAGGCCGTCGCCGTCCGGGAGAACGTAATCGAGGGTAATGACATCAAACTTCTCCCTTGCGAAAACTTCCCTCGCTGAAGCACAGTCCCATGCCACCTTGACCTGCGCGGAAAAACGTTCCTCCAGCGTTCTCTTGATGAAGAAACTAAAGTGTGAACTGTCGTCGACAACCAGGAACCGTTCTTTTGGTTTGTCACTCATTGCAACCGACCCCAGCCACCATTAACACCATACCTTATATAAGTTAAGGCTCCTCAGGATAATAATTTAACCGATTTGGACCTGGCATTTCCAATTTTATTCTATTTCGAGGTTTATTGTTTCACTTCGAAGCCGGCCAGCGCAAGGCCGACCGCCTCCCGCAGTTCCCTGAAATAGTTTCTGTATCTTACGACACAACCCACGGCACCATAAACGAGACTGCGTGCCGCAAGCTGTTCGTCCCCTCTCGGCGCAACCACGATAGGGCAGGTGTCAATGTTCCTCACTGAGATCTCCCGGAGAAGTTCGAAGCAGTCGCCGTCGGTCAGGGAGAAATCAGATATCACTATCTGATAGTTTTCCCGCGTGAGCCTCTCCAGGGCTTTGGAGCTTTCAGACTCGAGATCCACTTTCACCGAGAATGTCTCCTCAAGGATCTTTCTGACCGATTCTCCAAGGACCATGTCGCTGTTTACAACCAGAAATCTCTTTACTTCGTTTCCGCTCATTTTGCCACCCCAAGAAATAGTCGAATCAATTTTCCCGTAAAACTTGATAAATGCCGCGTGCGTAAAAGATTACTTTGGAAGGCGTTTCGCCGGCTTCCCGGGTGCTCGCGTCCCTTTAATAAGAAACAATCGAGGATTTATGCTGATGCAACTTCATCCATTTTCATTATAAACACGTATTCGATCAATCAAATGGAATCCATTCAAAATCAACCGTATTTCCGGTGATTATCACTCCGTTGTTCCCTTTTTCGGAGCATCCCGGCGCAATTCAGCAGGCAACCGCGGGGTTCCAGCTATTGTCCCGGAAACTGTAAAGAGCCTACAGCCGGCGCAGAGGGCAGGGAAATGACATGAAAAAAGGCCGGCTCCAAAGCGGGCCGGCCTTTGTGACATTACAGTTATATTTTTATTACGGGGACCACCCTATCGAGTCGTGTCCGCCGCCCCTTGTGCTCCAGTACATGGCTCTCTCGGCCGCTATCGGCACATCGGACTCGAGCTTGACAGAGGTATCGTAATTCGGAAGCTGCTGGTTGACGTTGATGGTAACCCGGCTGTTCGGCTGGATAATCCATTCCCCGCCGTCGACCGCGCCGTCATTGATGTTATACGTCACTTGAACCCTGGCGATTTCATCGTTGGGGTTCTGCATGCATACAAACGTCTCGAACCCCCAGGCGGTCGACCCCTCGGCCAGGTAGACGGTATCCGAAAGCCCGGTAAGGCCCCTGGTGTTGTGCCCCGCCCTGCCGGTGCCGTTGTTCCAGTACATCGCTCTTTCCGCGATCAGGTCTTCACTGCCCGTCACCCCGATCGAGGTGTCCGAATTCACCACGTAATCGTTGACATGCACAGTGTGCCTCGAGTTCGGCTCCATCTCGAAGGCCGGCTGTTCCAGCGGACCTTCCGGCGTCATGTAGGTAACGTTGACAGTCGCTTCGGCATCGCCGGGATTCTGAAGCAGAAGCCATGTGTCAAAACCCCAGGCGGTCGACCCCTCGGCCAGGTACCAGTCTTTACCGGGCTGTGTCACCCCGATCGTCTCATGCCCACCCCGGCGGCCGTCCCAGTACATGGAGCGCTCGCAGATTACCGCCAGATCGCTTTCGACCATGGTCGACACCTCACACGCGCCGACGTCTTCAGCCACGTTGATTGTATACCGCTGCCCCGCGCCTACCTGGAAAGGCGCTTTCTCTATCGTTCCATTCGATGTCATATAAGTCACATTTACCGTTGCGGCCAGTTGCTGGTTCGGGTTCTGGACGAGAACCCACGTCTCGAAACCGTTGTCGGTATATCCTTCCGCGAGGTACCAGTCGTTCGCGGCGTCGGTTACGCCGATTGAATCATGGCCGTCGATCCTGCCGTTCCAGTACATGGAGCGCTCGCAGACTATCGGCTGCGAAGAATCGAGTTCCGTCGAGACATCCACGTTTGAAATGTCGTCGTTTACCAGGAAGGTCACCCTGGAGTTCGGGGGTACATTAAGAGCTTGCGGCCTCGGAATCCTGCCGTACTGCTCAGTGTTGTACGTAACGTTCACCGTCGCGTCGATATCGGTGATGTTCTGCATCAGGATGTAAGTCTCAAAACCCCAGGCGGTGCTGCCCTCCGCAAGATACCATGTCGTATCCGCTTGAGGGGTCTCGGTTACCGTGAATTCAACGCCGTTGCTGACACCGTCGGCATTAATAACAGTAACCGGGCCGGTAGTGGCGCCCTCGGGAACTGTCACCGAAATTACATTGTTCTGCCATGTCGTCACTTCAGCGCCTACACCGTTGAACATAACCGCGCTGTATTCAGTTTCCGCCCCGAAACCCGTACCGGCTATCACAACCGGTGTCCCGACCGGTCCCGTAACCGGAAATACGTTCAGTATCTGCGGGACGGCGGCAAACGCCGGGACGGCGAACATGAACATGGCGGCGGCGGTAATAACCATGGCCGACACTACGCGGAGACAGGTTCCCACCCTGTTTGTACCAGGCCCGGGAATCCTCTTCTTAAGTACCGACACCCTCATTTTCTCCTCCTTAATGTAATATGCGCCGTATGCTCCAATTAATATTATTCCGGTGATGGAAACCGACGCACTCTTAAACCGGGATAGCTCGCATCAGCACAGGGAAACACACCCGTCCAGCAGAAGTTTTGATGAATCCGAATACTCTTGCTGAAACTCAATCAGTGTACATCTTATCGATTTCAGCGGCAAATTTTTTCTCTACCTCGCGCCTTTTTACCTTGAGTGTCGGTGTAACGAGGCCGGCTTCTTCCGTCAGCTCTTTTGGAAGAAGCGTAAACTTCGTGACCTGCTCGAATTTCGCGAAATCTTTCAGTGCCAGGTCGATCCTTTCGCGATAGAAATTAATAACGTCTTCATTATTAATGAGGTAGCTTACACTTCCAACCTGCAGGCCTTTCTCCTTAGCCCAGCTTTTCAACTCATCAAAATTAGGCACTATCAAAGCGCTGATGAATTTCTTCTTGTCCCCGAGGACACAAACCTGGTCTATATATTTATCAAGCTTGAGCGTGTTCTCGAGGTTCTGCGGGGCGATGTTCTTGCCGCCGGCGGTTACTATAATGTCCTTGATGCGGTCGGTTATGAAAAGGAAACCGTCTTCATCGATCCGCCCGACGTCCCCGGTGCGGAACCAGCCGTCATGCAGAACTTCCGCTGTGGCTTCGGGTTTATTGTAGTAACCCTGCATGATGTTGGGGCCTTTTGCCATTATTTCCCCGTTGTCGTCGATCTTGACTTCCACGTACTCAATCGCCCTTCCGACAGACCCGAACCTTATGGCTTCCGGTGTGTTTACGGTGATGACCGGAGATGTCTCTGTCAATCCATAACCCTCGAGAATCAGAATACCCATGGCATGGAAGAACTCGGCTATTTCCTTTGCCAGAGGCGCCCCTCCGGAAACGAAGAACCGGAGACGGCCGCCCATTTTCTCATAGATCTTGGAAAAAACAAGCTTGTTGGCTACCTTGTTTTTGATGCCGAGGAAAAACGGCACCGGTTTGTGATTGACGGTCAGAGCGCTCACTTTGGTGCCGACACCAACGGCCCAGTGGAATATCTTCTGTTTTATCGCGGGCTCTTCTTCGACATTCGCCAGCACTCCCGCATGCACTTTCTCGTATAAACGCGGAACGCTAACCATGTATGTCGGTTTGATCACACCGATATCCTCAACCAGGTCGTCGATCGAACGGGCATGCGCCATCGGTACTCCGTTATACATTGAAGTGTAGTAACCGCTCATTCTCTCCAGCACATGGCTGAGCGGAAGGAAGGAAAGGCAGTCGTCCTCAGGGCCTATCTCGACAAGTTTTGACGCCGCCCTGACATTAGAAAGGAAGTTATCATGGGTCAGCATTACACCCTTGGGGTCTCCGGTCGTACCTGATGTGTAGACTATACTGCAGAGGTCGCCGGGCTTCGTGCTCTCGAGGCGCTTGTCAAACTGTTCCCTGTTGGCGTTTTTCTCCCCCAGTTTGAGAACATCATCCAGGGTTATGACATCGGGGTGATCGGAAACCGTGTTATCAATCGTTACTATCTTCAGAAGATCGGGAAGACCGTCTCTGACTTCGAGAATCCTGTCCAGATGGTCCCTGGTCCCCACAAATACAACCCGCGAGCCGGAATCCTTAAGGATATACTTCGCCTGTGGGGCGGAAAGGGTCGAGTAAAGGGGCACGTCCGCAGCGCCGATCGACAGCGCGGCAATGTCTATCATCTGCCACTCGGGGCTGTTGGATGAGAAAATCGCCACTCGGTCCCCGGCTTCAATGCCAATAGATATAAGCGCAAGACCGATATTTACCACATTCTTGTTGAACTCGTTCCAGGTTATTTCCCGCCATACGCCATCACGGTTAACCCGCAACATTGTTTTATCCTGATATTTCCCGACCCGGGACTTCAAAACGGCGCCTATTGTTTCTTCTCCCATTGCCTTGCTCCTTTCCCCTTTTGCCCAACTCTATAAAGAGCTTGATTTCTGCGCTATTTGAATATGGCCTCAAATAAGGACAGATAACGCGCAATTGCCAAAGCAGCCTGATCTAAGTGTCTCAAAGGTATGGCAAACAGTAAATAGTAAAACAAATCATTTCAGCGCTACCCTGACCGGTCCGGCCCGCAACTGCACATCCCCGTTCTCACGGTACATTCCCTCGATCTCTTTCCTGAAGGCCTCTTCTACTGTCTTTCTTTTCATTTTCAAGGACGGGGTGATAAAACCTGCTTCTTCTGTGAATTCCCCCGGGAGAAGAACGAACTTCTTAACCTTCTCAAACCTGGCGAAATCTTCCAGAAGTGCGTCAATTCGCTCGCGGTAGAAATCGATGACTTTTTCATTTACTGCAAGGTCTTCATTTTTCTCAGCGTCAACCGAATTCTCGCAAGCCCAAACCCTGAGCTCATCAAAATCGGGAACAACAAGAGCGCTCACGAATTTCCGCCTGTCTCCAATAACACATACCTGTTCAATGTACCTGTCGACCTTGAGAACGTTCTCTATGTTCTGCGGGGCGATGTTCTTACCGCCTGCGGTGACTATTATGTCTTTCTTGCGGTCGGTTATATAAAGGAAACCGTCCTCGTCCAGATGCCCTATATCTCCGGTATGAAACCAGCCTTCGGAATCGATGACTTCGGCTGTCGCCTCCGGATTATTGTAGTACCCCTTCATGATATTCGGGCCTCTGGCCAGCACCTCTCCGTCTTCGGCTATCCTGATCTCCACATTCTCCAGCGGAAGCCCGACCGACCCGAACCTGTAATCGGTGTCTCTGTTAACGGTAAGAATGGGCGCCGTCTCGGTAAGTCCGTATCCCTCTAGAATGAGGATATCCATTGCGTGGAAGAACTCGGATATCTCCCTGGCCAGAGGAGCACCTCCCGACGCGAAAAACCTCACCCGGCCGCCTATCTTCTCGTAAACCTTTGAAAATACCAGTTTACGGGCAATTTTGAACTTCAGGCCCAGGAAGAAGGGAACAGGTTTCTTTTCGGTCTTGAGCTTGCTGACCTTTCTGCCGTTCTTGAGAGCCCACTCAAACATCCGCCTCTTGAACGCGGGTTCTTTTTCCAGGTTGGCGATGACCTTTGTATACACTTTCTCGTACATGCGGGGAACGCTTACCATGAAGTTCGGCTTTATCACCGGGAAGTCGTTTATCAGTTCTTCTATCGATCTGGCATGAGCGATCGTAACCCCGTGGAAGATCGGAAGATAATATCCTACCGTCCTCTCCAGGCTGTGGCTCAGGGGAAGAATCGAAAGGGTGACATCTCCCGCATTGACTTCACCAAGGGTCCTTGTCGCCCTCTCGTTCGACATTATGTTGTCATGCGTGAGCATGACACCTTTCGGGTTCCCGGTTGTCCCCGAAGTATAAATTATTGAACAGAGATCATCCGCTTCGCACTGCTCGAGACGTTCCTCCAGCAGCCTGGAATCCAGCTTTTCGGCGCCCAGTTCGAGCATCCGGTCGAACGTAATAACATCCGGATGATCGCAGACCCTGTTGTCCATGGTAACGATTTTGAAAAGCCCGGGCAGGTCGTCATAGCAGTTGAGAATTCGCTCCAACTGCTCCTCCCCGCCGACGAAGACTATCCTGGAGCCTGAATCGCTCAGAATATATTCCGCCTGAGGTGCGGTCAGTGTCTGATAAAGAGCGACGTTGACCGCCCCGATGGAAAGAAGCGCAATGTCTGTAAGCTGCCACTCCGGGCAGTTCCCGGAATAGATGGCGATACGGTCCCCTGGTTCTATTCCGAGTGACAACATCGCCGATCCGAGCCTCTGGACCATCCCGTCGAACTCATTCCAGGAGATCTCCCGCCAGGCACCCTCCCGGTAGTGCTTCATCATGGGCAAGCCGCCGTACTCTTTTAAGCAGGATTTATAGCGCCCACATATTGTATCCTCCGACATGGCATCCTCCTTTGCTCCGGGGTGCAAATTCGCTTACTGGAAAGCTGAACGGGCCATAAGGATAAAAAGTACGTCTAACAATATGAACAAGCGTTCAGTGTTGTCAAGCAGAGTCTTTTCCCGGCATCAAGGCGGTCAACGAAGTGAAACAAAGGGGGTTCAGGGCTTATGATACGCGAGGACCGGCAGGCCTGTTCTGCAACCGGTCATAACCGATACCGGCCGGCATTTCACCTGGAACATAAAATAAATATCTCTGTCGCAGTCCTCAAGCGTCTCCCAGTTTCCCTGTCCTTTGGATATCACCAGATCGGATTCCCGGAAAAGTTCCCGGAACTCCGGGGTGGTCCCCGGCAGTGAGGTGCCGGGCATTCGAGAACCGCTGGATATTACCCTGCACAGGTCGGTCATTCCGATTTCGGCGGCGTCTTTCATCGTCGCGTCATTGATGATCGGAACATCCCTGACTGCGACCACTATCCTGAGATCCTGGAAACTCAAAAGCGTCTCGACCAGTACCCTGTCAAAGACTATTTCTCCGCAGTTGTCGGCGATGAGCAGTATGGAGCGGGCGTTTTCCACGTTCCGCCGGAACAAAGGGTAGGCGTCAAGGTTCAAATCGCTTACAACCGCTTCCATTACGGTGCTCTCGAGATCGAACGACTCCAGCGCGCCCGGATCGACGATATTGCCCGATATCGCAATCCGGACCGCCATGAACAAGGGATCGGGAGCCGCGTTTATAGTCTCTCTCAGCCACGGAAGAAGTTTTGCCGCGGCCCTGTTCTGTTTCTCTTTCTGGCCCGCGAACGGATCGGGGTTTCCGGAGAGCTCGGAAATTTTATGATAAATAAGTTCCCCCACGGCGGGTGGAGTCATATCCAGCTTGTCCATGGCGAGTATACGGGCGGCTTCACGCATGCACTCGTCTCGAAAAGAGCTGTCATCACTCACAAGTCCGGCGGCGGAGTTGGCCTGCCTCATCGCACAGGAGTAGCATTCGGGAAGAAACTTCATATCACTGGTCCATCCCGGCGGACGCCCCCCTCAGGGAACTCCCCGGGAAATGCTTCAGAGCGGCGTCAAGCATCGTGTTCATATCGTCTTCCGTAAAAGGCTTCAGACTCGAGTACCTGCTGTCCAGCGTGGTGCCGGGACTGAAATACTGCAGGTAATATTTCTGCGCGCCCCTGATGCGCATTGCAATCTTCTCAATTTCCGAAGGGCTGTGAATCATAGGCACCACGGTCGTTCTGAACTCATGTTTAATGCCGGAACTCATTATTATGTCAATACTCTTGTCTATTAACTGAACCAGATCGTCCCGCTTGTTTCCGCTGGAATTCCGATACGCTGTTGTTTCGAGGGGAGCTTTCACATCCATTGCCACATAGTCGATCAGCTTATCATTTATCAGGGTGCCCAGCATATCCGGAAAGCTGCCGTTTGTATCCAGCTTGACACCTATCCCTTCCCCCTTAAGCTTCGAGCAAAGCTCAGGTAAATCTTCATGCAGACATGGCTCACCACCGGTTATGCATATCCCCTCTATCCAGCCGGCCCTGTCGGCGAAGAACTCGTGCAGCACGGAATATGGAACCGAATCGAGGCTCTCGGGATTTAGTACCAACTCCGGGTTCTGGCAGTACGGGCACCTGAAATTACAGCGGGGTAAAAATATGGTGGACGCGAGCATGCCTTCCCAGTCCAGCATCGTATTTGGTATGAATCCTTTTATTTCCGTTTCAAATCACCGGCTGTTCAGTAAGAATTAAAACTTACAAAATTACAAATTGGCTTCAATCTTTTTCTTGAGTTCATCTTCAGGTGTCACGCCTACCATCGTCTCGACCTGATTACCATCCTTGAACAGAATCATGGTAGGTATGGCGCTGACGCCGAACCTGCCGGCGAGTGATGGACTGTCATCCACGTTACACCTTGCTATTACAGCCGATTCACCCACTGACTCGGCAAGGCTTTCCAGCACGGGATGCATCATCCGGCAGGGCCCGCACCACGGCGCCCAGAAATCAACAAGGGCGGGCTTGCCCGCGTTGGCAATTACCGATTCGAAGGTCTGGTCGCTAATCTCAACAACTTCAGCCATATTTTCCTCCTGTTAAATCATATCTATTAATTACAATATTGATCCACTCATAACGATCTACCTTAACATATTATAATATTATCATTTGAACAATATCACACAGGAATCATCTTGATCGCATTTTCAGTACAGGCGTGCACACATTCCCCGCACCGTTTGCACAATTCGAGGTCCACTTTAGGGTAATCAACGGCGATTCCGGGCTGCTCCGGTGACTCTGGCTGAACATGTATTGTCTCATACTTACAAAATTCAGCGGCCCGGCAATCAATTGCCTTTCTGCATTTGGTTGTATCCAGCCATGGAATCTTCTGCATCCGCGGTTCCTTTAATTCATTATCATAATTATCATAATATTGTTTATTATCATAATATTGTTTAATTGATGAAACATTAAAACCGAGAGGTGTTCAATGATCGATCTCAATTAAAAGCCCTGCAGGAAAACATCTGTCAGCCAGCGCCTTTCCCGCTCATGATCCACTCACAGAAGCCGTCGCCCCTGGGGCGTGAATGAACGGCCTCGATCTTCAAAGAAGGGTCGAGCTTCTGAAGATAGTGCGCGAAAATCGCGTTGTCCACGTCCTCGCATGGCACCAGTCCGGTCCTGCCGGATCTTACCAGGTTGTCCCACCAGGCGCAGCGCAGTATCCTGAAAGAGCAGGTGTTTCCGTTAAAAGTGGTTTCACTTTCGGTCCCGTCAACCCGGCATAATGTTTCAAACAGCAGACCTATCTTTTCCATGCCGGGAGGAGAACCGGGATCGAGCTTGATGCCCAGCATCCCCGCACTCCTCTTGAATATTGCCATGCCGTAGTTTTTCCATGCTTTGACGTCCAGTTCCAGCGCGGCCTCCAGGCCGTACTTTTCCTCGACGGCCATAAACCACACGCCATCCATGGCGGTGATTGCACCCAGTCTCAATTCATCCAACCGGTTTTTATCGATCTCCATAGCTCTCCCCATAAGAAAAGACGCGTCGACTATTCCATATAAAGCGGTACCGGTTCAAGCGGGACCGCTTAACGCATAAGACCCTGGGATACATGCCCCGCCCCCCGGTTGTTCCAGTACATGGAACGCTCCGCGATAATCGGCAGGTTGGAGTAGACGCGTGATGAAGTGTCAATCGGCGGCAGGTCGCTGTTGACGTGCACGGTGACCCTGCTGCCCGGATCAATCGTAAAGCCGGGACGGTTCACGAGCCCACGGGAAGTCATGTATTCCACTCCGATATGCGCCGCCGCACTGTTCGGGTTCTGTATCAGAATCCACTCTTCGAAACCCCAGGCGGTCGTGCCTTCCGCAAGAAAACAGTCCCGGTGCGGCTGGGTCACCCCAATAGCGCAGTGCCCCCCCCTGCCGGTCCCATTGTCCCAGTACATGGCCCGTTCCACCACAACCCCCATGTCGGCATCCACCTTCACCGACAAGTCTTCGCCGGGCATGATCCCGTTGACGTACACGGTTTCCCTGCTGTTAGCGGGGATGGTCCTCGTGGTGTCCTGCACCGGGCCGCCGGTGGTCATATAGGTAATGTCCACTTCTGCGTTCTCGTCGTTGGGGTTCTGAATAAGAACGTACTCGTCGAAGCCCCAGTCGGTCGTGCCTTCCGCGAGGTACCAGCTCTGTGCCGGTGACGTGGTTCCGATTGAGTCGTGTCCCCCCCTCATACCGTTCCAGTACATCGAGCGCTCGGCGATGACGCGCGAGGACGCCTCCACCTTGAACGACATATCTTCAGCCGGGAGGTCGTCCTTTACGTTTATGCTGTAACGACTGTTTGCCGGTATAAGGAAAGGTTCCCTTTCCCACGGACCCCGGGGAGTCATGTAAGTTACTATGACCTGTGTATCGTTATCATTCGGGTTCAGTATCAGAAGGAAGGTGTCAAAACCGTAATCGGTCGAACCTTCAGCGAGATACCAGGTGTGCGAAGGCGCCTGTACCCCTATGGAATCAGTACCCTCGATCCGGTTGCCCCAGTACATCGACCTTTCACAGATCACGTTACCCGCGGCGTCGATCCTTGTCGACACGTCTGAATCGGCAATAAGATCGTTGACCCTGACGGTAACCCTGCTGTCCGCCGGTACCGTAACCGGGTAAGGGTCCCGCGCTCCCGCAGGGGTCATGAAAGTGAGCTGAGCATTGATCGGAGCATCCCCGGGATTCTGCAGCAATACGAACTCCTCGAACCCGTAGCTGGTTGAACCTTCGGCCAGATACCACGTGTAGTCTCCCGACGGCTGTACTTCAAAACCACCGTCCACCGAGTCCTCAAGCAAGGCGGTATTGTGAATTCTGACCGTCCATAGACCGGGCTGTGCGTCATTCAGGTTAAGACTGCAGTTCAAGCCGGTCGAGCCCGAAGTGGAAATGCCGCTTGCTTCAATGTCGTCCTCCCCCTGCCGGCTTAGAAATACCCTCATCCGGCCGCCGAAACCCGAGCCCGATATTTGTACGGGCACTGTATTGCCCTCGGCCCCGTACGCCGGGGATATGGCGGAAATCGAGGGTTGAGAGACAACCGGCTCGGTGATCTCAAGAGCCGCCTTTGCGTCGATAAGGCCCCAGCCGTACAAACGGTCCCACCCGGCCTCACCCAGATCATTGCAGGCAGAGACAACCCCCGCCCGCACCTCGGCGGCGTTCCAGGTCGGATGCGCCGACTTGACCAGCCCCGCTACACCGGCGAAATGGGGACATGCCATAGATGTACCGCTCATTCCCACGAGAGCAAAACCTCCATAAGGATCCTCCTGCGTCTGGAAAGTCTCCTGCCATATCACTCCCGAGCCGCTTCCTCCAGGGGCCACGACATCAAGCGCGTCCCCGTAATTTGAATAAAAAGGCTTGGTCTTGTCAGGCCCCGTCGCGCCGACGGCCACACACGAACTGTAACCGGCGGGATACTCCACAACCGAGGAATGGTTGTTTCCCGAAGACGCGCAGACGACGGCGCCTTTGTTAAAAGCATAATCGACGGCTTCCTCCAGCGCATCGCTGTCGTCCGGCCCGCTCAAACTCATATTGATGACATCCGCGCCGTGGTCGGCGGCATACTCCAGACCGTCGATCACCCATGAATCAAGGCCGCTCCCCTGCTGATTGAGAACCTTTACCGGCATAACGCTGCAGTTGGGGGCCACCCCGGCGACGAGGTAGTTATTGTTGGTGGTCTGGGCAACCGTTCCGCACACGTGGGTGCCATGACCGTTGTCATCATCAGGGTATGAATCGTTATTCGCGAAATCATAGCCGGGAGCGACGGTGAAAGTCGACGAAGAAAGGTCGTTGGCTTTAGAGTAACCACCGCCATTCCTGTAGGCTACTCCCGTATCCAGGATAGCCACAACAACAGTCGCCTCACCGGTCTCAATCGGCCATGCGTCCGGCATATTTATTCCACCCTGAGCGAAGCTCTTCAAGTTCCACTGTTCGGTGGCATAATCCGGATCGTTGGGAGGATCGTCGGGCCAGACCTCCACTTTCCTTACATAGTTGGGCTCGGCGAACTCAACCAGTCCAGAATCCCTCACAGCCCTGATAAGGGCTTCCAGGTTCTGTCCGCCGACTCTCACCAACTCCAGGCCCCTGGTGCCGAGAAGTTCCGATGAGACCTGGCCGATCCCGCTCCTCAACCGCTGTACCGCGCCGGAATCGGCGGCACGCTTGAACTTTACGATAATTTCTCCGGGTGCGTATTCAGCCCCCTGTCGCATGGTAAACAGGTCCGTCTCGACCGCAGGGCCTTTTGTCCCGGCGGGTACTCCGGCCGGAAAACCCGCCAGTAGAAGCACAACGAGTACAATAGAAGAAAGAAACCTTTTCAAGATATCCTCCGATGCGGAAACTTCGCTGTGTGAAAGAAAACACCGGGAATCGGAGTGAGTTCCGCAAAATCTCCTGATATTTAATATAGTTTAATTATACTGATTATGTTGCGCATTCCTACTACTGAATCGTTCATATAGTCATTTTGCACGGCACGGGCTAGAATAAGTTAACTACCGGGAAACTCGGTGTCAGCGGTTGATACAATCCAGCTATAGCGAGGAGCAGTCGATGAGATGCGATTCCTGTGGAATGGAAATCCCCGATCACGCGGTTTTCTGCCCTGAATGCGGGGTAAAATCCGGCATGGAGGGAACCGGCGCTGCAACGCCCGGAGTTCCCT
Source organism: Actinomycetota bacterium (assembly GCA_016927325.1). GTDB lineage: Bacteria > Actinomycetota > Geothermincolia > Fen-727 > Anoxymicrobiaceae > JAFGMY01. Next base: position 19,364 of record JAFGMY010000102.1, on the reverse strand, counting down.
CTCCTCCGCATCCACATCATATTCCGGGCGCGGGGAAAAAGACCAGCGGGCTTGCGGTAGCCTCGCTGATAATGGGCATAGGCGGTTTCTTGTGCGTTCCATTGGTAATGCCTTTGCTCGCAATTATTTTCGGGATTCTCTCCAGGAGGGAAATAAGAAAATCAGAAGGAAAAATCGAAGGTTCCGGCATGGCCAACGCGGGGCTGGCGCTGGGCATCACAGCCCTCGCGATACCAGTAATCCTTGCCGCCGTACTTATCCCTCTCGGGATCACCAGCATAAGTGAGACCAGGATCATTACACGGTCCGTTCCCGTCAATGGAGCAACCTCGGTTGAAACCAGCCTGGTGATGCATACCGGGGAACTGGAAGTCAGCCGGGGAAGCGATTTCAAAAACATGGTCCATGGCACCTTCACATACAATGTTCCCAGGTGGAAGCCGGACATAGATCACGATTTCTCCGGGTCTACCGGACGGGTTACCATTGAGCAGCCGAGAAACTGGTGGTCGGCCGGACTCTGGAGGGCTGAGAACCAGTGGCAGATCGAGCTGAGCGAGTATGTTCCAGTCAAGCTGGATGCACAACTCAAGAGTGTTGACAGCGTATTCGATTTCGAGGGCATCCAGGTTGAAAGCTTTAAAGCAGACACGACAAGCGGAAACTTGAGCGCCGATCTCTCCGGTGACCATAAGCTGCTGAAACTGCTCGACACCAGGGTTACAAGCGGTAATACGACTTTAAGCCTTACCGGCTCCTATTCGGAGTCGCTGGAAGCGGGGGTGCAAGCCACAAGCGGAAACATAGATATCAACCTGGTTGGATTCTGGACTGGAAATCTGGACATGGAAGTTGAAGCAACATCCGGAAACATAACAATAAATCTGCCGGAGGATATTGGTGTTTATATAACCGCATCCGCGGTTTCAGGGGAAATAACAGCCCCGGAACTCGCAGTCCGGAAAGAGGAGAAAGACAGGATTCTCGTAAACGACGCGTACGAGAAGACCGATACCACTCTGTTCATTAACATTAAAGCCACCAGCGGCAACATCAACCTCAAAGTCAATGGAAATTAACAAGAATCCGGAAGGTGGAAATCGGAGCATCCGCAGGCTTTTGCCGCAACTCCCCAACTCCTGGTATCTGATACCGGTGCCCGTCGTGAGAAGTAGGACCGGTCCCGGACTCCATTCAGGTATAAAACCATTATGGGAGCGCTGGAGATAAATGAGACCGTCAGTCAAAGGTGCCTTATCATTTACAGGACAGGTGTAATTGAGTACTATAAAACTCCGGTTTCATTTTAAAAGCAGGAGGTTTAATGGCTCTGTTTGTCAGCGATAATTGGGCTTTCGCACTCAAGACGGAAATCAACAACGACCGCGAGATTCCCAGTGCCGGCAAGGGCTTCAACGCCGTAATCCAGTTCGTGGTAAACAACGCCGGGCCAAGGGGCGACCTTCCCTTCTGGATGGAAGTGAAAAACGGCCGGGTAACGAGCCTCGCTCCCGGCGAGAAAGATAAATACGATTTTTCCGTCACCGGCGGTTACGGTGTTTGGAAAGACATCTCGCTTGGCAATATGGATGCCCTTCAGGCTCTGATGGCGAAAAAGCTGTCCTTTGAGGGCAACAAGACAACCGCCACGAAATACGTTAAAGCACTGAGCCTCATGATGGACGCGCTGACAAGAGTATCGACGGAATTTGAATGATTATCCTTCACCAATTTGCTACAATCACGTTTCGAGAAAACTGAGCAGTATTCCACGCCCCCGTAGCTCAGGGGACAGAGCATTGGATTCCTAATCCATGTGCGCAGGTTCGAATCCTGCCGGGGGCACCACCAGCAAAGCTGATAAAAGCCGGCCTTGTACTCCAGTCCGGAAGCATTATGCGATAGTGAGAAAACGTTCACGTCAACAAAGTATCTGAAAATACATTACACTTGGATTACAGGCTCCGGCAACGCTCCACAAAAGCGGGGTTTTTGATTATGGATTCAAGAAAAAAGGTGTTTCATCTGCTGGGAAGCATTTACATCTCACTATACCGGATTCCCGTTATCGGGAATTGGATGGTCCGGGGTATATGCAGGTTTTTCGGATTCACGGGTTACTTCGCCGCTCTAAGACGCAAGAATTTCGACTCACTGGAGGACTTCGTGGATTTTTTCAAGAAAATCACCGGCGCGGGCGGCATTGAGATTGATATCTCATATATTGACAATACGCAGTTGGAGTTCACTTTGAAGGAATGCCCCTATGGTTTCCACCTTCCGGAACAACAGGAAGTTTGCGAAGCGGCAATGGATATGGACCGGACACTGTTCGGTTCGTGCGGATTCGAGTTGACAATAATAGAGAGTATTCCCGGCGGTTCTTCCTTATGCAGAGAGCGGTTACGATTAAAAAACGTTCCGCCGGATCAGGCAGGTCTACGGGATTAACAGGCTTCCTTCGTGCCCGGGTATCGCAAGTTCACAAAGAGTTGTCCTGCTCGAAGGACTTTTCGCACAGGTTCAAATAAACCAGTTAATTTGATGCGCACCGTTCAATCCTCAACTGCCATACAGGCAATACCGATGCACCTTTAGAACCTTCTTTTACGCCTGGTTGGTCTGATACCCCTTCAAATTACGCTGAATAATCCCCTGTATTACCCTCGGATCACAGGCACTCTGAATACGAAACAACTTAGGAAGGAGTAATTCGCTATTGAGTGGGGTGACGGTGATGAGGTATGAAAAGAAAGTAAAACCCAAGTGTCCTTACTGCGTAACCTGCCCGGTATTCGAATGCTTCCGCATCGAGTCCACGAGGAACGTGTTCATCAATCTTTACTGCTGGGGCAATTTCCATAAATGCGAAAGAATGCAGGCAAGAGGAAGAGGAGAAGCGGTCCCCGACAACCTCCTCCCCAACGGTTTCATCTTTCCCACCCGGAAAGCAACAATAGGCAACTTATAGCAAAACAGTTTCAGATGGTCCGGCCATAATGTCCGGCAATCCGCGAACGGCTGACACAACCGGCAATCGACCTGCAGCGTTGTGGAATCATTCTCCGCAGTGACCTGCTTTTCGAAAGATCTGACACCGGACCAACTTGTTCAGGTAGGTATCGCATACGGTTTCCATCCCCGCTTCACCGCATAAGAAAGCATACTTGTTTGTCCAGTTGTCCAGACAACTGTCGATAAGCAGGAATGGAATCCAGGGCAGGACCCAAAGGGCCGGTTGCGGCCTGCCCCACTCTATCAAAACAAAAACCCCGTCTTCCCTGAGAAGCCTCGCCGCTTCACCTACCGCCTTTCTCCTTACGCGCGAAGCTGCTTCATGAAATGAAAAGCACGATACGACCGCGTCATACTGATCGTCCTCAAACGGTGTTTCATCCATCGAGCACCGATGAAAGCGGAAAGGTGTCTTAAGCGTTCTTGACTTTACTTCAGCATGAGCGAGCTGTTCGCTCGAGATATCAACGCAATCAACCCTGCCGGACCCGCCTATCATCCCGGCAATAGCGATCCCTAAACTTCCCGTTCCACAGCCCATGTCCAGCACCTTCATCCCTTCCGACAGCGGGATCAGTTCGGCGGCCCTCATGTAGAAACCCTCATTCAGGCCTATTCTCGACGTCAGCCTGTCATAGCTCTCTCCGCTCATGACACCGCGGAACTCATTGCCTTTCCTGTTGCCACCAAGAAGCGTCAACCACACAATTGTCTCCTCACGCCAGATGAAAAACTTATGAATACAATAATATAAAACCGGTCACTTTGAGTGCTCATGAATGAGTATAATCGGACTCGGCGCAACGGACACAACTGATCCGGAGTTCGCCTCAAATACTGAGATAAGAAGCCGTCATGAACCCGGACGACACAATAAGCCGTCCGCAATGTGACCTGTCAGTTCTTTTTTACGTCCATTGTTGAAATATCGACTTCGTTGTTCCTGTTCACACTGTTGCGGTACCACTTGCCCGACTTGGCGTCGTATACAAGCTTGCCGCTCTTGCTGGTAATCGTATAGTCTTTCCCGTTTACGCCTTTAACCGTAATCGAGTAATCTTCACCCGGAGCAATCTCTATATTGGCGCCCTTGGGAGCAAAATACAGGCCGTTGATCGCATCAGCCAGAACGTCCGGATCCAATCCCAGTTGCTCGCACATCTTATCGAAATTCTTCGCGGGCCATTTGCCGTTCTTCTCGTAATACTCTTTCATCATCTCGATCAAACTTGCCATAACCTCATCGAATGTGTCCCCTAGAGGTGACACCGGCTTCCCAACCTCCTCGCCCGCACCTATGACATGTTTCCAGTCAACGGCCAGGGGCTTGTCGTGTCTGAACGGGGCGCCATCGAATCTGGTGCCCACGCTGTTGTCGGTCAGGCACGCGACAACGTAACCGTCGGTTATATAATCACAGCCCGATATCCGCCCGACGCCGTCACCGTTCGAGGGGCAGTCAAATCTACCCTTTTTGAACTCCGCCAGCGATCTCCCCGCCTCACCGGGAATATTCCCGTCAAGGTCGAGGTACGCCTCACCGTCGCCGGGCAGACAATCTTCGGTAATGAACTCCTGGTTGTTCATAAACCTCCACTGCGTCAGCGCGGATTCGATCTGCCTCTGGGTGTAATTGCAGGCGTTCCTCCTTGCCATTTCCCTGGAGTCGGAGAATACAGGGACCGCCATGCCGGTCATTACCCCGAGGATCACGATAACGATCATTAGTTCGACCAGGGTAAACCCGCTTTCCATGCGCCCGCCGCGAAACGGCACTATCAAGTTCCGTTTATGTGACTTCATCCAGCACCACTCCCTGACCGGTTTTAACCCGTCGGATACGCGATGGGAAAACCTGTAAATGCCTTTAATAAGGCACCCTTTCTATTCACCCCTGAATGCCGAATGCTTGTTGCTCCAGAGCCATCCACACCCAAGCGCGCCGTGAGATAAGAACACCGCACTGCTGATATTGCAGCCTATAGAGTTCTTTCTTCTGTACAGAACGGAGGTTTCCTATACGAAGAGGCGAAAAAACTCAAAAAGTGGCGTTTATCCAATGTGACCGATCGGTAACAACGATACGCAATTATCATCGGTGATTATGGGGGCAAGCCTCGGTATCCGATCAGAAACAGTTACGGGAAGTGTATTTTGGAGGAAGAACAAGTCATCAGGGTCCTGATAGCTGATGTAAACCGCGGCGAAGCCAATGAAATAGAAAGGATACTGAGCCGCGAGTATGACTGCGACGTTACAGTCGCCGGGAGCCTTACCGCCGCGAAACGATATGTGGAGGAAATGGATTTTGACCTCGTCGTAAGCGACCTCGACCTTCCTGAAGGGCGCGGCCTGGCCCTTGCGAACCTGCTTGAAGGTAAAAAATCTCCTTCGCCGTTAATAATCGTCTCAGGTTCCCGCGGCGAGAAAACGGCGGTCGAGGTCTTCAGGTCAGGTGCTTTCGGCTACGCGAAAAAGGGCGCCGATCTTGAGGCCGACCTTCTAAGCGAGGTCGAGAGGGCGCTGGATTATGTGTCGACAGAGGGAAGCCCTGGAAACAGAAACTGGGACGCTTCTATTGCCTTGAAGCTCGCCGGGCGCACAAAGGAACTCGATTGTCTTTACGGCATATCCAAGCTCATTGAAAGGCAGGGCGCAAAACTCGATGAGATCCTGAAGGGTACCGTTAAACTGATACCGCCCTCCCTTCAACATCCCGCCTCGGCGGGCGCCAGGGTCATCGTGGATGAGAAACAGTATGAAAGCTCCGGTTTCAAGAAGACGAAATGGTTGATCTCCGCAGATATTGAGGTCCATTTAGAAACGGTCGGGCGGGTCGAAGTCTGCTATCCGGAAAAGGCGGCAAGGCAGAACGAATACCCATTTACCAGGGAAGAAGAAAAGCTCATCGGCGCAATCGCGAAGAGAATCGGCAACGCCATTGAGAACCTGCGAGCGGAAAATGAGCTCAGGATTGAGAAGGCGTTGACCGACGCTTCTTTGAACAAACTGCGCGACCTGTTTTTCGTGATAGACCTTGAGGGTAAGTTTCTTCGCTGGAACCACTCTTTTCAGCATTTTACCGGGAAAAGCGATGAAGAGCTGGAAAGCATGAACATCGTCGAGTTGTTCCCTGACTTCAACGTAAAGAAAACCGTCAAGCAGTTCATGAAGCTCGAATCGGGCTCATCAAATAAAGTCGAGCTTGAAATCAAAAGCGGGGTCGCTGAAAAACTTCTTTTTGAATTCGACGGCGCGCTGCTCGCGAACATGGAAGGGATCACCGACTCATTCTGTTTTATCGGGAGAGACATTACCGGCCACAAAAGAAACGAACTGCTCCTCAAATACCAGCTCGAAATGACGATGCAGGTGATCGAGCGCGGCGACCTGAAGGTGATCCTCGAGACCGCGCTCAACGCCGTTCTGGACTCCACCGGTCTTGACCTCGGAGCCGCGTACCTGCTCGACGACATCACATCCTCTTATGTACTTGTCCTGGACAGAGGCGCCCGAGACCAGTTTGTCAACGAACTCGACGAGCCGGAGTTCCAGGCCCTGGCAGCGCAAGAAAACGGAGCGGCCGCCCCTGTATGCCTTGACGCCGGGGAACTGCCCGGACTCGGAATTCTCAAAGAAAACGCCGGCGAGGTCCTCAAGTCCGGCGTCTTAGCTGTGATATACGCAGCCGGAAAAGCGACAGGATGCGTCTTCGCGGCCTCGAGTTCCGAGGAAACGATCCCGGAAAGCGAGCTGGGCGTCATCAATACGCTGATGGCCCAGTGCAACCAGGCCGTCGCCGTGCTGAAGCTGGAAGAAAAACTGCGAAGCAGCGAGAACAAGCTAAGGCAGATCACCGATTCGGTAAGGGATCCCATATTCATGCTGGACGGGACGGGCAGAATCGTCTTCTGGAACCCCGCCGCTCAGAGCCTTTTCGGCTACTCTCCCGAAGAAGCGATGGGAGAAAGCCTGTCCTCACTTATAACGCTGGAGGGCTACCAGGAATCCATAGAAAGGGGGTTCATGGAGTTCCGCCTGACGGAATCGGATCCCCGGAAACGCGATGCTCTGGGAGTGCACGCGACCGGAAAGGACGGCAAGGTAATCCCGCTCGAAATAGCGCTTTCATCGATAGAAGGTGAATCGGGATGGCAAACAGTGGGAATAGCAAGGGAGAACAGACAGCAGAAGTGCCTGGAGGAAGAGATAGTCAAGTTCAAGAACATCGCCGACAACTCGGAATATGGAGTGGTGCTCCTCGACCTCAAGGGCAAAATCCAGTATGTCAACCCATACCTGGCGTCAGTCCATGGTTATGCGCCGGAAGAACTTCTTATGAAGGATGTGGGTATCTTTTTCCCGCGGAAAATGCTGGACCGGGTCACCCGGGAGTTCCGGCAACTCCTGAAACAAGGATTTCTCAAATCGACGATGAGATGGCACATAAAAAAGGACAATTCGGTTTTTCCGATGCTCATAAGCGCTTCCGTCATTAAAGACGACGGCGGGAAGCCCCTCTACATCGCGGCTTCCGGAATCGATATCTCGGGCATCAAGGACTCGGAAAGCAGGCTGAGAGAAGCCAAGGAAATCGCCGAGGCCGCCTCCAGCGCCAAATCCAGCTTTCTGGCGGCTATAAGCCATGAAATCCGGACACCACTTTCCGGTGTAATCGGGATGGCGAGGGTCCTCTCCGAAACGGAGCTTACGCGGGAGCAGACGGAGTACGCCACTACAATCATAGAATCATCGGAAGTGCTTCTTAACATAATCAACAACATCCTCGACTTCGCCACGCTTGAAGCGTCCGGCGTTGAAATCAAGGAATCCCTTTTCAATATTCATGATATGACCGGAGCGACAGTCAAGGCTTTCGCAGTAAGGGCCCAGGAAAAAGGCCTCGACCTGGTTTTCAGGGTGGACCCGGACGTGCCCGAATTCGTTATCGGAGATCCGGACAGGTTGAGGCATATCATCGTAAACCTGCTGGGAAACGCCGTTAAGTTCACCGAACAGGGAGAAGTCTCGGTTTCTCTTGAAGCTAAGTCGGTTGACAGACAGTCCGCTACCTTGATTTTTTTCATCCGCGATACGGGAATCGGCATCCCCGGGAACAAGCAGGAGAAGATCTTTGAGTCATTTACACAGGTTGACGGCTCATGGAACAGGCAGTATGGCGGCGCGGGCCTGGGTCTTTCGGTATCGCATCAGCTCGTGCGTGAAATGAAAGGCTCAATGAGCCTGGTGAGCAACCCGGGAAAGGGAAGCACTTTCAGCTTTGAGGTAAAGTTCGGAATCGGAAAACCGCCGCGGCCGGATGGACACGTTGAGGCAACTCAGGATCTGAAGGGAGTCCGCGCCCTGATCGCTTTGAGAAGCGAAGCCGCCGGTGTAACGATGGAAGGGGCCTTGACCCATTGGGGCATGTTGCCGACCAGGGTCGGAGACGGAAAAAACGCCCTTTCCGAACTGGTTGAAGCAGTAGACTCAGGCAACCCGTTTTCTCTTCTTGTCCTCGACGCCGACCTGCCTGAAGTCGACGGCTTTACTATCGCAAAACGGATTCATGAAAACCCGTCCCTGGCGGAGTCGATACTTTTCACTCTCAACCCTATGATGCTCAAAGACAGTATTCCCAGGCTCAAGGCGCTGGGAATCGAAAACTATATAACAACCCCTGTCAGGCCGTCAGATCTTTTGAACGGGGTTATGGCGGCCAGAAACATACCGGTCAGGCCTTCCGCCGTGAAAGAGCCTCGAGAGAAAAGAAAAGAAACCGCGGTTTCATTGAAAGTTCTGCTGGCCGAAGACACCAGGGTGAACCAGAAGTTGATGAAGACGCTTCTCGGCAAAAAAGGGCACGTGGTTACAACCGCCAACAACGGGAGGGAGGCCCTGGACGAAATGGAAAAAGAAGATTTCGATCTCGTTTTAATGGACGTCCAGATGCCGGTAATGGACGGTTTTGAAGCTACCCGGATCATAAGGGAATCCGAACAGGAAAACGGAAAACATGTACCCATCGTGGCTCTGACGGCACATTCGATGAAGGGAGACCGGGAGAAGTGTCTGGAAGGGGGCATGGACTCATATCTTTCCAAGCCCGTCGATCCTGATGATCTGTACAGGCTGCTCGAGTCCTATTCGAAAAACAAGTCGAAGGAGGGCTAGCCGGGCCCGGGTGGCTCGAATCCACCCTGGGATTCCTGCCGTCCGGCTCCCCCGCCGGCAGTCAGTTCCGCCATTTTCGCCAGCAGTTCGTCCGGTTCCACCGGCTTGATCATGAAAGCGCTGGCGCCCGCTTTCATGGCAGCCATCTGGTAATGGTCCTTTTTATATATCGCGCTCATCATAATAACCGGGGTGCCGGCACCTTCGGGCAAAGCCCTGATTTTCGCAAGGAGCTTGAATCCGTCAAGCTTGGGGATAAGGCAGTCGGTGATCACCAGGTCCGGCTTGACTTCCTGAAACATATTGAAACCCGCTTCACCGTCCTCGACCGAGAAGACCTCGTTGCCTTCCCTTGAAAGGATAAAATCAAGTTGTCGCTTCACCGCGTCGTCGTCCTCGACTATCAATACCCTGGCCATCGGTTCACCCTGTTCTCAGATAGCGCGTCTCTGCTTGTTATTAACAGTTACCGGCAAATACCGCTTGCCCCCGCACCTGCAAAAAATTAACAGGTACTATTTTAACAGAAGGTGCAGCCGTCAATAACCCAAAGGGCTCCGCCTGTCTTCAAACCCGCTTTATTAATCGGGCTCCATTCGTGCTAAAATCATTTCAAGCGGCAAACTGCCCAGATGACCATCGCGCTGTCACAGGCACAGTGCGGCCGGGGCTTACAGGAGGTAGAGTTGGCGACACGAAATTCACAGGAAGGCGTCCCCGTAAATCTCGAAAAAGCAATGAGGCTGTCAGGCGGCTACGCCGAGTTGCTGGAAGACCTTGTTGCTATTTTTCTAAGCGAGCACGGTGAACTGCTGACCAGGATGAAGGAGGGGCTATACCAGGAAAACGGCGAAGAGGTTTCGCAATCCGCGCATGCCCTTAAATCATCGGTTGGACTTATCGGCGCCGAGAACCTGCAGGAACTGGCCTCCAGGCTCGAGGAGGCCGGCAAGGAATCGGACATCGAAACCGCCAACAATGTCATGGACAAACTCTTGCTGGAACTGGAGGCGGTGAAAGCCTTCTACTCCGATCCTTCGTGGAAAGACAACCTCCAGCCGCAGGACGGCTGAGGGTTGCTCCTGATCGCACAACCCACTTATAGCCTTCCGGGCTTTAAACACCCACGCTCAACGCATTCATTACTTATCATGAGAACCGTAACAGCTGAGGAGAAACCGGAAAATAATAATATCATGGGGAAAAGTGCGGCACTTCTTCCGCACTCGACGATATTTCAGCAGCCGAATGAACGTCCGGGTTAGGACATGAAAGCCTGTAGTCAGTGCCGAGGTTTTCATAGCTGTAAGGTGCTTTCGTTTTTGGACAAACCGGCTCCCCTTTGAAATAACTCCCGGTTATTTCATACAGAGACGGCGGGTACTGTTGATTGTTTCCGGCGTGATAGGCCGCCAGCGCTTCTCTTACCTTCTGCATGTTCATAATGCATTCGTCTCTTTCCCAGACGATTTCCTGTTCCGCGGTTACGGTGGGCGCGGATTTCTTCTGTGCAAACTTCGTGTAAAGTATAAATGCCCCTTCTCCCACTATGAGAACGGCGGCCGTAATCAGCGCGACAATGACTTTTCCGGACAGCCTGCCCTTTTTCGCCTTTCTTTTCTCTTCCTCCGCCTGGAACTTCTTTTCTCTTCCTTGAAAATCACTCAAATTCAGTGAAATGGCGCAATCGAAACAGTAGCAGTTGCCGTTCTCGTCCTGAGACTCGATACAGTATGAGCATAGAGGTTTCTCGCAGCCGGCGCAAAGCGCTACCGCTTCCATCTCACCGTGGTTGACACATTTCACCTGAACTCCCTTTCCAGCGGTCAGCGAGGTATCTTGCCGAGAATCTCGCCAACGGACGTCTCGCCTGACAACACCCTGGAGACCGCGTTCTGCCAGAACGTCCTCATGCCGTCCTCGACCGCTTTCTTTCTCACTTCAAGCGGAGATATCTCCATAGTCAGCAACGCTTTGATATCTTCGTTAATCCTCATGACTTCGAAAACCGCGCTGCGGCCCCTGTACCCGCTGTTGCCGCAAAAGTCACAACCTACCGGGTGGTAAAACGTATACCGGCCGTCCGGAGGCAAACCCGTTTCCATCAGCTCATCCTCCTGGGGAACATAAGGTTCCCTGCAGCGCTTACACAGCTTCCTGACGAGCCTCTGCGCGATTATCAACCGCACCACCTCGCGGACATAAAAAGGCTCCACGCCCATGTCCACCAGCCTGGGCAGCGTCTCCGGCGCCCCTGTGGTATGCAGGGTGCTCAACAGCATGTGTCCTGTAAGAGCGGCCTGGACCGCTATCTGGGCTGTTTCGCCGTCCCTGATCTCACCTACCATGATAATATCAGGATCCTGGCGGAGGACCGAACGCAGGATGGAAGAGAAGGTCAACCCGATCTTGGCATCCACGGGAATCTGGCTGATGTTCTCCAGGCGGTACTCAACCGGATCCTCAATTGTGATTATCTTCTTCTTATCGCTGTATATCTCGTTAATGGCGGCGTACAGAGTCGTCGTTTTGCCACTGCCGGTAGGGCCTGTAACCAGTATGAATCCATGAGGTTCGGCAAGCGCGTCCATTACCCTCTGGTAGTCGGCGGGATCGAACCCCAGATGCTCGAGCCTTATATAGGCCTTCGACTGATCGAGTATCCGGAGAATAACGGATTCACCGTATATAGTGGGAGAAGTAGCGACCCTGAAATCAACGAAAGATCCTCTATACCTGGCAAAGAACCGCCCGTCCTGCGGCTTCCTCCTCTCGGAGATATCCAGTTCACACAGTACTTTTATCCGCGAAAGAAGGGGGTTGTGGACCTCTATCGGCAGCACCTTCGCGACCTTCAGGCTCCCGTCGATACGGTACCTTACCCGGACATCATCTGTCCTCGGCTCAACATGTATGTCGCTTGCCCCTTCCTTGATCGCCTTTATCAAAAGGATGTTCACCAGCCGTACTATCGGTTTTTCTCCCGCGGAGATATTGATCGTTGATTTCTCGTCCTCATGCTTTCGCATGTACTCAATACCGTCTTCCTCCCCGGCGAGGAGCCCGTCACCGGTCCTGCTTTCCTCGAAAAAGTGGTTGATCGCTCTCGTAATGTCTTCTTCGTCCGAAAGGACGGGTTCCAGTGAGTAGCCAGACGCGAAAGTCGTCACGTCAAGCGACGATAAATCAAAAGGCGAACTCACCGCGATCGTAAGTATGTCGGCAATGACCGTTATAGGTATGACGTTGTATTCGCGTGCCACTTTCTCCGGTATCAGGCGGGCCGCTTCCGGATCGATCATGTCGACGGTAAGCTTGACATAGGACATGTCAGCGTTCTCGCTTATGAAGTCAATCAACTGCTCGCCGGTGGCGTAACCAAGGCGCACAACCGCGTCTTTAAGCCGCATGCCGTCCCTTTTCTGAAGTTTAAAAGCTTTTTCGAGTTGCTCTTCCGATAAAAGACCTTTTTCAACCAGAACCGTCCCGAGGCCGCTATCCCGTGATTCACTCATTGGTCTCCTTGTGCCGCCGCGTCATGGTCTCCCGGTTCCAGACAGTGGGACGACCCTGGAACCCTTTAGAAACCCCTTGTCAAATTCTTACTTCTATCCGATCCAGCGAAACCCTGCCGCCAGGCGCGGGTAATCCAGGGTTGAAATAGCTGGTACTTTCTCTTCCGCGATATCCGGATATAACTGGGGACTTCATAGTAATCCGGTGCGGAAAATGGCAATCCTCGGCTGAAGAGCCGGGCTTTCTGTAAGTTACCGTTGCCTTAGCTTATTTCTTTTCTGCCATCAGCGCTGCTTCCGCTTCGGGGTCTGTCCGGCGACATGGTACTTACTTGATATGGTTCAACATTTTGCCGGTGTCCGTATCCTGACAAATATTTATGAGACTATTTCATTATCAGAAGCTGTCCAGACGGATTTCCGTGTTGCTTAAAGCAACAATAAAACCGTTTCATATCAAGGCCACCGCTTGATTTTTCCAACATTTTGTTATAGTATCCGTTATTAAACATTGCACAAGCTCTGGGGGAAAACGGTTTGTTCGCAATGAATTACCTCGGAGGGGGTAAGTATCCGGCTGGAATAGAAAAATAGTTACGTAAAGGTATGTCCTGAAGTTGATGCATACCCTGATACTGAAACCGGGGGCGCTGAAGCGGGAATTTCTTAGATGGTCACCTGATTTCCCGTGGAGCCAGTGGTGAAACCGACCGGCCGAGAGGCTGGTTTTTTTGTTGACAATCCCAGCCCAGGTCCAAATTATTCCAACAGTTGCGGACAAAACGATCAGCATTACTTAATAAAGAAGCCCAGGAAAGAACTGAGTACAAGGGGGAAATATGAGTTCAAGAAAGAAGATGTTTTCTTTGCTGGTGGTGGCACTGCTACTGTCATCACTGCTGCCTGTCCTGGCAGCTACACCGGCACAGGCCTGTAATCCAGGTATAAGCCTGTCAAAAACAGGGCCCGATACGGCGGACGCTGGCGAGGCCATTACCTACAGCTTCACGGTCACCAATAACGGCGATATCGCGCTATCCAATGTTTCGGTGTCCGACGGGATGCTGAGAATGGTGCATGCCGTGGGAAGCCTGGCTCCGGGAGCCCAGCAATCCTTCACCAAAAGCTACACAATCCCGGCAGGCGCGATCGGAAACATCAACAACACCGCTTCCGCCGTCGGTAATTACAACCACGACCGGGATTGCGGAACTGTAAGGGCGACGGACAGCCATACAGTCAGGATAAACGTCTATCAGCAGCCGCCGCAAGTGAATCCGAACATCGACCTGGCCAAGACCGGGCCGGCATCGGCGACGGTCGGCGAGACCATCACCTACAACTTCACGGTTACCAACAGCGGGGACACACCCTTGAGCAACGTTACCGTAACCGATGCTATGCTGGGCGGCGTTATTTACGGCCCCGTATCACTTACGGCGGGCCAGGCCTCATCTTTCTCAAAGACATACACGGTGAAGCCGGGCGATCCCGATGCGCTTACCAATACCGCTTCCGCAATCGGCTACTGCACTGAACTGCCGGTAACCGACGAGGCAAGCTGGACAGTGGACATCTTCAGGCCTGACCCCGGTATCTCCCTTGAGAAAACCGGGCCGGGGTCTGTCAAGGCCGGCGAAACAATTACATACACATTCACAGTCACCAACACCGGCAATGTTCCGCTCGCCGATGTAACCGTAAAAGACAAGAAGCTCAACCTGACCAGGTACCTCGGGACCCTCCCTGCCGGAGATGCCGGGGTGAGCACCTTTACGGCAACTTATAAGACAGGCCCGTGTGAGAACGGACCGGTTTATAATGAGGCTTCCGTAAAAGGCAAGTACGGGTGCGAGACGGTTGAAGACAACAGCAAGTGGACAGTTGAGATCATAAAGCCCAGGCCGGGCATTCAGATAATAAAGAGCGGCCCGGAAACGGCCTGCGTCGGTGATTGCGTAACCTACACGTTCACGGTAAACAACACCGGCGACGTACCGCTCAGCAACGTGGTGGTAACTGATGCGAGAATAGGCCTCATCAAGTGCCTTGGCTCCATTCCCGCCGGCGGCTCCGAGACATTCACCAGAAGTTACAAGGTATTGCCATGGGACCCATGCCTGATAGTGAACACGGCGCTCGTAACCGCCTGTTCCCCGTGTGGGATGGTCACTGACACAGACTGCCATAAGATGGTGGTCGGCAAACCGTCGATAGACATAGAGAAGTGCGGCCCGATCGCCGCTTGCGCCGGTGATACCATAACTTATAAGTTCATCGTAAAGAACACCGGAAACGTTCCGCTCGCGGATGTTACCGTGACCGATCCAAAACTCGACCTCACCAGGAACCTCGGCACACTGGCACCCTGCCAGACACTCTGTTTCACCGCCGACTACCAGGTGAAGCCGGAAGATGCCTGCTTGCTCACAAACATCGCGATGGTCACTGGAGAGTCCCGTTGCGGAACGGTCAAAGACAGAGACGTTCACAAACTGCTGGTCAAGAACCCCGTAATCGAAATCGAGAAGAACGGCCCGGAAACGGCCTGCAGGGGTGACAAGATTACTTACAGGATAAAGATAAAGAACACCGGAAACATGCCGCTCATGGGCATTGTTGTCGAAGACCCGACTCTGGACTGGAAAGAGAAGCTCTGTCCTCTCGTTATCTTGTGGCCGGGCCAGACCATGTGCTTCAAGGTAGACTACGTTGTCGGTATGGAAGACCCCGATCCGCTGGTGAATACAGCGACAGTCAACGCGTGCTCACTGTGCTGCGGAAAGGTGACGGCGCAGGACGACCACGTGGTCGACATACTGAACCCGGCTGTCGAGATCGAGAAGACCGGCCCTGAGTCGGCCTGCGTAGGACACGAAGTGGGTTACCAGTTCAAGGTAACCAATACCGGTGACACCGATCTGACCAACCTGGTCGTAACCGACGATGTAATCGGAGATATCGGCACCATTGAAGTGCTCGGCGCCGGTGAGTCCACAACACTTGAAGCGACCTATACGATAACCGGTGAAGATCCCGATCCGCTGGTGAACACCGCGACCGTTACAGCATGTACGCCGTGCCAGGAAGAAATCACCGACACGGACGACCACAGCCTGGAAGTGCTGAACCCGGTAGTCGAGATCATCAAAACCGGACCTGAGTCAGCCACTGTCGGCGATGAAATCACATACGAGTTCGAGGTCAAAAACACCGGCGACACCCCGCTGATCGATCTCGTGGTGACCGACGATGTGATAGGGGACATCGGCACGATCGACTTTCTTGACGTCGGCGAGTCGAAAACCCTTCAGGCTGTATATGCGGTACAGGAAGATGACCCCAACCCGCTGGTGAATACCGCCACCGTTACCGGAATGACACGCTGTGAAGAAGAGGTCACCGATTCAGACGACCACAGCCTCGTGATAATACCCAAGAAAGAAGTGGGACTCGGAGGCGTCGAGGTCACCAAAACCCTCAATGACAGCGACGGCAAAGTAACGGTTGGAGACACCTTCACCTACGATATACAGGTAACCAACACCGGAAACACTTTCATTCCGGCAAATGTAAACCTGAAGGATACCTACGACACGGAGTACCTGAGCTACAAGTTCGCCGGCCCGGAATCGGACGATAACGTCGACGACGGCGAGATCGCCTGGACCGACATAAGCGGCGGCAAAGGCCTTAATCCAGGAGAATCGGTAAGCGTAACCGTCTACTTCGTCGCAATGAAGGAAGGCGAAGTCGAAAACAACGCGGCGGTAAGCGCGGCCGACGAAAACGGCGCCATTCTGGAGGACAGCGACTCGGCTCCCGTGACGGTTGAAAAACCGGCGCTGGATTACAAGCAGCCCGTCCAGAACACTCCGCCGCTGGCACAAGCCACACCGGCTGCCACAACAACGACGACCAGTTCGCTTCCATACACCGGAGACAACCTGGGCTTGCTGATAATCATGGCTCTTTCAATGATGGCCGCCGGACCGCTTTTCATGGCGACCGAAACGTTCAGAAGAAGAAAGCGTGAGAAGTAAAGGAAAGCACGAAGCCCGCGTTATAAATAGAAAAAGGCGGCCCCTGCTCATTGCGGGGGCCGTACTTTTCCTCATCGGCGCGTCGCTGCTTGCCGGGGTCTACCTGTATATTTATAACACCAACAGGTCCATGTCCCGTGCGCAATCGGACCTGATGGAATACTGGGGCAAGGCAATTAACAACCGGGACACCGAGCCTCCTGATCTGCACGGTGGAGTCGCCCATCTGACTATTCCCGAAATCGATGTCGACTACATCGTTGTGGAGCTGGAAGGGACGGACGATCAGGAGAACCTCAAGCGCGGCCCTGGACATGTCCCCGGCACAGCCTATCCCGGCCTTACCGGAAACGTGGTAATAGCCGGGCACCGTACGACATACGGTGCGCCGTTCAGGAATATCGACCTTTTGAAAGCCGGGGATAAGGTGATAGTCGAGACCATTGACGGGAAATTCGTTTACGAAGTAACCAAACAACTCAAAGTGGACCCCGGCGATACTTCAGTCCTCAGCCAGGAAGGCGAACCAAGGGTGACGCTTTCCGCCTGCGACCCGCCTTACAGCGCTTCCAAACGTCTTATCGTAATCGGTTATCTTGTCCAGGACAAGTAGAACCCGGGGTCGCCGAAAAGCTGATAATCGATTTTCATACATGGGTAGCCTGCTCCCGGTCTAATAATGATGTACCGGCATTATGGTACCATTGACACTTGTACACAATCAGACTGGAGGTTCATGATTGGCATATCTCATTAGAGTCACCGAAGCCTTGTCGCTGGGACTGCACGCGATGGTCCTGCTCGCCTCTGAAAAGAACCTTGTTCTTTCAACCGCGGACATGGCCGAGAAGCTTCAAGTATCGTCTGCGCACCTTTCCAAAGTACTTCAGCGGCTCACAAAAGCAGGTCTCGTCAAGTCTATAAGAGGGCCGGCGGGAGGTTATACGCTCGCGGGCAAAGGTGACAAAACCACGATGCTTGAGGTATATGAATGCCTTGAAGGGCCGTTCAGGGATTCGGAGTGCCTGTTCCCGGATAAGATATGCAGCAGCCGGGTTTGTATTATGGGCGGAATGCTGGAAGAAATAAACTCCAGGGCGCGGGACTACCTAGCCACAACCAGGCTCAAAGACCTGTCGGATGTATACAAGTAGAAGGCCGGTTAATGCCGGACAAGACTCCCGCGCCGCTTACAAGTTGTACCTTCTGAATACCCCATACCCTATGAAGAGCAGAACCGCAACAAACAGAAAAGCGTATCCAACCAGACCCATCATCCCTTTTAATGTCAAGACGGCACCATAACCGATTTCATCGGCCAGGTTGAACTTGTTCAAGTTCGGAATAAGGTACTCGAAACCCCAGGCAAAAACTTTCAGCCCCCCACCGGTTCCGCCCAGAACAGTCTCTCCTGTTATCACGTTGTCATGACATAAGAGATAAAAAAGGATTGTCGAGAATACCGCTATCGGCGCGGTGGTGAATGTGGAAACGGAAAGACAGAACGCGGCTATTATCGACGCTTCCAGGAATACTGTCAGCACCCCTGCAAAAACCTGGGGCTTAAAGACGTGGAACTTGAAAACCACCAGAAGCGATATCTCCATTCCGACCACCGCGAGCACCAGGGCCAGGGCGATCAGGATCCCCAGGTACTTGCCCAGAAGGTACTGCAGCCTGCTTACGGGCTTGGAAAGGACGTTATAGATTGTCCTGCCGTCAACTTCACCCCTGACCTGGTTGGCTGAGAGGATGACGGCGAGCACGACCGCGAAAATCGACGTGAGGCTCAAGGAGATATCGACAAGAAACTGCCACCTGAGCCCCAGTTTGAAAGACGGTATAAGCGGCAGCAGCCCCAACAGCGCCGCGCCGAACAACAGCACTGCAAGGAAAAGTCTCTTCCTTACGGTATCCTTCAGAACGGCTTCAGTAATTGCCCATATATTCTTCAAGCTACTCCCCAACCTTTACCAGGCTATCCACGGAAGACGGGCCATCCACCAGCCCCGGCCGTGCTATCATCAGCCGCCGGTCCGGATTCCAGCCACTCCAGGTACTAAGAGGTTCCGCAGCCGGCTCTGCCCCGCCATGCAAACGCAGAAACATATCGTCCGGCTCCGGCACCTTGCTGTAGTCTCTCACCTCGAGAACCAGAACGTCCTGCGCGCCGATCTTCACCAACTCGAATTCTCCCACAGCTTCAATCCATTCACCATTCTCAGGAACCTCTGTGCCATCAACAACTTCGCATGTAAGCGAAATCGGCTTTGCACAATGTTCACAGTGCGTAACAGCTTTCCAGCTCAGGAAGAAGAAGCCGGCCGGGAGACGCTTATCCAGAAGTACTTCCCCGATAACCCTTGCTTTATGCCCCTTGTATATCGAGAGCTCCGGATGGTTGGCAAAAAGTATCATCCAGTCCTTATAGTCTCTTTCCTCCGCCTTCTTTTCCTTCGATTCACTCAACACCGAAGCATCGACACCGGCAAATACTGCACCTCCTATCTCGGTAGTGCTGTAAGGGTCCTGAACAACAGTATAGTAAGGCGCGACAACCGTGCTGGCGAGCAACAGCAGCAGCAAGCCGACTCCGGCGAACCTCAGGTTCAGGTTT
>JAFGMY010000101.1 GCA_016927325.1 Actinomycetota bacterium | reverse complement strand
GTCACCTGGGTGTTCTGAAACACCATGTTCGTCCGGTCGCCCAGCGCCGTCTCGGCGGCGCCCAGCGCGCCCGGGTCCTTGGGCACCGGGGCGCTCTCGCCGGTAAGCGCCGACTCCTCAACCTCCAGCGTGGCGACGCTGATAAGCCTTCCGTCGGCGGGCACGCGGTCGCCTTCACGAATTATCACGATGTCGCCGGGGACGAGCTGTTCCGCCGGTATTGACACCACTTTCCCGTCGCGGCGGACATGGGACTCGTCGACCATCATCCCGCCCAGCGCATCTATGCTGCGCTCGGCTTTCCTCTCCTGAACAAGGCCGAGTATGGCGTTGAACACGGTGACGCCGACAAGAAGTCCCATCGTCGACAGATCGCCGATGATTATGCTTACCGCGGCCGCCCCGAGAAGCACTATCTGCATTAATGGTTTGTACTGCCTCAGGAAGTCGATAACTATCGATTCTTTTCCCGCACTGAAAAGCTTGTTGGAGCCGTACTGCTCGAGACGCCGGCCCGCCTCATCTGAGCTGAGTCCCGAAGCCGGATCGACTCCAAGCTTCTCCTCGCATTCATCGACACTCAGGGCATACCAGGCTGTGCCGTCGGCCCGTTCCCGTCTCGGATCGACCTTTCTGTTCTTTATATTTTTCATTTTCCCCCGCCATCAAAACCTTAGAGAAACACGCGCTCAACGACATGTTTAAACAGCTGTACAAAGTTGTTTAATAATATTTCTACACCTTTGCCGCCATCCCGTCTTTGACCGTCGGCGGAACACGATCGTACCGCCATAAAAGTGTTATCTGTAACTTTTCGTGGTCAGGGAACATGCCCGGAAGTCACTAACGGCCGAGCCGGCAAGCAGGCACAAGGGGGGGTTAAACAACGTGATCCATTCTTGCTTTCAACTCGGCCGCAACGATATTGTCCGGGTCTATTTTCAGAAGTTTATTCCAGTACCTGTCGCGCTCTTTTGTGTTGCCGACACGGTCGGCCGCGCGGCCCAGGTCGTAACAGAAGTTCATTATGAGGCTGTCGACGGCAGTGCGGTGGAAGGGATCGGCAGCTTCCTTCTTTTGCTTCTCACCGGACTTCAATCCCTTTTTGAGATACTCCACGGCGTCTTCGAAAACACCGACAAAATCGGGCAAAAGCAGAAGGGCTCTTCCCCTCAGGCTGTAGAGAACGAGTTGTTCAAACCCTTCAGGCAAATCAATATTTCCGGCCAGCTCAAGTTCGTTGAGCGCTCCTGTAATCGAGGCGACCACGTTCTCAAGCCTGTTCTCGTTTATGACCGTTTCCAGCGTCGCGATCGCGTGAAGGCAGAGCGCAAGAGCGAAGTCGGGATGAATCTTTATGCATCCAGCGAGGACCTCTTCCGCCTTGTCCGTTCTGTTTGAGTTCGCGTAACTGTCCGCCAGCAGTATGAGGGCCCACTGGTTTTCGGGGTCTGCTTCGACCGCCTTCATTACCCATTTGCGCTGTTCCTCCTTATCGCCCCTGGCATAGTAGATCACCCCGAGATTGATGTAGGACGCCGCATCCCCTCGACCCTCTTCGATGTTTTTCTTGATAACGTCGATTACGCCTTCTACGTCAAGCGGCTCGAGATAGCTGTCGCTCGGCAGGATCGGGCTTGCCACATCTTCGAGCTGCTTGCCTGTAATCCATGAGAAGAAGCTGAAATCGTCGAGTATCCTCGTGGTTTCTTTCCCGAGCGCTATCCTTCGGAGCATCCAGAAAGCTTTCTCGAGGTAAGGCTCCGTGTCCCTGAACGTCTCGGCGAGCACACCGATGTCCTGCCCGGGAAGCGGACGCTTGAAGTAGTTTTCGATTTCGCGTTTCGCGAGCCTCCTGGACTCATCTCTGAATATTTCCAGAACGTTCAGCAGGTAATCCCTGCTGTAACCGGCATCCAGAATAGCTTTCGCAAGTCTTGCAAGCTCCAGTGAGGCGGCGCCGAAATACTCCCCCGACTCAACGTCGAGAGCCGTGATAATCCCTTTTTCAAGCAGTTCGTCCAGGTCTTCTTCCGACAGGCCCGACCTGTCTATCAGCTCCCCCGTGGAGAGTTTCAAATCGTCACGCGGAAGGAAACCGAAAGCGTCCAGCAGTGCCGCCCCGTTCTTGGTCGAACCTACTTTGCCGGACAGAATCTCCTTGATCTCAGACAGCTTAAGACGGTTGTTCTCCTGCATCCGCTTTATCAGGTTAATCCTTTCCACGTGGGAGTCGTCGTAGTAGGCCATGTTGTGAGAGGTCTTCCTGCCTGAATGCAGCAGGCCCTCCCTCAGGTAGAAATGGATCGCCTGTTTGGAGACACCGGTAATCTCGGCAAGCTCGCTGATCTTAAGCCCGCTCTGCTTCTTACCTTTGCGCCCGCTTTGATCCGGGTCTTCTTTATTCACCGGTTTTCTCCCTTGCAAATAGCTGCGGATATCAAATAGTTCTCAATAGTTGTGCCTGAGCCCTGCCGGGAACCACCAGGAGATCCCGGAACTGCCTCGATCTTTTAAAGCTCGAGTAATGATAAAGCATCTTATCCGGAAAGTAGTAAACCCGGTGTTTTCCAGTTCGGAACATCGCTCCGGGCATGTCGGCGCCTTCCAGCCAGTAGCCCGGCTCTGTCTTTACTTCCTCCACAAGGTTCCCGTAGAGGGACTTGAGCTTTCCGTCCATCTCATCCCCAACCACCTTCGGTCACTGTTCTTCAGCTTCGCCAGCCGCCGCGCACTCCGCATAACGCATCGGTTCATTAATCTGAAATGAAGGGTGTATACCGCCCGGTACAACTTTTACACCGGCCCGTCTATACCTGTCGGCGATCTTGTACGCCCTGCGGGCGGTCGCCGTCATTGCGATGATACCCACGAGATCGGGTTTTTCGCTGAAGTCTATCTCCTCGATATTCTCATCAATTACCTTTATGTCTACGCCCAGGGGTGTATAAGCGGCGACGGTTACAAGGCTGAGGAGCGCGAGCGGCACCCTGCCAAGGTAAGCTTCCCCCTCCCTGGAAGGAGCTATCAGGTGTACCTTCATTATCGATTACCCCATTTCTTATTTCCCGGGTCTTCATTTCGCGGTGCCGCCCATATCAGTATATAATATATAGTATATAGCGTTACTATATACTTATCAATGTATTTGACAAATTCCTTTCTAATCTCTTCTTTGCAGCCATGGCCAAATGAAGAGCGGAACAAGAGTGTCCCGCCACAAATAAGGAGGGAGTCCACGGCTCGATATTCAGTTAAACCAGAGCTATCCGGATATGCGCAGTGACGCGCATGAAGATTCGTCCCGGCTTTTTTTGAACAAGTCTTTTCATCTTTCATCATTCATCTTTTCTTAACATGATGCTATCTTTATATCAGGCATTCTTATTTTGTCGCGGATCGAGCAACCGTCTGTTAAAACCTCAGAAAGGCAGGTCGGGGCAATGAAAGATTTAAACGACAAAGTCGTTTTGATTACCGGCGCGGCGCGCGGCATGGGGCGTCTGCACGCAATCAATTTTGGAAAAGAGGGAGCCCGGCTTGTAGTTACCGATATCGATGAAAAGCTTCTGAAAGAAACCGCGGACGAGCTCAAGGCAAAAGGTTATCGGGTCGATTACTACAAGCACGATGTTTCAAGCCGGGACGATTGCTTCAGGCTGGCCGAAAAAGTGAAGGATGATGCAGGCACGGTCGACGTGCTGGTAAACAATGCGGGCATCACACGGTCGGCCGGGGTTCTCGACTATTCAGAGGAAGAGTACCGCCGGATAACTGATGTGGATTACCTTGGAATCGTCTGGATGATGCAGGCTTTCGTACCCGGCATGGTGGAACAGAGCTCCGGGCACGTGGTGAACATCTGTTCGATAGCCGGGAAGTTCGGGGTGCCCATGCTCTCACCGTACTGCGGGGCGAAAGCGGCTTCCGTGGTCGTAACCGACTCAATCCGGCTCGAGCTCAAGAACAGCGGCGTCAACTTCACCATGGTCGACCCTTATTTCGCAAAGACGGGCATGTTCGACGGCGCCCGCACCATCCCGATAATGGGATGGCAAAGCGCCGAAAAAATATCAGCGAAGCTCGTTGACGCGGTAAAAAAGAACAGGGGTGAAGTCTGCGTCCCGCCTTTCAGGGTCAGGCTCTTCGCCGTATCAAGGGCCCTGGGTTTTATCAAGTTTTTTGACCTGATCTTCCGTGTACTGGGAGCCCACCACTCCGTTGCCAAATGGAAAGAGGACAAGTCGCGTCCATTCTAGCAAGGCTGACGGAGCCGTCTTGTTCTTAACGCTCCGTTAGAACTTATCCGCCGGGCGGGATAGCTTCGCCGACCGCAGCCGACCTTACGATCCTCCGGCACTCTTCTTGACTATATCCCTCAGCGACTTGATCATCTCGTTAAACGCGGTTTTCAGGTTCTCGAGGTCGTCACCGCGGCGGACCTCTACCTGGACATCCAGGTTCCCCGCGGTTACCTCACGTGCCGCGTCCACGAGATCGTCAATCGGCAGCAGTATCTTTCTCCTGATCAGGTATCCCGTTATGAAACCGGTGATCAGTATTACCGCCAGAACGTAAACCGCGATGATGATGATGGTCGTAACGTTCAGCCTGTTGCTCTCGTCCCCGAAGAACTTGTCGATACCGGCGATCTCCCCACCCATCGGGGTATAATCTACCGACCAGAGAACTGATTCCTGGGTTGTCCCGCCGGCTGCGACCTCGCCTCCGAACTCGTATGTGGTAACAAGCGTCGCTTCGTTGAATCCCAGTTCAGGGAATCCATCCTCATACAGTTCATAGGAGTCTTCCCCCTTGTCCAGGAGTTCAGCCACCTCGTCGGGTGGTTCCGTATAGAGGTAATCGAGATCGCTGGACATCAATACCATGTAATTTGAAGACATCAACGGGTTAGGCGGTACCAGATCACAGAGAAGTTCAATCCCCAGAAGGCCGGAGTCCACCATGCTCTTGAGAAGCTTATTTGACTCCGCCTGCAACGACGAAACGGTCTTATTCATAACCGCGTCCATGAATTCGTTAAAAACTTCCTCCTGTCCCGCGGGGTTGGCGCTCAGGAGTGGTGATACAAGCGTAAGCAGTTCGAGGCCGAACTCATGGGCCGACATCGTCAGCTCTGCCCGCGTATCGATAACCTCTTCCTTGGTATTTTCAACCATGTTGCTGATCGAGCGGTTGATTACCAGAACGCTCGCGGTCCCGGCAAGGATAAAAACTATGGAGATCATAGATACTATCTGGATAAGCAAGGTGGACCTCGGCCTCAGCCCCTTGCCAGCCTCGGTTTTCATGCCCGCCGGCACTTCATCCTGAATATTAACAGCACCCGCTTCACCTTCAGTGGACATGGTAACAATTTCAGACAGTTTCGAAACCATTCGATTGAACGCCAGCTTGAGCTGTGAGAACTCTTCACGGGGTTTTATCTCAACCTGTACATCCAGGTCCCCCTCCATCACCTGCTCGGCCGCTGTGGAAAGCTCTTCAATTGGCCTGGCGAGCCGCCGGTTCAAGAGGCTGCCCATTACGAAGAACGAGATAAGAATAAGCAGGAGGATGGAAAGGCCCAGCACGATAACCAGTACCGTATAGACATGCCTGGTCTCGTTCCGGAAAAAAGTGTCCACCGCATCCAGCAGTTCCCCCATAGGCTTGAGGTTGATGTAATACAGGAAATCACCCTGGCCCTCACCGTTCAGCTTGAAAGTGTTTACCAGGTAGGGCCCCTCCATTCCCATCCCGGGAATTCCGTCCTTCAGCAGTCTATAGTTATCGTCGCTTTCCACCGCGATAGCGGTTATCTCATCGGGGATCTCACTGTATTGATATTCATCGTCGCTCGACATCACGATTACCGGCTTGTCCTTTGTTCCGGGTGCCGGCGGTAATGCGTACACGGAAGCCTCGATTCCCAGGCTGCCGCTGTCAACGCTTTTTTTCAGTATATCGTTGGCGAACTGCTGGGTCTCCGTTAAGGTTTCTTGAGGAATTGCTTCCACGACCTCTTCAAAGAACTCACTCGAGGTCAGCGGCAGAGTCTCCTGAGACTGAATGTCCCGCAGAAGGTTTGAGTTGAACAGGTTTGATGAAGAAACAACCGTGGCAACGGTATCGATTATCTTCTCTTTGCCATTTTCGGTCATATTGTTCAAAGAGTTTCTGAATGAGATGAATATCGCCAGGGAGAACAGCAGCATCATGACCAGGACCACCGCGGTTACCTGAAGAGATATTCTCCTCCTGGCTTCTTTCTGAAAACCTTTGCTGTGCTTTGCATCGCTCATTTGGAAATCATATCCTTTACTTCCGTGAGGCTCGATCTGAATATCGGCCAAAAACATCCTGACGAAATAATGCACACATTCTTATACACCTAAGAGTATTTCGTTACCGGGCAGCCATATCCTGTGTCGCGAAACGGCAGTGCTCTATTTTTTTTCAGAAAATAACGCGCCCAGGTCAACTTCGACCCAGTCCTGCACCTCCGGGACGCGCACCCATATCTTAAGCTCCTCAGGCACCGCAACGATCTCGTAACTGGTAAGGTTGGGCGGCCGGAAAGCCCCGCCGTCCTCGACCGGAGTGGATATCACTTCCATCATCTTTTCCGCGTCAAACCGTCCTTTATTTTCCTCTCCAAGGACAAGAAGGTTTTCTCTCCTCTTCACACTGAAGTCTGGATCTTCCTCAGGCAGGGGGATCCCCCATGCGGGATCCACAAAATGATTAGTCGCTGCCAGGATTCCCGCCCTGTCCGCCCGCCTCTGTTTGACCCCGGAAGTAGCCCACTCAAAGGAACAGGCGGTGTTCTTGTCGGCGGCGTTTATGATATAAGCGAGATCGGGATTGGTTGTGCTGAACCAGCACGCAAGCTGTTCCACGTTCTCGGCGTTTTCAAGGAATGAGAATAGCGAAGCGGGCGCCCACAGCCGGGTGTCAGTGAAGTCGGAAGGGTCCGACGCGGACCCGTTGTTAAGCTCCAGAAAAAGGCCCGCGGCGTTCATTCCGGAGGTCACGTATACGCACCCCGCAAAAGTAAAGTTCGCGGTTGGAACCGCCCCGTCCACCGGGTTGTAAACTGTAACCGTCGCGTACTCGGCGTTGACCGGTTGTTGAGTTTAAGACAAACTCTAATCAATCCCCAGGTGAAGGTTTTAAGCCTGTTGCGGGTCGACGGAAGCCTTTCCTGCGACAAGGACTGCATTCTTTTCACCAGCAGCGAAAAGGCAGGTGCTCACTGCAAGATGGGCGCTTTCCTGTTCGGTAATCAGGTAAAGCTTGACTGGCTGGGCGGTGTAACCGGGCACTGATAAATCCCATGAGTTGTTGATAATATTTTCCGGATAACTAATAAGTATATAATCCAATTACGCCGATATAGGGCTCGAGGAAGAAATAGTGGGGTGTGGATGTCGAAGATGCGGGAGAAGTAAAGGAGGAGCCGACATGATTTGCGGCGTGTTCGAACAACCTGCAAAATCAACTTATTCGGCGCTGATTTCATGAGCAGAATTATAAGTGCAAAACGTTCAGGTGTGCTTGTCGCAACAGTACTATTTCTTACGATACTCCCGGTCCTGCTTTCTTCCTGTGGATCGCCTTGCATAACCTCCGAAAAGAGAAGCGCTATCGAGGGTGAAGTAGATGCCATCATTGCGGACAACGGCATTCCCGGCGCAATTCTCGGGATCTGGACCCCGTGTGAAGAGCCGTTGATTCTGAACAGGGGGACGGCTGACATAAAGACCGGCTCTCCGATGGAGGATTTCTTAAAGGTTAGAATCGGAAGCAATACAAAGACTTTTACCATCACCGTACTGCTCCAGCTTGTTGACGAGGGTAAGATCAAGCTGAACGACACCCTGGACAAGTACGTTCAGGAAGTCCCCAACGCTGTAAATATAACCATTAAGCAGCTATGCAATATGACGTCCGGGCTTTATAACTACCTCGAATCCGAGGAGTTCCAACAGGCCATGGCGGAAGATCCCAAAAGGAAATGGGAACCCTCGGAACTGTTAGGGTATGCCGTCTCAGAGAAGCCGTACTTCCCGCCGGGAAAAGGTTTCCATTACTCGAACACCAACACGATCCTCGCGGGTATGATAATCGAGGAAGTTACCGGCAATGCCGCGGGAGAAGAGATAACCAGGCGCCTGATCGAACCCCTCGGCCTTGAAAAGACCGTATTTCCGGTAAACCCTGACTTGACCGGCTCCCATAGCCGTGGGTATACCCCGGACGAGGAAAACAAAGAGTTGGAGGATGTTACAGATGATTTCGATCCCTCCTGGGCATGGACTGCGGGAGCAATGATCTCCAACCTCTACGACCTGAAACCCTGGGTGGAAGCTCTCGGTAATGGGAAGTTCCTGAGTGACGCAACGCAAAAGAAGAGGCTTGCGTGGACAAACGCAAAGCTCGGGGATATAAACCTTGGATACGGGCTGGGAATAATGTCGGTTGACGGCTTTCTCGGCCATGCCGGAGATTTGCCGGGCTACAGCAGCGCCGCTTTTTACTCCCCTGAAAAGGACACCGCAATAATCGTTCTTCTGAATATGGAGCCGTGCGACAAACCGGCAATTGCACTGAGGGTTTTCATGGCGATCTCAGACATTCTTTATCCGAAGTAATCCCTGAGTGGAAAGCCGGCGCCTCTCAGTCCCTTAGCCGGTATTATTCTTCATCAAGGGGCAAACCCGATTGATTCGTGGCCCCAGATGCGATTGCCGCCATACATCGCCCGCTCGACTACTACCGGCCCATCTGCGGTAACCGTTGTCGAAACATCCCATACACTGCCAACGGTATCCGCCACAAAGAATGTCGATCTGGACCGAGGCGGCATTACGGTTACCGGACCCTTTTCCGGTCCTTCCCCTGTCATGTACTCAATAGCGACTTCCACCTCTTCGTCACCAGGGTTCTGAACAGTTATCCAGGTTTCCATACCAGGGCCGGTCGAACCTTCGGCGAGATACCACTTTTCGGCGGGTGTAACCGTTCCTATGGAGTCGGTAGCCCACGCGCGACCGTTTCCGTACATCGAGCGCTCGGCTATGACCGGAATATCGCTGGTAATAAAAGACGAGAGGCTGCATTCACCGTTCACCGTATCAGCCGCATATACAGTCGCCCTGCTCCCGGCCTTGATCGCGAAGCTTGGTCCGGGCACCGCACCTTCTGGTGTCATGTAATCGATGTGCACATTCGCGTCCGGGTGGGTCGGGTTCTGGATAAGGATCCAGGTCTCCATCCCCGGGCCGGTCGAACCTTCGGCGAGATACCACGCGGTCGCGGGAAGGTCGGCGCCTATGGAATCGGTTGCCCACGTCCTGCCGTTGCCAAACATGGAACGTTCGGCAACCACCCCCTTATCCGATTCAATCCTGGTGGATACTCCCCAGTAGCCCGGAACGTAGTCGGAAAGGTTAAAGGATACTCTTGAATAAGCGGGAATCACTGCGCCGGGCCCGTTGACCTGGCCCTCGTCAGTCATGAAAGAAAGCGAAACATTTGCCGCTGTTGTATTGGGGTTCTGCACCAGCACCCAGGTTTCCATGCCGCCGGTGGTGCAGCCTTCCGCAAGATACCACTTTTTCTTAGCTGAACTGACTCCGATAGAATCAGTCGCCCATGTCCGGTTGCCCCCATAAACCGCACGCTCCGCCACTATCTCTGCATCACTTGAGACCATGGTAGAGACCTCCCACTTTTCCGGAACGGTCTCCGCGGCGTTGAACGTCCGCCTTGTATGGGGCGCGAGCGTTCCAACAGGTCCGGCCACCGGGCCTTCCCCTGTCATGTAGGTAATCCTGATCTCCGCGGGGTCATTACCCGGGTTCTGTACCAGCACCCAGGTCTCCATGCCGCCGGCCGTCGAACCTTCGGCCAGATACCACGTGTCAGCCGAAGCAGGTGGTGGTGGAGGAGGTTCTCCCCCGGTCAGGAGGGTGGCGTGATGGTCAGGTGTATGCCTGAACATCCGCCAGGGCATGAGTTTGTCCCGGCTCCCCCCGGATTCAGGCCCGCAGTCATAAACAAAGAACTTCCCGCCTGGAATATCACCGCCAGGGGCGTCCCCGGTAGCTACCGCGACCTCGACATTACCGTCTCCATCGAAGTCGCCGACAGCCTGGCTGCCGACTACATAGTTCTTGAGATCGATCGACCACAGAAGAACCCCGGCACCGGTCCAGGCGTATAGACGCTGGCCAGACCCGAGTATTATGTCGGCAACGCCGTCTCCGGAAACATCACCAAGCACCGGAGAGCCCAGAACGGGTCCGCCGTGGTCTACTATCTGCCGGACAATCGTGCCGTTGGTCTCAATTACACTGACCGTCTGACTGCCGTGGGTTTCACCCCGGTTATTCACGACATTCATCGTACCGACGACAACTTCCCTCCCGCCGTCACCGTCTACATCGCCCACCGCGGGCGAGGAGAACGTAGGGCCGACCACGTTGACGGGCCAGTTCCAGACATCGGTTCCATCGTGGTGGTATGCATAAAGCTCGTTGCCCTGGTTTGTGATCTGACCGATAGCCGTGTAGTAGTGGCCGGTACCGACCACTATCTCATACCGCCCGTCACCATCCATATCGAACACGGCCGGCGAAGACCATATGACCTCTGGCGAGCTTCTCGGAAACCCCGGAAGTACGGAGGCGTCTTCATCAAGGACATAAAGAAGGCCGCCGGGTGGATAGGGCCAGTTCGGGCCGCCGGTCGAATCGGCTCCGATCACCACTTCTTTGATACCGTCCCAGTCGATATCCGCGAGCGCCGGAGACGACCAGATCGTGTCCTCGTTGTTGAACGGCCAGCCGGGAAGCAGTTGGCCTGTGTAAGTCCATGCGTAGACCATCTGGCCGTATGTTCCGACCACTATTTCCGCCAGGCCGTCTCCGTTTATGTCTCCCACCGCGGGAGAGGAGAATATACTGTTAAGTCCTCCGGTTGTGATTGTCTGCCTCGGCCAGCCCCACTTCGAAAGTGTCTTTCCTTCGCAGTCAAACCCCCACATCCTGCCATCCATGTCTCCGATCCAGACCTCCTGTTTGCCATCCCCGTCCACATCGCAGCAGGCCGGTGTTCCCTGGATGCTCGACCCTATCCTGGCTTCCCAGACGATCCCGGCGTCGGGGTTAAAGCAGTAAAGCCTCCCGTTCTGGTTTCCAACAAGCAGTTCGCTCGTTCCGTCACCGTTTATGTCAGAAGCGGTTATACCCGCCTGGTAGAAGCTGGACTTCGCATCAAACGATCCCTGCAGAACGGGTGCGTCGGCATGCGCACCGGGAGCAGGAGGGAATCCCATCAATGAAGCTACCGCGCTCACGGTTATGGCAAGGGCCAGGATGCCGCGCAACAGGTTATTCCCGCCGCTCTTCTGAAGGTTACAACAACCAACTGATTTCATTTCGTTTACCGCATGCTGTGAGTCCGTCAGGCTTGCCCTGATAATCTTCCATAACACTCAATATAGTAATGCAAACCCCGGCCCGCAAATAGACCCTGGGTGAAATTCAATATGTCAACAACTTGTGTGTGTGCGGCACCCTGTGTACCTGCGTATAACCCCTTATATGAAGAAAGCGTCTGGCGGCAACCGATCCATCTTTAACCTCATACGAGGAATCGAGAGATAAACGCTGAAGAATCGTAGTAACAAAAGAGGTCGGGCATCCCTCTTCTCGAAAAGTAAAAACTAATGACCCGGCGATACTCCGGGACAGTTTATCCGCAACAACGATGCAACAGTCGGGAGGAAATAATGAGAATAGGTCTTTTAACCGGTGGCGGCGACTCCTCAGCGATCAACGCGGCCATACGTGCCGTAGTCAGAAAAGCTTTCGCTGAAGGGTACGAGGTCATCGGAATAAAGCGCGGCTGGCGCGGTCTTGTCCAGGACGAAGTCGAGCCGCTGTTCCTGGGTTCGGTATCGGGTATTGTACAGAGGGGCGGGACAATCCTCGGCACCTCGAGGACCAACATCTTCAAGCTGGAACACGGCCTGGAAAATGTAATGGTTAACATTAAGAAGCACGGCATAGAGGCTATTATCGCAATCGGTGGAGAAGATACAAACGGGGCCGCCCATAAACTTGCTGAATATGGTATCAAGTGCGTAGGCATTCCACAGACGATTGATAACGACCTTCCATGCACAGACTATTCGATAGGTTTCGACACGGCGGCCCAGGTCGCATGCGACGCCCTGGACAAGCTCCATACGACCGCTTCCTCCCACCACAGGATAATGATTCTGGAGGTCATGGGTCGCGACGCGGGATGGATTGCCCTGATCGCTGGGCTTGCCGGAGGGGCGGACAACATAATCGTGCCCGAGATCCCCTTTTCTACCGAAGAGGTTATCGAACGCATTGAAAAGCGTAAAACAAAGAACAAAGATTTCAGCATCATCGTAGTGGCCGAGGGAGCGAAGCCGGCGGACAAGGAAGAGCAGTTCGTCGAAAACCAGAAAAAGGACCCGTTCGGGCATGTGCGCCTCGGGGGGGTAGGCGACTGGCTCGCAAACGAGATCGAAGACCGGACCGGGTACGAAACGAGGGTCACGCACCTCGGCCACCTCCAGAGAGGTGGAATTCCCACTGTTTTTGACAGGGTACTGGCTACCCGGCTCGGAGCTTTTGCGGTGGACATGGTGAAGGAAGGTCTCTTTGATCACATGGCATGCATGAAAGCCAACAATGTGGTCGCGGTGCCCTTGACGGAAGTACTCTCGGGAACCAAGACTATAGACAAGCGGCTTTACGACCTGGCCAAGCTATTCTATTAACCCCATGAGTCCCGGTGTATATATCCGGCCGAAGGGAAAACAAACGATCCGGAGCTGTCAAACTTTCCAACCCTTTTAAAGGCGGACGTCTTCAGAACGCCCTGGCTCCGGCCAAACTTATTTCCGGATGTCGGGCCTGACGGGCAACAACTGTTAACCTGGTGTTAAATATTTACCCGTTGAAGGATCGTATGTCCATTTATTGAAATCCATTTCGTAGTTAGTTTTATATGGGAGTCACAAACAAAAGGAGGCGACTTCCGGAAAAATGGAACGGTTGACAAGGAAAAAGGTGAAAGACCTGACCGACGGGGAAGTTAAGACCGCTTACGAAAGAATAAAGAGGGACCACTCTTTCGGCCTGGTGAATGACAAGAAAACCTCGGTTGAGAACACCCGGCTGCTCGAGGACGAACTTCGGGACAGAAGCTCCTCGAAAGAAAAATAATATTCGGACGGCATGCTTTAAGAAGCCCACAAGTTAAATCGTGGGAGCGGTAGACTTGTAATGAAACGGAAATCCAATTCGTCCCGGACATTCACTTGTTTCAACGGGCCGCTGTTTTAAAAATACCCACAGTGGTAAATACTGGCCCATTTCTTACTATTGCCGCCTGACCCAGGTTATGTCCCCAACCAGTTGATCCTGCATCATTTCGGCGCCCTTCACATATCTGTACGATAACTGGTCGCCTCCTGTAGCAATCAACCTGACGATATCCCTGTTGACAACGAAAGTCCCCTCTGACGTGACACCCGCCACCACTGCTCCATAGGTGCCCTCAGGCCGGAAAGTGATATAGTACCGCGATTCCGGCTGGTCCTTAACAATCCAGGGGCCGGCAATATCGTAGGCCTTCAGTGAGTCAGGCCTGGTGGTTTTTACGGGAGTAGTATCCGCTTTCCCGGAGCCGCACCCGGCCGCGGCTGTCACGACAGCCAGCAGAAGAACCACAATGACCGTTCTTTTCATCATTCACCTTCCTTTGAAAATTCTGTCTGAACAGTTCGGTGCGGTTTCAGAAACACCTTCCGGGCCGAACCCCTGTAGGGTGCCGGCCGAATAATTGCCTGCTGTTCCCGCTTTCCTGTTTGCGTATAATCTATGAACAGCATGTAATCAGAATTACTCATGATAATGAGGATGGAGGAAAAATGCAGAGCAACAGTTCCCGTTTCTTCACGGTGGCATTTAATGTCTATTCCTCAATGTTCTGGCGTCACTACTACCCTGTCTTTTACCAGCGGATAGGAATGTCGGAGATAGCCTCTCTTGTTACCCCCCCGCCGCTGGGGGTAAAAACCGAACTGTTTAAGATCAATAAAATCCCGGCTGCGTGGCTGATACCCGAAGGTTGCGCCCGGGACAAGGTTCTCCTTTACTTTCATGGTGGAGCTTATACCCTCGGCTCTATAAAAGGGCACAAGAAAATGGTTTCACGCATCGCCAGGGAAGCGGGCTGCAAGTCACTGCTCATCGAATACCGCCTGGCCCCGGAGAATAAGTTTCCGGCCGCGCTGGAGGACACTGTCAGCTCATACAAGTGGCTTCTTGACCAGGGTTATAAACCGGAGAACATCGTCATAGGAGGTGACTCCGCGGGAGGAGGCCTCGCAATCGCTACGCTCACTTCTTTGAGAGACTCCGGCTGGCAGCTTCCCGGGGCAGCCATCCTGTTGTCTCCATGGGTGGACCTGGAGATGGAAGATGAAGCGGCAGGAACTGAGGGCACAAAAGACCCGGTGCTTCAGATTATCTGGCTGAAAACCTGCGCCGAAATGTACCTCGGCGGCGAAGACCCGAAGAACCCACTGGTGTCACCCGTGAACGCGGACCTTAAAGGTTTGCCCCCGATGCTTATCCATATAGGATCAAGAGAAACCCTGCTTCATGCCGTCAACATCCTGGTGGAACACGCCAGGAATGAAAACGTGCAGGTTGAACTTAAAATCTGGGACGGAATGTTTCACGTGTGGCAAGCCCTGAGCCCCTTCATGCCGGAGAGCCGAGACTCCATCCGTGAACTCGGGGCTTACTGTAAAACCAGACTTTCTGGTGTTTAACCCGGCCGGCTAACACCCCCGCTTTCGCCTGTCTACCGGGAGGCCGAGCTTTAGCGCTTCGGGGTTCCTGCCTACCAGAATCATCTGCTCGTGGATAGTCTCACCGCCCAGTTCGATCCTGTGTCCATCGTGCTCCACGTAACCGCCGAGTTCCGAGAGCCAGCGGAAATAGTAGGGGTTCAACGCATATTTGATGACGATGTTCTGTACCGACACCGGCAGTCCGGTCGCTTCGATAAGGTCGTGGGTCTCGGCAATCCTTTTCAGGTTCATAGTGAACTCTCCAAAGGTTCCATCGGCCTCGCTTCCGAACCTCACGCATAAAGCACGCGGGTAAGGGTGCCGGTGCTCCGGGTCTTTCGTCCAGTCGTCGTAGCTTACGTCTAGCTCCATAGCCTCGTAAACGAACTTACCGTCTATGTTGAGGAAAAACGCGCCCACGTGCTCGTAGTCGAAGATTTTGGATAGCATTATATCGGCCCAGGCAATCACCACGTTGTCATGCAGTACATGGCCCCAGTGCCAGTTGTCTATAAGGTTCATCATGGGGCCTTCGCCCCAGTTGTGATCGTGGTAACCGGTACCTTCGACATCCATTTCACGACCCCCTGCCCGCATTCTGCCGGTCACCTTCGCCGCAGGCTGAGCTACCATCCAGCCCATGCTGTTGTATTTAGGCAAAGGAAAGTAAAACTCGCTGGAGCCCTTCTTCCAGCCCGGGACAATCGATTCGAACTTCAGATCCACCCAATCGCCATCGACCTCGATGTGCACTTCGTAGGAATCAGGACCTCCCCTCATAAAACATTCATCAATGCTTACATCACAGCTTTCATAAGAAGTGTTCATGCGGTCGCGGTGCGGGAACTCGAGGTGCTTGATCAGGCCTCCGCCTGGCTCATATATGGAGAACTGCTTTGTACACTCCCTCTTGAAAGGATTGCCGAGATTTCTTGTCCAGAGAATTGCCACAAAAGAGTAGCCATTTGTGAATGTGCCGCTGAAGTACCACCATTCGTATGTGAACGGCCCGCAAAGCTTTCGCCGGGCATCATCTTTCGCGGTTATCCCGGCGTTCATCTCCGCGAAAGTCCTTACAGTATCGTTTTCCGGATTATGTATCCTCCACGGCCTCTTGAATAAGTCCATCCCGCTCCTTTTGTTCACAAAGCATACCAGTGTCAGTAACCGGAAGAAGTCATCACCATCTTCATGCTTTTAAAATCTTCAAGACACTTACCGATACCTTTTACCACGGACATCAAGGGATTATCCACAACCTTGACCGTTATTCCTGTCTCGTTACAGATTCTGTCTTTTATTCCACCCATCAGGGCACCGCCTCCAGTCAAGGTGATGCCGTTTTCCACGATATCGCCCGAGAGTTCCGGAGGGGTCCTTTCAAGAGCGTCCTTTACCGTGTTGATTATCCTGCATACAGGTTCTTCAATATAAAGCCTTAAGTCCTCACCTGTTACAACAATTGACTCCGGCAAGCCCGACGATTGGTCCAAACCTTTGATTTCGCATTTATCGTGAACAGGGCCGGAATCGAACATCGAGCCGATCCTGATTTTCACGGCCTCCGCCGTTCTCTCTCCGACCGATACTCCGAAATATCTCTTGAGCCCGTTTATTATCTCATGGTCGATCTCGTCTCCCCCAACACGTATTGACTTGCTCAGGACTATCCCGCCGAGTGAAATTACAACCGCCTCCGTCGTACCGGCACCGATATCGACTATCATTTGACCCGTGGATTCATGAATTGAAAGCCCTGCACCTATGGCGGCCGCAAGGGGCTCTTCAATCAGGAACACTTTTCCCGCACCTGCCTGGACCGCGGCATCGACAACAGCCCTCTTTTCGACGATGGTAGTGTCAACCGGAACGGAGATTACCATACGCGGCTTCGCGAAAAAGTGCCTTTCTCCTGTCAGGCTAATAAAGTGATGAAGCATTCTCTCGGTGACGTCGAAGTCGGAACTTACACCATCTTTCAGCGGTTTTACCGTAACGACATTGCCGGGAGTCCTGCCGATCATTTCCTTCGCCTCGAAGCCGACCGCGATCATAGAGTGGGATACCGCATTAATTGCCACCACCGAGGGTTCATTGACCACAACTCCGAGGCCCTTCGCGTAAATTCGGGTAAAGGATGTCCCAAGATCAATCGCGATATCCTGGCCGGCAAACCTCCTGCCAGGCAGCTTCTCTGACGTTGACATGCCACTTCCCATGCCTTCTCACCAGTCCCGCCGTGCGATGTTCCCGTATTCTCCTGGAAAACCGTTCTTCCTCTGTTGACGAAAGCGGAACCGCTACATGGGGACTGCTATAAATGGTAATCCCCGGCCGATTCAGGCTGATAAAGAATCCCGTCCACCCTCAGCCTTTTTCTACCTGCCGGAACGGGCCACTCGATTATATCGCCTTTTCCGTAACCTATCATGGCTGTTCCAACTGGAGCAAGAATGGAAATCTTATTCTTGTCCATATCCGCATCAGGAGGAAAGACGAGTGTAAGAATCATCTTCTTGCCGGTGTCGACGTCCGTAAGGTCCACCTGTGAATTCATAGTGATTACATCCCTTGGAATATCCTTTGAATCAACAACCTTAGCACGCCGCAACTCGGACTCCAGTTCGACAAGGTGCTTCGAGTCCCGCCCCATTGTTATTTCCGCACTTTCAATCAAACCTTTAAGGCGTTCAAGGTCAAAATCGGTAATGTATATTTCCTTGCGGACATTTTCCTCACCCATTGAACTATACCCCCTGCTTGCTTTAAATAAGAGTTCAAAGGAATGTTTTCTTGAGGGTTTCCATTATAATACAAAAACTCCACCAATAGTGCTATTGGAACCGGGAGTATGGACATGAATACTCTTTACGGTAAGCGTCACGCGGTCAGGCCGCCTGGTGCCGGTATAAAAATGTTCTCTATACCCGGTTCCGCCCGGGACGGTTTAGCGGGCTGAGTAAATATCCAGCAATGTTACAATAACAATATTATGTGTAGCCATTCAAATACCTTATAAGTTCTCCAGGGTCACCGCATCCCGGATCACTCCGGGTCGTACCGGTCAGGAGTAAACATGGAAGATGTGCGATACGAAGTAATAGTCAAAGGAAACAACCTTGCGGTAGGTGTCGGTTTCCTGGGCCTTGCCAACATTACGCTCATTCACTGCAAGGGCGGGCCGGTGCTTTTCGATACCGGCCACCACTCAAACAGGCCCGCGGTCATAGAAGGACTCGCTCGCCGCGGGCTCGCGCCTGATGATATTCCCAGGGTCTTCCTTTCACACCTTCACTTCGACCACTGCATTAATATCGACCTCTTCCATGAAGCTACCGTCATGGTGGGGCAGGAGGAGTTGGATTACGCGGCCGATCCCAATCCCGAAGACGACTTCATCCCCTGGCTTATCAGGGAACAGTTAAGCAGGCATCACCTGGAACCGGTTCAAGGTGAAGGCGAAATCGCCCCGGGCGTTTCCTATTTCCCCGCGCCGGGTCATACCCCCGGCTGTTACGCACTCTCAATCGAGGCGGACGGAGAAACCGTTGTTCTTGCGGGTGACGCTGTCAAACATTACAGAGAGATGATCCTTTGTGAGTCGGATATGCCTTTCGGCTCACGCAAAGAGTCCGCAAACAGTATCAAGCGCATCATGTCCACCGCCGACCGGATTGTTCCCGGTCATTTCCCGGAACTGGTTAAAAACAATGACCGCTTCGTGTGGGAAGAGGGCTCCGATTTAAAGCTGCTTGTAAGATAACTGTCAGGCCACCCGCGTTGCAGGATGAATCCCGGCCCTGAACAGGAACGGGCTAAAGGACGTGAGGGTGGCGGCCCCGCTCTTTCAGTCCGAGTACCCGCCGATCGTATCGGTTCCGGCTCCCCGGCTGTTCCAGTACATGGCGCGCTCACACATTATCTT
>JAFGMY010000100.1 GCA_016927325.1 Actinomycetota bacterium | reverse complement strand
TGCGTACAAGTCTGCGACTGAGCTCATCTTTCCTCCCTGTTGCTTTCCGGAACCCTGAGCTTGGCCTCTTCCCAAAGCTCGTCCATTTCCGTCAATGTCATCTTATTAATACTGGTGCCCTTTCGCACCGCCTCATTTTCCATATAAGAGTACCTGGTCAAAAACTCCCTGTTTGTTCTCCTCAGTGCCCTGGAGGGATCGACGCCCAGGTGCCTTGCAATGTTCACCGTGGTGAACAGGATGTCACCTATCTCCCGCTCCTCCGCCTCTTGCGACCGGCCCATCGCTTCTCTGAGTTCCCCGGTCTCTTCGGCCAGCTTGTCAAGAACATCCCTTGCGTTGCTCCAGTCAAAACCCACTTTCGCCGCGTGCTTCTGTATTTCCAGTGCAGCTTCCAGTCCCGGCGCTCCGGCGACAATCCTGCACCCCTCTGTTTTCCCCTCTTTTTCCCTCTTTATACGCTCCCAGTTGACGGCAACCTGCTCCGAGGTCTCCACTTTCTCCGACCCGAAGACGTGAGGATGCCTGCGCTCGAGCTTGTCGGTAATTTCCATTATGACATCGCTGATATTGAAGCGGTTGAACTCCGCGGCAATCTGGGCCTGGAATAAAATCTGCAAAAGCAAATCTCCAAGTTCTTCCGCGAGGTGCTTCCAGTCACCGTTTTCTATCGCCTCCACAGTCTCATAAGCTTCCTCGATGATATGCCTGCAAAGTGTTTCCGGGGACTGCTCCCTGTCCCATGGGCACCCTTGCGGAGACCTCAAGAGCGACATCACGCCGACCAGTTCGTCAAAAAGGGCGCCTGCTTCAGCCGCACCCGGCGTTTCTTCCATCCGACGGTCTTCCGGATTTCTCATATCTTCTCCGAACTTTTTCCATTTGCCTTTCAAGGCCGATTTACCTGCCTTTGCTTACCACTATGCCCAGAACCGGGTCCCATTCTCCGAGTTCGTCCGGGATATCCACATCAGCATTCGCGTATACCGTCTTAAGCCAGTCGGAGAACACAGCCTCCTTGTTTTCCGCGAGATAGGCCTTCTTGACCTCCGTCTTTATCTCCTCAAACGGTAGGGCGTACGCTTCCCTCTTGTCCAGAACCGTGACCACGTGATAACCGTTGCTTGCCTTGACAGCTTCGCTGACCTGGCCGACGGCCAGAGAAAATGCGGCCTGTTCGAACGCCGGGTCCATCGTTCCCTGCTCAATCCAGCCGAGATCTCCTCCGTTCGATCTGGTAGCGCTGTCCTTTGAAACGGCCCTCGCGACGGATGCGAAATTTCTCCCAGCCTTCAGCTGGCCCAGGGCCGCTTTAGCCTCGTTCTCCGTTTCCAGCAAAATGTGGGCGGCATGCACCATTGCCGCCCTGGTGAACATATCCTTGTGGGTCAAATAGTAAGTTTCCAACTCGTCATCGGGAGCCGACACGCGTTCGCAAACCTTTTTGCCGAGTTCGTCCACAAGGACCTGCCGCTCGATCGTCTTCTTGTACTCCTCTTCGGTCAGGCCCTGCTGGTCAAGAATCTTCTGGAACTCGTCCAGACCGCTCGCGAGGCGCTCTTCCTCCAGCCTCCGGCCCACGGTTTCTCCGGGGACGGTTACCCCAAGCTCTTCCGCCTGCTGCCTCATCAAATCATCTTTGATCATTTCCGTCGCAACCTGCCT
Organism: Actinomycetota bacterium; assembly: GCA_016927325.1. Lineage (GTDB taxonomy): Bacteria > Actinomycetota > Geothermincolia > Fen-727 > Anoxymicrobiaceae > JAFGMY01. The sequence goes on along the minus strand of JAFGMY010000100.1, from coordinate 17,638 downwards.
TTTTGTCTCTGTCCGCAGCATCCTTCCTTTGTCGCCTTCGAGCTCTTCAGGGTTCCTCCTCCGTATGGTCGACAGCCTCCGGTCGACTTCGGCCTCAAAGCGCTCCGAGGATATGCCTTCTCTGTTAACGCTGAAAGCGTTTTCCCCGGAGCAACCCGCGGTAATGTAAAAGGAGCAGAAGATTAGTGTAAGGAGAGTGACCACGATCATGAGTGCCGGAACGCCCCTTTCACCGGCGGTCTTTCTTTTCTGGGACATTTTTAGCACTTCTCTTTTAGGCATGTTTTGCGTTAATTGTATCATCAATAATTAATTCTAACCACATCAGTAACATCTTTTGTTTTTCCATCTTCTCTGTAAACGCAAGCCTCAAGTATAAGGTTTTTGAACTCTTGTCAAGATATGCCCCTTTTTCCCCGCATATCCCTTCTATCGACGCGGCTGAAGCCGCCTTCTCGAGAATCTCCATCCTGTCCGCCTCCGCTTTGATCTGCAGTTCTCCGTCGTGCCAGGCTATGAACCTGAACCCCGCCGCGGCCGCCGCCTCTTTCAGCTTCTCGAGCTTCAGCATGTTCGCGACCGCCCGGGGAAGATCTCCAAACCTGTCTCTGAGCTCTTCGGCAAACCCGTCCAGGTTTCCGGACCTCCCCGCCACCACCAGCCTTCTATACTCCTCGACCCGCGCTTCCTCGTCGGAAATATACTCCCCTGGAATATATGCGTCCACCGGCACCTCTATCGTCGCCAGATGTGCCGGCTCCCGCGCTTCCCCCTTGAGCGCATCCACGGCCTCCCGGAGCAACTGGCAGTACAGCTCAAAACCTACGGCTTCGATATGCCCGCTCTGCTTTTCACCCAGCAGGTTCCCCGCGCCCCTGATTTCCAGGTCTCTCATCGCAACCCGCATTCCCGAACCGAGCTCGGTCATTTCTCCTATCGTTGAAAGCCTGGCGACGGCGGTCTGCGTCAACGCTTTCCGTCTCGGGTAAAACATGTAAGCGTAAGCACGCCTTCCCGCTCTGCCTACTCTGCCCCGGATCTGATATAGCTGCGAGAGGCCCAGGCGCTCGGCTCCCTCTACTATTAGAGTATTTACGTTGGGAAGGTCCAGCCCTGACTCGATAATAGTAGTGCAGACGAGCACGGAATACAGCCCGTCGGCGAATTCGAGCATTACCTTCTCCAGGTCATCCTCGTCCATCCGGCCGTGAGCAACCGCCACCGCGATGTCCGTCACGGCCCCTCTGAGTTTTTCCGCGGACCGCTCGATGCTTTCGATGCGGTTATGAACGTAAAAAACCTGGCCTCCCCGCGCGACTTCATATTTCACCGCTTTGCGAATAATGTCCATATCGTGCTCGCCGATATAGGTGGAAACCGGATGCCTGTCCTCAGGGGGAGTGTCGATAATGCTTATGTCTCTGATGCCGGATATCGACATCTGCAGTGTCCTCGGTATCGGGGTTGCGGTCATCGCCAGCGTATCTACGCTGCTCTTGAGTCTCTTCAGCTTCTCTTTATGGGAAACACCGAACTTCTGTTCTTCATCAACGATCAGCAGCCCAAGATCATTGAAGATCAAATCATTCTTCAGTATCCTGTGGGTCCCGATCAGAACATCCACTTTCCCCTTGTTCAGCTCCGACACCACACGCTTCTGTTCCACCTGGGATAAAAACCTTGACAACATTTCAATCCTGACTGGAAACGGGGCCATTCTCTCCCTGAAGGTCTCGTAGTGCTGTCTGGCGAGAACCGTGGTCGGCACAAGCACCGCAACCTGCTTGGAGTCCATCACCGCCTTCATGGCCGCCCTTACCGCCACCTCGGTCTTGCCGTAGCCGACATCGCCGCAGATAAGCCTGTCCATTGGTTTGTCCGATTCCATATCCGACTTGACCTCTGTGGACACCAGAGCCTGGTCCGGCGTATCTTCGTACTGGAACGAGTCTTCCAGTTCGATTTGCCAGGTGTTGTCCTCCGAGAAAGCGAATCCACTCTTGCTGCTGCGTTCCAGGTACAGCTGGAAAAGCTTCCGGGCCGTCTCCTCAGCGGAGCGCCTTGCCGACTTCTTGGATTTATTCCACAAGCGGCCCCTGAGTTTATGGATCGCCGGGTTTTCAATCCCCACATACCGCTGGACCCTGTCCAGCTGAGAAACAGGCACGTACAGCCTGTCGCCGCCGGCATACTCGAGCAGCAGGTATTCTCTTGACACACCAAGAACATCGCGCCTTGTCAAGCCGCGGAATATCCCGATGCCCTGATCTGTATGCACTACATAACCGCCTACTTCCAGCTCCGCGTAGCTTGCAACAGGGTGGGCGCTTGAGATTTTCTTGGGCCTCTTTGCCTTTTTTCTCCGTCCAAGGATATCCGCGGAACCGTAGAGCGCCAGCTTCAACTCCGGGACTACAAACCCTTTGCTCAACACCCCGACATCAATTTTCGGCCTCGGGCAACCATCACTTCGCTCGTCCCAGATCTCCAGGAACCGGTCTCTCTGCCCGGCGCCCTCCAGCACTAAACACACCTCGTAACCCTCGCCGGCAAGGCCCGCAAGATGGTCGACCGCCGAATTGACATTTCCAAAAAACTCGCCAGCGGCTTTCCCGGGCAGGCCCGGAGAAGCTCCCGTAGGGGTCGCAAGTGTTTCCAGGCGCAGGACTTTGCCCCAGCCGTTTAACATGCCGCCGGCCTCACCCCCGTCGCAAAGGCCGGGGAACAGCTCCCTTGCTTTCGATTCCAGGCCGGCGGGGTTAACCGCGATTACCTTGTATTTTCCGACCGACGCCTCCCGGCCGCAGGGGGCAACCGGGTCCCGTGCGGGGAATATATCGACCGTTCCGATTTCATCCAGGGATCTCTGGGTCACAATATTGAATTCACGAAGTGACTCAACCTTGTCTCCGTAAAGCTCAATCCTCACCGGTCTTACCGCGGTGGAAGGGAATATGTCCAGGACGCCTCCCCTGAGCGCGAAACGGCCCCAGCCCTCTACTATGTATTCCCGCCGGTATCCCCCTTCTACGAGATACTTCAAGAGGTTCCCAAGACCGATCTCGTATCCGGGCGCAACGGTAATGGGCCATGGTTCAGGAGGCAATCCGGGCAGCCCTTCCATCATCACTTCCACCCCGGCCACGACGACTTTTCCTTTCCGCAAAGCCTGCGCCGCCCTGATCCTTTTCCCCACGGCTTCGTCATAAGGCCTGAATAGATCCCCCGAAGGTCCTTTCCCGGGCAGGTGAAACAGTTCGCCTGAAGCGTAGTATCCCGTTTCATCCGCGAAATCCCGGACACTGCCGTCAACAAACACAACCATCGGGCCGGGAGAAATCCTGTGGATGAGGGAAACCGCAAGCCCGGACAGCGCAGGCGCCACGTAGATATCGCCTTCTCCCGCAGCGGCAATGCCTGCAATTCCTTCAGCGATCTCCGATTTCAGGAACTTCCCTAATATTTTCCGGGCAACGTCGTCCATAAAAGCACCAATCCTGGTATCCACGCCGTACGGACAAACCGGAATGTCGGCCGTGGACAGACTACTATCAGCATCATACTAAATTGAAGCCTTCACCCGAAACCATCTGCTCGGCAAATTGCATTGCCGCGCAACTACTATTCACCTGACCCGTTATCAATGAAGGTACCGCTCCGATTCGTTCCCGGAGCAAGCCGTTCCATTCCCACACCAGGATGTTTGGTGATGGCCTTGCGGACGATATGTTAATTCGGGCCGTGTTTCTGCCGATACATGAAAAGAACCGGAGAACCGGTATCGTTTGGTGTTGCCCGCAGCGAAGTATATTGCTAAGCTAGACATACTCGGCAATTGAGGGGTTTTAGTTTTAGATTTTTCTGGTTGTTTTGACGAGGGACTTAGCAGGGAGGCCCGACTTGGCCAACAATTTAGCCCGACAGGTGGAAAAAGTCTTAACCGCAGTTGTCGGCGACTTCATAGCAAAGGCCACAATAAAGAAAAACTGCGCGCTTATCGGGGTTTCTCCCGAGAACCTCAAGGTAGAAGATTTGCCTGAGCTCGCGAGCCATGTCGAAAAGTCGATCTCGTTCTTTTCAGACGCTGAGACTGGTTCGGATATAGCCGACAAGATCCGCAGCCTCAGCGGTTGACTTTGTGCTCTGTTGACGCTTCAGCTGTTTCACTCCTGTACGATTACCAGCGGCTATGAAATAGGGAGGGTCAATGAAGACAGGATACCCGTTGTTCCGCTGCAAAGCCTGCGGATTCCCGCGTTCCATCAACCTGTTCATGAAATGGAACAGTAACGGCACTATTACCGCAAATCAATGGGTCTGGGGAAACGATCTAAGGATCTTGATCCTCAGGCAGGGTTTCGTGAATCAGCTCTTTGCGCATATTGAGGGGCACCTCGGTCTTTCGATCGAGCATATCGCTTTCGAGGCGGAGCGGCAGGCCAGCATGGCCGTTTTCAAGGCGTTTCCGGACAAGGTCCCGGGATTGGACCGCCTCACCCGCTTGAAGTCGGTCAGAAAACTGTGGGTTCTTGCCTCCGATCAGATTGCGGCGATGCTGGGAATGTGCAGTTCAACAACCTCAGAGTACGTCCCCGGCAAGTTCAGCGCCGGTGAAATCAGGAACCCGTTCAACCTCAACTTGCTCGGGGCTTTGATTGCGGGCGACTTCGAGTTGCTGGAGAAAAAGCCGCTGAAGGTGACATGGGAGCAAATAGAAAGCAACAGATACCGTATACTGGTCGAGCTGGCGGCGGCCCGTTCCAGTATTTCCGACAGGATGAGCCCGGATATCCCCGGTTCAACCTCGATGCTGTTCCCCTCCAGGCAGAAAAGATCCACCGGTCTCCTGTCGGGTAGTTATGTTCACAAGCGCTGCCCTGAATGCAAAGCCCCCACGGCGCTTTCCTCCCTGAAATGGATGGAGGATGAAGGTGTTATCATGGACACCTCCAACTGGGTTCGTTTCTATATAGGAGACGCGTATTTCATTCCTGCCGTTTTCAGGGAGCTTGCCTCGGAACTGGGAGAAGACGCCTTCAGCATAATTATCGATTCGGTAAAGAACTATACGGTAACCAACCCGTCGCACTTTGGCCTTGACCCCGAATCAAGACCCAGGAACAGGGAGTCCTTGAAGAACGCCCTTCAGCGCTATGTGTCTTACCTTCCCCTTCTGGGCGAGGGCAATCCGGTCTACTTGAACATCAGTGAAGCCGGTCTCGAGGTTACGATAGAAAATCCTTACGAGCCGCTGGTCGTCGCCGCCACTCTTCAAGGTTTATTCGAGTGGATGACACAGTCAAAGAGTTCTCTGGAGTGGAAAGTTCCCACGGAAGGCCGTTTGTACTGCTCTATCAAATCGGTGTAACCGGCATTTCAATCAGATAAACACGGGTCCGGCCTCAGGTAACAGCACTCTTAAACAATCGAGGAAATGTGGTTCGATTTGAGTTTCCCGGCATTAGTAACCCAGCATCCCTCTGTTCCGCTCCCAGCCATCCGCGCCGAAAGCAAGTGCCCCTTTTACAAAGCGCTTGAACAGCACCGGGTCCTCTTTCAACACTTCAAGACCGATCAGCCAATCCGCAGTCCGCGCCACGAACTCCTTGATAAGGTGTTCAGTCTCTTCCTTGTTCAAATGGGTTCTTTGTTCATCCCTGTAGTTTTTACTGGAGCCGCTCTCGATAAACTCCTCCAGTGAAGTGTTCGTGACGCACCAGTACACCAGGCTGTTCGCGACATCCATATGGACAATCTCTCCATTGTCCTGGACTTTTTCGCCGACGTCCATGATCCCGTTCACCACCTGTATGAAGTTCCGGACCATGTGTTCAATGTTCTTGTCCTGGACATCAGGGTAAGCTTCATAGAAAGCATCAGTCAACCGCTCGTTCAGTTTTCGTATCGATTCGTTTTCCGACAAAATGACCCGCTCTTTCACAACAGTGCCGGTGAGGCAAAAACAAAAACTCCAAATCCCGCTTTCCTTCCTCTGTAAATAGTATCTTCTAGGAGTTCCGCCCGCAAGATCACCCTCGTGGTCAAAGACATTGGAGTCCTGTTTCCATGGACGATAAACCATATGCTTCGCCGGTCGCAACGATCCGCTCTTCTATTAATCCCCTCTGTTGTTTCGCCCCCCGCGCCGGTATCCACGCCGGAAACCTGGTACGAGAAAGCCCCCGGCGCTATCTTCCATTCCCGTATTGATTGAATCAGTTCGAGTGCTTTTTGCAGCATCTGTTTGCCTGGATTCCTTCCCCCGGTTGCCCTTTCTCCTTCCCGCGATTACCATATGTCAACATTATTTTTCGGTGGATCGCTCTTTTTGGGCTTGATATGTTTAGAATTAGAATATGGAGATAGGAGACAGGCTTCGGAAGGCACGGGAACTGCGAGGACTGGGGGTAAACCAACTTGCCCGGCTCGCGGGCGTTTCCGGCGCAACCATAACCCGTTGGGAAAAAGGTGAACGGCAACCCAGGTTACGGGAGTTGTCCAGGGTTCTTGGCGTCTTGCGTCTGTCTTACGACCAACTCGACCACGACCTGGAGTCTGTCTTCATCAAGGAAGCCCTCACGGCATATGAGACTGATATTAACGATATTAAGCTTGTCCTGGGCAGATGTCCCGATCTTTCAGGGGAAAACATTGAAATGATAATGAGCATTATTGAGGGCACCCCCGGAAAGCGGAGTTAATCTCATAAGGCCCGGCGACAGAGTGTTGTTTTGCTATTTGCCAAGCTTGTTATCTTCAAAAAAGTCATCAGCCTTCTTGCTTCTTTCCTCACACTCTTTCAGGGCTTCGCTCGATTGCTTCACCAGGCCCGCGAGTTCCTGGACCGCGGCCTCCTGTTCCGCAGACGGCCTGTCGTAGGCTAGAAGCTCCACGATCTCGCCATACAGTGATATTATCGGCCGGAGGTTGCCGGCGGTGTATGACTCCCAGCAGTTTATTGCCTGCAGCTTCAGTTCGACATAGTCCTTGACCTTCTGGTCGACATTGAGCGTGAGTATGGTTTTAATCTCCCGTCCCCAGGCCTTGAGCGTCTCTTCGAGGGCCTCGACATCCGCCCCCCTCGCCTGAACGACCTGTCTGGCCTGTGCTATCTGGTCAGGCCCCGCCGCTCCACTGCTGAACAGCGTCTCCCATTCCTGTGGAAAAGCTTTTAATCTCAACAGAATTTCCTCTGCCTCCTGCTGGTGCGCCGACGCTTTCGACAGGGCATCGTTGGCCTCCTCGATTTGCAGGCCGCAACCACCGGCGAATATGGTTCCTGCCAGGGCGGCGATCAACAGAACGGCGCCCCAATTTTTTTTATTTATCAAGACCCTTTTCCTCGTAATACTCGTTGGCATCCCTGTTCTTCGCTTCCGCTCTGTCTATATGATCGTTCGCTTGATCGTCAAGCTCGCTCAGCTGCTGCGCCAACTCATAAACCCGGTCCATTGAAATCCCTGCCAGTTGAGCGTTAAAAAGTTCGATTCTCAAATCAAGGGCCTCGAGTTGTATCTCGAGGACCTGCTTCTGCTCCCAGAGAGCTTCCGACTTCATTTTCAAGTACTTTTTCATCTCTTCGCTTACACTCATATTCAACGCTTTTTCGAAAAGAGCCTTTGCCTCTTTTATTTCTTTCAGCGCTTTTTCCATGCTGCTCCTGAACGCCTGCAGAATACTTTCGACCTCTTGCATTGTGGTTTCGTTCGGCTCGCCTTCCATCAGGGCGATTGATTCTGTATTCAGTTTGTCCATTTTCTCAAACTCCGTAGAAGCGATTTCGAGGTGACCGTTCGCCTGTTCCAGAACCTCTCTGGCCTCCGGGTCGGCGTTGCCTCCACAGCCCGCCGCCGCGGCCGGTACCAGAACAAGGAACAGGCATGCCATCAGAACGAGTTTAAGTTTCAATTCAAAGCGGCCTTTCCGTCAACATTTCAAGGGCGGTACTGGCGGCCCTTCTAATTGCTTCTTTCGCCTTCCCGGACTCATCGGCGCCAAATGGTGCCAGCACATGATCCGTTACGTCAATTCCCTCGGCAGGCCGGCCGACTCCTATTCTCAGCCTTGAGAATCCGTTGTCGCCCAATGCGGCTTCAACAGATGAAACCCCGCGGTGCCCACCGCTGCCGCCACCCTTTTTCACTCTTGTGTCCCCAAGCGGAATGTCTATATCATCATGGACGACAAGCATGCCTCCGGCCCCCAGCCTGTATCGCCTTGCAACAGGCAGAACAGCCTCTCCACTGTTGTTCATGTAAACAAAGGGCCTGAGCGCAAGGAACTCCCTTCCGCCGGCCGCCGCCAGCGTAAGTTCTCCTTCGGGCCATTTTCCCCTGGAATGGATTACTGACAAACTCAGAAGCTCGTCAAGCACCATTAACCCCGCGTTATGCCTGGTGCACTTATACTCATTACCGGGGTTTCCCAGGCCGACGACAAGCACAATGCCCGGGCCGGGGCTGAACTCCTTGAATAAAGGAGGGCGGCGGACCTTTTTTCCTCCGGCCGGAGTCTTATTCTTTTCCTTCGCTCTCCGCCTTGGACTCCTCAGCTCTCTCCTCCGCAGCCTCTACCTCCTCAGCCGCAACTCCACCGATGGCTTCTTCCTCTTCCGCCTCGGAAACAAGGCGCGGGGCAAGTACTGAAAGAACGATGTCCTCGGGTTCCGTGACTCTTTCAACGCCCTCGGGAAACTCCAGGTCCGAGACCCTGAGCTGATCACCGATCTCTTTTTGTGACACGTCGGCGTATATATGGTTAGGCACGTTCTGCGGCAGGCAGCTGACCTCAACGTCCCACAGGCTGTGCTGCAGGGTTCCGCCCGCCTTAAGGCCCGGTGATTCCTCTTCTCCCCGCACTGCGAGGGGGATGTTCATAGTCACCATTTCGTCTCGTGCCACCGCGATGAAGTCGATATGAAGCACCATCTCCTTAATGGGATGCTTCTGCATCTCCTTGATCATCACCAGATGGCTGGCTTTGTCTTCCCCCGCTATGTCGAGGTTTATCAGTGCGTTGACCCCGGCTTCTCCACGAAGAATCTCCTGAAGTTCAACACCGCTTACGGTCAAGGGTGTGGACTCGGTTCCGGATCCATATATAATCCCCGGAACATCCCCGCCTTTCCTGATCTTGCGGGCTACGCTCTTTCCGGTTTCAGTTCTTGTTTTCGCTTCTAACTTGAATTCCAAATTTCATCACTCTCCATATTATGGCTGGTTGTCGCCACCCATTATCTCGCTGACCGACTCTTCGCGGAATACCGCTGTGATTACATCGGCAACCAGTGGCGCAATAGACAAGACGGTTATTTTATCAATTTTTTTCTCTCTTGGCACTGGAACCGTATTCGTCACAACGAGTTCCTTTAACTCCGAGAGTCTTATCCTTTCGACCGCCGAACCCGAAAGGATCGGGTGCGTGGCACAGGCGTAAATACTCAGTGCACCGTGCTTTTTTAAAGTCTCTACCGCTTCAACCATTGTGCCGCCGGTATCGATCATGTCATCTATCAGCACCGCGTTCATTCCTTCAACCTCACCGATAACATGCAGCATCTCAACCTCGTTCTTGTCCGGCCTCCTCTTGTGAAGTATCGCCATTGGAGAGCGAAGCCTGTCTGAGAATTTCTTGGCGACCTTCACCCGGCCGGCGTCTGGAGAAACCACAACAATGTTCTCCAGGTCCTTCTGCGAGATGTACCCGGCAAGTGTTGGAATAGCTGTAATATGGTCGACAGGGAAATCAAAAAATCCCTGTATCTGGCCGGCGTGCAGGTCGACCGAAAGGACTCTGTCCGCTCCGGCCGTGGTTATCATATCCGCGATAAGGTGGGCGCTTATCGGCTCCCTTGACTGGGTCTTTTTGTCCTGCCTTGAATAACCATAGTATGGTACGACAGCGGTAATCCTCTTCGCCGAAGCCCGCTTGAGCGCATCTATCATCAGGAGCAGTTCCATCAAATTGTCATTCACCGGCTCATAGCAGGTCTGAATGACAAAAGCGTCTACTCCTCGAACGCTTTCCAGAAACCTTACATATATTTCCCCGTTGGAGAAGCGCGAGATATCCACTTTGCCGAGATCAACACCAATCCCAACCGCAACTTCCTGTCCGAGTTCGGGGTGTGAGGTTCCCGAAAAAACCATCATCTTCTTCCGGGTTACTTCCCTCAAATCATTACCTCCTGGTGGTCCTTTTCCGATCTGTCAGTCTGTATTATTCCGAGTCTCCGGTCCGACACGCTTTTTCTTCTTTCTTTTACGCCAGCCCGGCACATTCTTCTGCTCGGCTCTTTCTATACCAAGACTGCCTTCCGGCACATCCCTGGTTATAGACGAGCCCGCCGCGGTAACCGCATCATCTCCGATCTTCACCGGTGCTACCAACATCGTATCACTTCCAAGAAACGCCCTGTTTCCTATGAGTGTTCTTGATTTTCTCTCGCCGTCATAGTTACAGGTAATCGTACCGGCCCCGATGTTCGCGTCCCGCCCTACGTCGGCATCCCCGATATAACTCAGATGAGGCACTTTGGTTCCCCCGCCGATCCTTGCTTCCTTCATCTCCACAAAAGTCCCCGCCTTGGATCCTGCGCCCAGCCTGCACCCGGGCCTGAGCTTGGCGTAAGGCCCGACAAGGACTTCATCGGCGACATCACATCCGTCAAGCCATGAGTACTCAATTGTGCATTCATTTCCAATCACCGAGTTGCATATTTTTGTCGAAGGGCCTATGGAGCATTTTTCGCCAATTGTTGAGCCCTCCGAAATAAATGTCATCGGGAAAACAACCGTGTCCCTTCCAATTTCGACCCCCTGATCTATGTAGGTCGTTCTGGGATCAAGGATAGTCACTCCATTCATCATCAGCGCGTTGTTCACTCTTTCTCTCATTATCTCGTTTACGTTCGAAAGCTGTATCCGGTTATTCACTCCAAGCGACTCCTCCGGGTCTCCCCGGACCGCCACTACCCTGCCGCCGCCTGAAACTATGTTTTCAATCACGTCGGTGAGGTAATACTCACCTTGTTCGTTTTCCGCAGAGAGCCCGTTAATGGTATCTCCCAGTACTTTCCTGTCAAATACATATGTGCTGGCGTTTATTTCGTGTATCGTTCTCTCTTCCGGCGAAGCGTCCGATTCTTCGACAATCCTGGTCACGGTTCCCGCTCCTCCTCTGACTATCCTCCCATAACCGGTCGGGTCGTCCATCTCACAGGTAAACACCGCCGCGGCTGCGGAATCTCTTCTTCTCGAAACCGCCAGACCTTCAAGGGTCTCTCTTCTGATAAGCGGGCTGTCGCCGGGCAAAACCATGACTTCGTCAAACTCGTTTCCCAGTTCTTCCATCGCCACCAACACCGCGTGGCCGGTGCCTTTCTGCTCGGCCTGCTCGACGCATTTCACACCCGGGCCTGCGGATTCCTTCACCAGTTCAGCCCCGTTTCCTACAACCAGAACCACTTTGCCGGCTTTCAAGCTCCGTACTTCGCCCAGCACCAGCTCGATCATCGGCTTACCGCATACCCTGTGCATGACTTTAGGTAAACCGGATTTCATTCTCTTGCCTTTTCCCGCCGCCATTACCACTACAGCGAGCTTGTTATTCAACTTGCCCTTTCGGGGTTTTTCTTCATTCATTCACTTTTCCCGAGAACAGGTGCGGCCATTGCCAGTATCGGCCTCTACATTATAGGCTGTTCGACTAAATTGTTCACAGGACCCTTGAAAGCGCACCCAAACACCGGCCGGACTGCAAAACCACCGGAGAGGCCCTCATCAACGAATTTTCAGACAGCCGTTTTTGCCCGGCTTACTCTGGAAATCCTCCTTCGAACAACGGGGAGCGTGGCTGGGGTGGCAGGATTCGAACCTGCGATGGCGGCTCCAAAGGCCGCTGCCTTACCACTTGGCCACACCCCATACTACTTAAATCAGCCGGGAAACTTCAGCGCCCTTGTCGGCGAAGCTAGTGACAATAGTAACCGGGGCACATTTTTCAAGTTCCCATGCGACCCCCGACGCCTTTTCAAGCCCTGATACAAGCGCGAACACCGTCGGTCCGCTTCCGGTCATCAGGGCCGCTTTCGCCCCCGCCTTGAGCGCTGTTTCCTTGAGCTCCGTTAACTTATCTCCCGCCGTGGCGGCAAATTCAAGGCTATTATACAAGTTCTTTAAAACGTAATCGAAATCTTGGCGTTCCAGGCTGAGCACCAGGTTGTTGATCGATTCTTCAAAGTGTGAGCCGTCAGGTTTTTTACTTTCGTCAATCCTGTCGAAGCGGGCATAGGCTTCCCGGGTATCCTCCGGTTGTCCGGTGGAGGCAAGTACCACCTGGAGCGGCGGCAAGCCGGGAATTCTTGTTAACCTCTCGCCTCTCCCGGATGCAACCGCCGTGCCGCCTAACATGCAGAACGGCACGTCGGAGCCAAGCATTTCGGCCATATCCAGCAGGCCTTCCGCTTGCATCCCGGTTTCAAAAATATGGTCCATCGCCAGCAAAGCCGCCGCCGCGTCGGCGCTACCTCCCGCCAGGCCCGCGGCTACGGGTATTTTTTTATTGATCAGCACCTCGAAGCCCCCACTGTACGGCTGGCGGGTATTTTCCAGAAAAACTCTTACGGCGCGGCTCACCAGATTGGCATCATCGGTTGGAACGCTTCGGTCGTTACAGCGTATCTTCACCTCATTTGGAGGTCCCTCGGTCCTTCGAAAGTACAACTCGTCGCAAAGGTCGAGAGATTGCATTATCGACCGTATTTCATGGTAGCCGTCGCCGCGGAGGGCGCCGACACCCAGGTAAAGGTTTATTTTTGCCCTTGCAACCGCTTTTGCCCCTAACATTTCACCCCCGAAATCAACTGCGGACCTTTCCTGAATGCCTTCAGAGTCCGGCAAGAACAAGGGCCATCTTCCGCAAAAGATGACCCTTAAATTATATCTCTCGAATAACCAGTGTGCCGAACTTACTTCCCATGCTTGTCGAGAATTGTCTCGGCGCACTTGTGTCCGGAGCGGGCGGCGCCGTTTACCGCAAGACCCCGGCCCTGGTAAGTGTCTCCCGCGAAGAAAAGCCCGTCAACCGCGGGAGCGACAACATCAGGCTTATACCTGCCGACCTGCCCGGGTTTCCTGGCCAGGCCGTCGCATCCTACACACTTGTACTCGTATATCCACTCTATCTTGTCCTCGATGCCTGGGAACATGATCTTTGTATCTTCCCACATACTCTTCAACAGGCGGCCGAGTTCAAATGTGTCGAAGATCTGGTCGGGCTCGACAACACAGTCCGTAGCAAGAATCGACTTGCCCTCGGGGGCTACGCCGGGATCGAAAGCGGAGGGAACAAATGCCTGGAAGGGCATCCTGGTCTTCTCGAGCTCGAGTACCGACAGGAAGTTCGGCTTGTCGTATACCGGCTCTTTCAAGCCGACAACGTGTCCGATCAGCCCGGTGGTCTCAAGCTTCATATCCTCAAACCTCTTTATCCACCAGTGTGGCATCGGTGAAGTTGCGGGATTTACATCCAGTATTGCATCAAGGCTCCACATTGGAAGTGCGCAGAGCACAACCGGGGCCTCGATAACCTCGTTATCGGGCATGTACCACCAGTCGGAATAGGGCGAAAGGCTCTTTTTCTTGATTGCCACACCCCTGGTCTTTCGGTTGTCAATCAGCACCGAATCAACGGTCGTGCCGCACATGAGAGTCCCGCCGGCTTCCTTGAAAGACTCGACCAGAGGGTCAACTACGCCGGCCATTCCGCCTACCGGGTAAGCGGCTGACAGGAACTGCCTCTTGTTTGTCAAGCTGTCCCTTGCGATAAAAAGAACCTCGCCGGCCGCCATCTCCATCGGATCCGGCACCGTAGTCATGATCATGCCGTTCACTTCGAAAAGATGACGGATAACCGTGGACTTCGTGTTCCGGGCCAGCCAGTCACCCCAACCCGTAAGGTCGTTCGACTCGATTTCGGCGTCATCCATTGTCGCAATGCGCTTCATCATCGCTTTCAATTCGTCAAGATCTTCCTTCGACAGTGAAAGAAGGGCTGCCTGGTCTTGCCATTTCCCGTCCTGGAAAACACCAACATCTTCGCTGAACTTTGCCCACTTGACTTCTTTGCCCGCCGCCTGGATCATCCGGTGGAGAGCGGAAGCGTCTCCCAGTTCGAGCAGGTGCAAACCTATATCCACGCGCCAGCCGCCTTCCAGATCAAAGTAACCTGTACGGCCCCCGGGCTTGGGTTCCTTCTCTATCAAAAGAGTGTTCATTCCGCCTCTCTGAAGCAGAGCGGCCGCGCCCATCCCGGCGAGTCCCGCTCCGATTACAATCGCATCGTAGTTGTCTGCCATGTTTTCTCCCTTCGATCACCAACATCCGCGTCGTGACAGCAAGCCGCCGTTCTTATATCGGCTTGAAATACTTGATATCGTGGACGCTCCCAGTGCGTTCTTCTTCAGGCCTCCAGACCGCTTTTACCCTCATCCCCACCTTTATCTGGGAAGGATCCGCCTCCCCCAGAAGGTGATGGAACTCGTTCGAACAACCGTCAAGAACAACCAGAATGTAGCAGTATGGCGGCTGTGTCGGCTGACCGCTGTACGGCATTCGCACAACCGTGTAGCTGCGCACAGACCCTTCGTCGGAAAGCTTCACCCACTCCTCTTCAACGTCCTCGAAACAGTTTCCGCAGTACGGCCTGGGAGGCAGGAAAGCCCTCTGGCACTTCGAGCACCTTACCGTCCAGATTTCCCCCTCTTTCATGTGGTCGTAAAAAATAGGGTAATACTGGCCGTAAGAGTACTCGAAAGGCATCTCCCACTTGCCTCGGATTTCCTTGATGTTGTTCCTGACTTCTATTCCCATGAATTATTCCTTTGAAGCTCTTTTACTTCACCAGCTCAAAATAGTCTATGTCCCGGATGCTGCCTTCCCTGAGTTCTTTCCATACGGCCCTGACCCTTGAGCCGACCACTATGCCCTCAGGGTTCCTGGCAAGATGGGCCAGACCGGTATCGGCACCGTCCAGCTTTACCACAATATACGCGAACGGCGGTTCGAGCGGACTGTTCGGAAAATCCATCTTGACTTCGGTGAATGTTGTAACTTCCCCCTGGTCTGAGACTTCCACCCATTCATCCAGCTCGTCGGCACAGTATATACAATAATCCTGGGGCGGAACAATCGTTTTGCCGCACCTGTCACATCTCAGCCCTACAATGCGCCTGCCGTCCCTGAGTTCAGTAAGGAACGAGCCTATAGCCCTGCCGGTCGACCACCGATAGGGACACTCAATCTTCGCTTTAAGAGTTCTTGCCTCAACCACCCTTTTCATCAGGGTAGATCACCTCTTTCAAAAATCCGAGCGCGTTTCAGCCGGCCGGCGGTTCCGATCCGACAATCATTAACGAATAGAACTGCAGCCACCCGCCCCATGAATGGGCAAGAGCTTTCTTGACCCCTGGAACCTGATGCTCTCCCGCCCTCCCGGTGACCTGCAAAGCGCACTCAACCTGCCTGATCAGGGCGGATGCGCCGATTGGGTTTGTTGACAGAACTCCCCCCGACGGGTTTATGGGGAACTCTCCGTTTATTGCGGTTTTTCCACTTTCTATAAGGTCAACAGCCCTTCCCTCTTCGGCCAGCCCTACAGCTTCAAGCCAGATGTACTCTTGTGGAGAAAAAGCGCAGTACAACTCGGCCATGTCGAGGTCTTTTAAAGGCTCGCTGATTCCCGCGCGGTCGTACAGTTCCCTGGTCGCTTTGAGCAGCGCACGCGGCCTTACAATGTCCATTCCGGGATAATAAGCCCCCTCGGCGCATGTCGACACAGCATGGACCCAGGCCGGGTTATCGCTTTTCTTCCTCGCCACTTCCTCCGATGAAAACAGGATGGCCGCGGCTCCGTCTGTAGTGGGGCAGCAATCGTGCATCTTAAGAGGGGTTGACACATAAGCCGAACTCATCACTTCTTCCAGGGTTAACTCTTTCTTAACGTGGGCATACTTATTGAGCATCGCGTTTGCCCGGTCCTTCACCGCGACACGGGCAAAATGCTCTTCGGTAATGTACGGGAATCGCGCCATATACTCCCGCGCCTGAAGCGCGGCCAGAGCCGGGGCGCCGGCCGCGAAGTCCCGGCCCCATAATGGATCGTAGCATAGTGACAGGCCGTACTGCGCGACTCCGTCCGAAAGCTTCTCGTAACTGACGGCCATGACCTTGTCATAGAGGCCGGACGCTATATGAAAGCAGGCGCAGATACCGGTTGACGCGCCTACGGTCCCACCGGTGTGTAATCTCATCATCGGCTTGAACTGTCCACCCAGTGCCTCGACAAGCCACTGCTCCGGCTGGTTTACCCCTTCAAAAACTTCCGGCGCGCTGCCGAGCACGAACGCGTCCACCTCTCCCAGTGAAATACCCGCATCCTGCGCGCACCTCAGAGCCGCTTCGCGCACCAGTCCGGGAAGGTTCACATCGTCGCGTCTTGACGCGTGGTCCGTCTGGCCGGTTCCTATAATTGCAACATTCCTGTTCAAGCGATCCAAGCTATTCACTCCCAAGGATAAAAACACAGTTGCTCTGCGCCGCCACACCTATGGTCCCATGAGCGAGCGCCCTGCCTGCTCCCTTTACCTGGCGTGCCCCGGCGGCCCCGGTAACCTGGAGCGAAGCCTCGCGAAGCCTTACAAGCCCCGTCGCTAATATCGGATTTGCGCACAAGGCTCCTCCGGATGGATTCACCGGGAGTTTGCCGTCAACTTCAGTCTGGCCCGAGTCTATCAGCTTTCCCGCGCCTCCCTGCTCGCAGAAGCCCAGTGCTTCGTAAAGCATCAACTCCTGGTGAGCGAACTGTTCCGAGATTTCGGCGACGTCAAGTTCTTCAATCGGGTCTTTTATTCCGGCCATTCTGTACGCAGAATTCGCCGCCACTTCAGCGGACTTCAAGTAAGACAGGTCACGATAGCCAGGATACAAAAGGTCTGACGACTGGCCTACGCCGAGTATCCACGCCGGGCTGATGTCCATCTCCCGCGCTACTCTCTCCGACGCCATAATCACCGCGCATGCGCCGTCGGAGACCGGGCAGGCTTCCATCTTTCTAATCGGCGACATAAGTATTTCCGAACTCAACACGTCCTCGACGCTGGAGTCCATCCTAAGCTGGGCGGCCGGATTATACAGTGCGTTCCGCCTGTTCTTCACCGCGACCTTCGCGATCTGCTCTTCACTGATGCCGTACCTGCTCATGTAGGCTTCACACTGCATCGCTGCAGAGCTTATGAAGTCCAGAGAGAGCGGCCTTGCGTAAAAAGGATCAAACATTATTTCCGCGTGGTAGTGGAGCGGGCACTCAGAGCTTTTTCCGTACGCAACCACCATTGCGCAATCAAACATTCCCGAGGCTATTTTCATGTACGCGTACAGAGCGGCATATATTCCGTCCTCGGCAACTTTGGCCTCGTCCTTCATCCCGCCGCCCATGCTGTCAACCAGCGTGTAGGTCGATATTCCCCTGCCGTCGAGTACATCACTGCCAGCGTCAATCAAGGCGTCTATATTATCGATATTCAGTCCCGATACGGCCAGCACTTTCTTTGAAACTTCGTAGAGAAGGTCCTGATCGTTTA
>JAFGMY010000099.1 GCA_016927325.1 Actinomycetota bacterium | reverse complement strand
GACCTACATGATAGAGGGCAAAGGGCCTGTAACTGTCGACAAAGTAGTACCGGCAAACTCACGCAGGACCTACAATATGGCTGACGATATAGGAGCGGAAGACGCCTCGATAATGGTAAAAAGCGATATCGGCGTTATTCCCGAAAGGGCGATGTACCGCAACAACCGCAGGTCCGGGCACGATTCTATCGGCTCGACGAAAGCCCAGAACGATTACTTCCTGGCTGAAGGGACCTCCGGCTGGGGCTTTACGACTTACGTGCTGGTGCAGAACCCCAACGATCAACCGGCCGATGTCGCCATATCTTATATGACATCCAACGGGCCGCAGACTCCTCCGGGATTCACCATGCCGCCCAACTCAAGAAAGACCGTAAGGGTAAACGATATACTACCGGGGGCGGACTTCTCGACGCACGTGCACGGATCGCTCCCGATAATCGCCGAAAGGGCGATGTACTGGAACAACGGTACGGGTGAAGCGTGCCACGACTCTATTGGAATGTCGGCTCCTGCCAGCGAGTTTTACCTCGCCGACGGGCAGACTTCCGCGGGACGCGAAACCTGGACACTGGTACAGAACCCCAATCCTAATGATGTCGTGATCCAGGTTATGTATCTCACCCCCAGCGGCAGGAACAACCCGGCGTTCCAGGACACCATCCCGGCGAACTCGCGGAGGACCTACTTCATGGCAGACGCGGGTATAACCGGCCGCGCAGGGATAAAGGTGACTTGCATGACTGAAGGAAGCAAAATCATGTGTGAGAGGGCGATGTACTGGAACGACCGTGGTGCCGGGACAGATTCCCTCGGCGGTTATGACTATATAGAGAAGAAGTAGACCCAAGCCCGTTCGATAGGTGTGCAACACCCACCCCCCGGTGGGTGTTGCACGTATATGGTGTTTAATCCCGGTGTACCGTGTCTTTTGTCATGCGTCAGCATTAATAAAGACATGAACCGGGTCAAAGTTTATTGTCTTTACAACCACACTTCAGCCGGGTTTTCTCAGGTCTGATATCGTCAAACACCAATGCGCGCCTGAGAGACGCGCTTCCCAAGTAAGTGCGGTATGCTATTATTCGTTTTCGTTTCCAGATGGGAGGTGGAGTGATTGGTTGATTGGAACGAGTATGCCGAGAAATACGAAGCCGTCCAGGCCGGTGATCCAATCCACGTCAGGGCGGTAGAAGCAATCGCTGAAAAAGTAGAAGTTTCGGATGAAGGCCGGTTGCTGGACCTCGGCTGCGGTACCGGAGATGTTACATCAAAAGTTCTGGAAAAGTTACCGCGCGTGAAAGTTATCGGGGTAGACCCGGCTGCTAACATGAGAAAGGTTTACTTGAAGCGTTTTGGGGGCAATCCGGATATCGAGGCACGAGATGGAGATGGGCTGAGTATTCCGGTTGAAGACTCCTCGATAGGATGTGTTGTGTCACATATCGCTCTTCATCACGTATTGCCGGAAAAAAGAGCCGACTGCGCATCTGAGATCGCAAGGGTCTTGAAACCTGGTGGAAAGCTGGTCTATGCCGACTGCTTTACAGGCATGGTGGGCCCCTTGAGTGACCGCAGGAGGCAGGACGACATAGTTGACCGGCAGATAGGCTGGGCAAAATACTGCCTCAATCACGGTGCGAATGAAAAGGCTTATGTGTTAATTAGATCGATACCTCTTATACTGGCAGCTGATGGTGAGTACCCTACGGTTCCCGAGGTATGGATCGAGCATCTGGAGAGTGCCGGTCTAATTGACATTAAATTATCTCCGATAGAACCTGCGGAGTTCGGTATGAAAATTATTGAAGCGTTTAGAATCTGAATTTCCAAAACAAAAAAAATAGAAAGCCCCCGCTTGAAGCGGGGGCTTTTCTTTGATCTATATTATGTTGTAACCAGGACATTCTGCAGTATGTAGTCCGCGCAGGCAAGGCCGACTTTTGTGCACATATCGGTGGCGATGCCGGATATGTTCTTTCCCGCTTCTCCGCCGACATAGAACAGTCCAGGCACGGGTGACATGCTCGAAGGCCTTTTGTTGCCAATCTGACCTATGCACTGGGCTATGCCTATGGCCGGAGCCAGATATTCGCCGAACGTTATATAAGTGTTCGGATTCAGGAAATCGTGCCACATGATATGGTCCTTGAAACCGGGAAGTACGTGCTCGACCGCATCCATCGCAAGCGGCTCCATCTTGGAGAACTCTTCTTTGGATTCGTACATGAGCGCGCCGATGGCTATTACAAGCTGCTTTCCTTCAGGTGCCAGCGACGGGTCCATGTTGGAGGGTATGCTGTACATGATCGGGGGAGGACAGTCAGGGATCAGGTACTCGTCCCAGACCTTGTGATAATAGTCCTCGAGGCCACCCTTGGCTATTCCGAAACCGCCGTCGATGTCACTGATTTTGGTGTCCAGCGCCGCCCTCAGGCAGAATGCGCTTACACCGGGCACGAGCTTCCTGATTGTCTCGGTATACTCGGCGTCAAAGTGTTCTTCACCTACGAGTTCGGCTACCGTTTCCTTGATGCCTGCGTTGCTGATGACAAGCGAAGCCTTGAGGATTTCCCCGTCTTCGAGCTCTACGCCTGTAGCCCTGCCGCCTTCTATGATCACCTTCCTGACGTTGGAGTTGAGCCGAACCTCTCCGCCTTTCTCCTGGATCCCTTCGCACATTGTCTGAGGGATAGAGATAAGGCCCCCCTTGGGATACCCTATAAGCTCAAGCGGGTTGATTCCGGGCTTATAGTACTCCATGGCACCAAGCACGGTCCGGATCATTTCACTTGTAGCGGTCATCCAGGAAGGTGTTCCGAAAGCGGCGAACTGGACCAATTCCAGGATGTCCCTCATCTTTCGCCAGTCCAGGTACTGGTCCATGAACTGCTTGATGGATACCTCGTCAAACTGCTCGGCGATCGGCGCGATCATGGCACTCACCATGGGCATCATCTGGCCCATCATGCTGAGGCCCATTGTCATCAGTTCCCTGGGCATCAGGCTCATCATTTCCTGCATGCCCTCGGCGACGTTGATTTTAATGGGATCGGAGCCTTCGGTCTGAACTGTAATTTTTTCCATGTTGAATGCAAGCGCGCTGTTTTCTACTTTCAAAACCATGTTGTTGACATGGTGCCACTTGACGACGCCTTCCCTGCCCACTCTGCGGCAGCCTTCTTCGAAAGCACCGTGTTCGCAGCCCACAACAAAGTGGCTTCCCATGTCCAGCTTGAACCCTTCTCTCTCCTGGCTTGAGCACCGGCCCCCAACCCTGTCCATTCTTTCCAGAACGATCACTTTCTTGCCACCACCCGCCAATGCTGCCGCCGCGGCGCAGCCGCCAAGCCCGGCACCGATGATGATTGCGTCATAGCTCACAGGACCCTCCTTTTCTCGATGCTGACCACTGTGTTCCGGTTTTTAAGGAAAAGGTCCCGGCGGAAGCCGGGACCTTGTACGAGCTTACGTGTTCTGTATTATGTAATCCGCGCAGGCGAGCCCCGATTTCGTGCACATGTCGGTGGCGATGCCTGATATATTCTTCCCGGCTTCTCCGCCTACATAGTAGAGCCCTTCGACCGGAGATTTGCTCGAAGGCCTGCTGGCGCCGACCTGACCGACACACTGAGCGAGACCTACAGCCGGTGCGAGTTGCTCGCCGAGGGCGATATAAGTCGAGGGATCCAGGAAATCGTACCACATAAGGTTTTCTTTGAACCCGGGGATCACGTACTCGACAGAATCAAGGGCGAGAGGCTCCATCTTGGAATAATCGTCTTTTGACTCGTACATCAGAGCGCCTATGGCGATTATCAGCTGTTTGCCTTCAGGTGCCAGCGACGGGTCCATGTTGGATGGAACCGAAAACATTATTGGCGGACGGGCATCGGGGATTTCGTGTCCGTCCCACAACTTCTGGTAGTAGGGAACGAGGTCGCCGTCGGGAATCGCGAAGCCCCACTCGAGATCGGTTATCGGCTTCTGCATGGCTCCCCTGACGCAGAAGGCGCTTACTCCGGGAATAAGGCCGGCTACTGCCTGGGAGTATGACTGGTCGAACTGATCGTCGCCGACCAACTCCGCTACCGTCTCCTTGATGCCGGCATTGCTGATGACAATGGGAGCATTGATAATCTCACCGCTGTCGAGTTCCACACCGACCGCGTTTCCGCCTTCCACAACTACTCTCTTCACGTTGGAGCTGGTACGGACCTCTCCGCCTTTTTCCTGGATCCCTTCGCACATTTTCTGCGGTATCGAGATCAGTCCGCCCATCGGGTACCCGATCAGTTCCGCGGGGTTCATACCCGGCTTGTAGTACTCCATCGCGCCCAGGACGGTTCTGATCAACTCGCTGGTGGCGGTCATCCATGAAGGTGTGCCGTACATTGCGAACTGGAGAAGCATCATGATGTCGCTTGCCATGGTCCACTTCATGTACTGGTCCATAAAATCCTTGATCGATACATTATCGAATTGCTCGGCGATAGGCGCTACCATCGCGCTTACCATCGGCATCATCTGACCCATCATTCCCAGGCCCATATTCATAAGCTCGCCGGGCATGAGTTTCATCATTTCCTGCATGCCACTGGCGGCATATACTTCAATGTCTTCCTTGTCCATTCCGGAGATGACAATGTTGCTGCCGTTAAAATCTATCTTGACATCCTCGTGCCCGATAAACAGCTTGTTGAAATAGTGCCACTTTACGCTGCCTTGCTTGCCCACCCGGCTAAGGGCGTCTTCGAAGGAACCATGGTCGGAACCTATGACCATATGGCTTCCCATGTCCAGCTTGAAGCCCTCTCTTTCCTGGGTGGAGCATCTTCCACCAACAACGTTCATCCTTTCAAGGATAAGAACTTTCTTCCCGGCACCGGCAAGAGCGCATCCGGCCGCGCATCCGCCCAGTCCGGCTCCGATGATGATTGCGTCGTAACTCATGAAACTCCTCCTCCGTTTAATGTACTGACTACACGACATGTCCCGCCTTAAATATAGACCCCGAAGGGGACGGATTCCGGCAGGGAACTGATAACCGAAATTATTTTTCTGAATCTTTTCACATGCGCGAGATTAACTGTCAAAAGACCTGTTTCAGGCACAGTGTTCTAAACTCCAACAATGCACCTCCATTCTTATTCAAATCAAATAAACATACCCTGAAGCCAATTAAGTATTGTCACACGCATATGTGAAGGAAAAATATTGTGCGTTCATGCTGACGCGATAAGAGCCGGTCCCGTGGTTCAATGAAAAAGAAACTGGAGTCCCGAGATATTTTCGCACCCTGGATTCCGTGCAAAAAGATGGTGGACGATCAATCAACTTGTTAATAGTTCCGGAACCCAATCAGAGCCTCCAGTGGTGGAAAAACAAGCTATCCTGGAAATGCAAGTCTTTCAGCCTTGGGGCTTTCTGTCAAGTCAAAAAGCGTATCGTAATGCTATTTTTTATACATTAAATGAAGATACTTCCTGAATTGAAAAAATATTGATGGAAGTCGTTAATTACTTAATATTCGTCTACAAATCTTCTAATACCGGCGGAACCGCCCTGGCCCGGCGCTGAAGACAGGCGGCGGTTTGCCCAGAGGCCGATTTGTCTGTTTCTGCACCTTCAACCTGGAATTCAGGATCACGGTAAATGAAAATTATGAGTGTTGCGCGAGGGAAGGAAAACGGCCCGCTTCGTGCGGGCCGTTCTTATCCGGGGACGGCTTCCAGGTTTTGATCCGCGGCTTACGCGTTGACCTTCGGTTTTGCCTCTTCGAGTTCGTCGATATCGTTAAGGCTTCTTACGATGCCGAACATCGCCTGCGGTGCGTCCATCACGTGATATGGATCCAGGAGTTCGTATATTTTGCCGATGTACGATGCGTATACACCGATACCGCTCCCGGTTGTCGGAATAGGCGTGTATACGAGAGGCACGAACTTCTTCATTCCCTCTATCGCCCCTATGGCGTATCCCATCAAGTCCGCGCCTTTCGGCTCCCAGAGGTCGAGGTGATAAGGGGACTCGTCATGGCCGAAGTGGCTGTGCTCGTCAAGGCTGGCGTACACGTTATCGAAGTAGTCGTCCTCTATCGCCTCGGTTGCGATCAGCTCCTTCTTGATCTGTTCGTTTATCGGCTGGTTCACTTTCCAGAGATTGTCGATCGTCTCATAGCTCATCGGCGGGAAACAGCACCAGGAACCGGTCGGCATGAACGCGGCCTTGAAGATATAGCATCCCCTGATAGCCGTCTGGAAGACAAGCTGGAAGGAGTCGTTGCCCATGTCTATCGGATCGATAATAATACCGCCTGTGTCGTCGACTATCTTCTCAAGGGTTTTCAGCCTGACGTCGTGCTCCTCTTCGCAGCTGGCGGCTATCGAGAAGGTCCATGCTCCCTTGGGAAGGGTATTACGGAAGATCTTGCTGTCCACCATGCTCATGTACTCTTCGTTGGTGCACGAAGCAGCCTCTTCGTAAGCTCCCGGGCCAAGCCGCGCGCAGTAGTCGGTCAGCTCAGACTCACCAACGCGGTAGAGAGCATCGCACTCGGAGTCCCAGTCGGGCCAGAATGCAGTCCTGAGCGTATAGTTCTTCATAGGCTGGGCGTCAAAAAACGGGGGGCTGCCCTCGCACCTGAACGGCGGCAGGTACCACGGATAACATTTCATGCCGCACTTGGTGTAAACGCCGTGCCCGCCGGCGTTTCCAATCGCGCCCCTCATCATTCCGCGGAGGGAAGGCCCAGGGCCGTCACCGCAGAACCACCCGGCGTTGGGGGTACCGGGAGAACCCATGTGGAGTATCTCCTCCCCGTTGGCCATGCAGAGCTCTACCCCCAGGCAGTTGCGCTCGCTGTTGGACATTGACTGCGAGGTGCCGCCGCTTCCCTG
>JAFGMY010000098.1 GCA_016927325.1 Actinomycetota bacterium | reverse complement strand
GAAGTGGGTGGAGCGCTTGACGTCCTCTGGTTGAAAGACTTGGCCACGGGGATTAAAACAATCGGATATTGACTTCTCTTCTGGATTTCAACCAGGATCTCGAGGGCGTGACCACCTTGTATTGTCTCACCCGCGAGGTCGCCGCCCAAAGCAAAATCAAGGGACTGCATGAGTCTTATGCCTCGGTCCATCCGGCGTTTCTTCGACCCGAGAAGTTTCGGCCTCATCCTGGCAAGCCTCCCGCCCCCCGGTGTGATATCAAGTATCTTGATTCCTCCGAGGTGCAGCGCTCTGGCGGCGAGAATCGCTTTCCTGCGGTGGGCGGCCCCCGTGAGCGCAAATATCGTCAACGGTCCGGCCATCACAGGCTTCAAGCGGTGAGGCTGACCCTGGATGACCCTGCCCTGGTACGATCCTTCATCAAGGGGTTTGACAATTTTTGAATACAGCCTGATAAAAACGCCGCCCAGGAAACCGGGGTCCCATCCGAAAAAGGAGTTAACCAGATCAACTGTTTCCTGATAATTGAATGGTGCTTCCCTGAAATCTACAGACTCCGAACTTGTTAGTTTCAATACCTGGATCATCACCTTGATTATATTGCGGGCAGTAAACCGGGTGCCGCCTGCTCGCGCCTCAGTTTTGAACCCTGGGCAAGGTCCAAAAGCGCTTCCAGGCGTGTCTCGACCCCGGCTTTTCCGGTCTGCTCGTCAATTGTCAACGACAGGACGGGTATGGAGAGTTCCCTTGAAACCCTCGACAAGACCGTCTTGGCGATCACCTCGGGCATGCAGGTAAACGGCAGAAAATGAACCACGGCATCGAAGTTGTTCTGAGCAAATATTACCGTGCCCCCGACGGTCAAGAGGCCATCGCCCCCTACCTCACAACTCAGATATGGAGCCGCCGCCCTGGCTATCTCATGCTCGGAGTGTCCGAATACAGGGTTTTTTGCGCTGAGCCACACAGTGTCGGTTATATGCACGGAACGCTCGACAATTACGCCTCTTTTGCCCAACCAGCGGTCTATATCAAAATTGAAGAACGGCTCCAGCACAATAAATATCTCACCCACAAGCCCGATCTTCAGATGACCACTTGGATCATCGACGGGAATACTGTTGAATAAGTTTTGAATATCGGCTCGCGCAGCGTTGATCTCCCGCTTCGAGTAAGCCCCGGCCGCGATTTTGTTGGCTTCCGTTACCGTGTGGTCGACTATTCCCTTTTCGAGTTCGATACCCCGTAGCGCCATCGCGAATTTTTCAACTTCATCATAGAGCCCGACCTTCCTGAGTGCCAGCAGCAGCTCTCTCGCCACCTTGGACAGGCGGTACCTGTCTCTGGGCAAAGCCTTTCTGATACCGTTATAAAACTCCCTGATCGATGTCGATGGAGGATCTATAATAATCAAGTTGAACTCGTAACCTTCTCTGGAAAGAACTCTATCCAGAATCTCGCCGTAGTAACCGAACCTGCACGGACCGGATCCCCCACCCATCAGCAGTGTTTCACAGCCTGACTCGAGCAGTTTGATGAAAGTTCCCAGAACAGCCTTCAACGGAAGACAAGCCGTCTCGGGTGCAAGCGCGGCACCAATTTTCAAAGTGTCTTCATCAAATACGGGCGGTTCGACATAGTCCAAATCAAATCTGTCGGCAAGATCTCTTATTATGAGATGAAGGTTCCCCATACGTGGAGCGGAGATTTTCATTTTATTAATGCTCACCCGACTCAAATATTGGAGCCTGGCTGTAGTTCGAACGCTTGAGCATATCGGTAAATGCTTCAAGCCTGGTTATTAGTCCGGCTTCCCCTGAATGCTCGTCGAGCGTTATCGTCATCATCGGAACCGAGCTTTCCCTTCCAAGCTGGTCCTCCAGCAGAGCCCCCACAAAAGAACCGGGACCGCAGGCGAAAGATGTCAGATAGATTATTCCTGAAACCGTTGATGACCTGCTCCATTGGAGCACCGAACCGGCAAGTCTTCTTTCGTAACCCCAGAATATTCCTCTGGACAGGGTGCCTGCCTGAGTATGAGCTTCCCTGTGGCTTGTCGATTCCACCGTAACAGCTCTTGCGTCCATCTGCCTCAACCGATCGATCAGGCCGAGCGATACGAACGAATCTTTCACGTTGTAATAGTGCCCTGCGACACCGATGGTCAACCGGGCGTCGAAATCTTCGGGCGGCAGTTGCGCCTTCCTCTCGTGGGAAATCCCCGCCACCAGCTTTCTTACAGCTGCAGCCGCTGCGATCCGGCTTGCGCCGAGGGCGCGGGCGACTTTGTACCATTCCCTTAGCCATGTATACCTGCGGTCATTCAGGTTAATGATCGGAGACAGCACCTGCGGGACGTAAGGATCTACTGAACGGGCAATATCCGGAAGACCGAGAAACTTCGGACATGAACAGGTTCCGGGCTCCTGACTGATTAATCTCGGTATAAGGAGAACATCAACATCATCGAGTATCTGCAGAAGATGCCCGGTAAACACTTTTACCGGCAAGCAGGTCTCGTTATCCGCTTTTCCTACGCCCTTGTTCATAATGTCCGTGGTGGTTGGATCGGAAACAACCGCTTCAATGCCTAATGTTTCAAGGAAAGAAAACCAGCATTCTCCATAATGGTGGTAAAGAAGCGCCCTGGGAATACCTACCTTCATTCTGTT
>JAFGMY010000014.1 GCA_016927325.1 Actinomycetota bacterium | reverse complement strand
GGATATGCCCAATCCTTCCTATGAACAGGTTTCAACCGGAGGCACCGGACATGCAGAGGCCGTAAAGGTCATTTACGATCCTGAAAGGGTTTCCTATGAAGACCTGTTGGAGATATTCTGGCGGCATGTGGACCCTACGGATGCGGGAGGCCAGTTTCTGGACCGTGGTTCCCAGTATCGCACCGCCATATTCTATGCAACTGAAGAAGAGCGCCAAGCGGCTGAAGGGTCAAAGAAAAGGTTAGACAACATAGGTGTTTTTAAAAGGCCTGTTGTCACTGAAATTATCCCTATTAGTACCTTTTACCCGGCTGAAGAGTACCACCAGGATTATTATAAAAAGAACCCTGGCCATTATAACCGGTACCAGGCGGCCTCAGGACGTAAACAGTTCTTAGAAAAAGTATGGACGAATAAAGATATTGATTTTCAACCCGGTGTGGATACGGACCCATCTTATCCGATCCCCGATGACACGGAACTGCGCAGGCGCCTGACACCAATGCAGTACAAGGTCGCCCGCCAGGGAGGAACAGAACCGCCCTTTGATAACGAATACTGGGATAATCACGAAGAGGGCATTTACGTGGATATTATATCAGGAGAGCCGCTGTTCAGCTCTACTGACAAGTTCGATTCCGGAACCGGTTGGCCGAGCTTCACTCGCCCGCTGGAGCCTGAAAATATCGTGGAAAAAAGCGACCACAGCCTTTTGATGGTAAGAACCGAGGTCCGGAGCCGGCACGCGGACTCACATCTAGGCCATGTGTTTAACGACGGTCCCGAGCCAACGGGTTTGCGTTACTGCATCAATTCGGCGGCATTGAGGTTTGTGCCAAAGTCAGAACTTGAAAAAGAGGGCTATAGAAGATACCTGGATCTTTTTAATAGATAAGATAATCGTTTGTAGTGTCTCTTCTTAAACCCTGGCGAATGTTAGATAAAACTATCCGCCCCTGGCGCACCCTGCCGGTTCAGAAAATAAAAAAGGACTTGCCGCAAACGGCTAAGTCCTTGATATGTGCGCCAAGCATGGTGCGAATCTAAGGGGTGAAAGTCCCCTGCGAGCCCTGATGGTGGGAATCGCTAGCCAAGAGCAAGGGCGCCGCCGCGAGGCGGGGTTTGAAGGAAGCTGGAGGCAAAAGTCGGACTCGACGAACAGAAACCGGATACGAGGCCAGGGTGGTGGGGTAAGCCAGCATTGGATGGCGAGGCCCGATAACCATTCGGACATGCACCTTGGTAAATCCGGCGAGGCCCGGCGGAAAGAATCGCGTCTTACCTTGGGAGACCTGTTTGGCTGTTCGGAGGAACGGAACTAGCGTGATGGAGACATGACGCGATGGACAAACAGGAGTCAGCAGAGGCCATAGTACCCGGAAGGGGAAGGGCTGAATCGATCATTCAAGGAGCAGCAATGTACGTCTCGCGGGATATGAGGCAGCAGAAAACAGCTGGTTATCAAATGGAACTTCCACTGAAGCCAGTTTGCCACGGCACAAATGGAGAAGGCGGAACCGGATCTGATGTGCGCGAGGAGCGGCAAGTATCTTCGGCGGCGGACAGAAAGCGAGCCTTGACGCAGGACCTGATGGAACGGGTATCGAGTCTTGCGAATCTAAAGGAAGCGGTAAGGAAGGTTATCCGGAACAAAGGGTCGGCAGGGACAGACGGAATGACTGTTCACGACTTGAAAGGATGGTTTCCGGGGAACTGGGGAACGTTGCAGAGGCAGCTGAGAAGTGAGTGGTATCGCCCGGAACCGGTTAAAGGGGTAGAAATACCCAAGCCGGGAGGTGGAGTGCGACAGCTGGGCATTCCAACGGTGATAGACCGCTTAGTGCAACAGGCGCTTCTGCAAGTTCTCGAACCGTTTCTGGACTCTACCTTTTCAGAGAGCAGTTTCGGGTTTCGCCCGGGGCGGAGCGCTCATCATGCGATACAACAGGCCGGTGCGTACGTGCGTGAAGGCCGCTGTATTGTTGTCGATCTTGATCTGGAGAAGTTTTTCGACCGGGTCAATCACGACATTCTGATGGCGCGGGTTGCGCGGCACGTAGGCGACAAACGCATCCTTCGTCTTATCCGCCGTTTTCTTGAGGCGGGGATGATGCGGGATGGAGTATGCGTTGAGCGGGAGGAAGGCACGCCGCAGGGCGGGCCGTTATCACCGCTGCTGGCCAATTTACTCCTGGACGACCTCGACAAGGAACTGGAGAAGCGAGGACATTGTTTCTGCCGTTACGCCGACGACTGCAATATCTATGTGCGGACGAAGGCGGCGGGAGAACGGGTAATGGCCTCGGTAACGGAATTTCTTGAGGGGAAACTGAAACTGCGGGTCAACCGCGAGAAAAGCGCAGTGGCGTATATGGAGGAGCGGAAATTTCTTGGTTATCGGCTGTTGAGCGGAGGACGATTAGGCATTGCGCCAAAGAGTCTTAAGCGAGCTAAAGACCGAATCCGGGAAATCACGCGACGCAACCGCGGCAATGTCAAAGTATGTGATATGATAGAGGAACTCAACAGTTTTCTGAGCGGCTGGATAACCTACTTTCGGATAGCTGAAGGCAAGGGTCATCTGGAACGCTTGGGGGAGTGGATGAGGCGCAAATTACGTTGTGTCATACTCAAGCGTCTTAAACGCACCAGAACCATTGCAGACTTTCTGGTAAAACTGGGAGTCTCTCAACTAGAAGCATTGAAATTAGCAGCCTCTGGAAAGGGATGGTGGCGAAAAGCAGGGAGTCCTCCCTCGCAATACGCCATGACTAATGAATGGTTCGCAAAACAGAACCTAATCGACCCGGCACAATGGTACGAAACGTTTAAAAATGAACGAAACCGCCGTGGTACCGAGCAGGTATGCCCGGTGGTGTGAGAGGGGAGAACCGCGAGGAACTCCCCTACTCGATTTT
>JAFGMY010000097.1 GCA_016927325.1 Actinomycetota bacterium | reverse complement strand
GGGAATTCGGCCCCGCTGTAGCGGTTTGCGGGTACAGGGCACCGCTGGCTCCCCACCTAGCACAGTCAGCCCTAGTATAATTACAGGCTCTCGCTAAAGTCAAAAGCTCAAAAACCCCACGTTGCGCGCCGCCCCCGTGAAACCTGCAGTAATGTTTATGCCACAGCACCCATACCACTTGGATATAATACTGGTTATGAGTAACTGTGTTAAAGTCTCTTTTGGGCTATTGTCCCTGAATCATAAATGCTTTAAGTTTTAAGGCCGTAGCTGTACCCTCGGAGGTTATGTGAAATTATTTAGGAGAAACGACTCCGGTCGTGAAATAAGCGATATTCAGTCGCGCCTGGTGGCTGCGGGGTTTTTGTCCCCGGACTCCTTCGAGCTGAAAGACAAAACAGCCGTTTTCGGTGATGACACAGACTGTGCCGTTCGAGCATTCCAGCAGGCAAGAGGCCTTATCACCGATGGAATCGTCGGCCCCGATACGTGGAGACAGCTTGTCGAGGCAAGCCGCTCTCTCGGCAGCCGCTTTCTCTATCTGCGAGAGCCGCCGCTTCGAGGTGATGATGTCGCGAACCTGCAGCAAAGGTTGAACTCACTGGGATTCTACAGCGGAAAGGAAGACGGCATCTTCGACAAGGAAACAGCAAGGGCGGTCGAACAGTTCCAGCACAACAGCGGTCTTCAGCCTGACGGTATCGTCGGAACAAAAACAGTTGAAGCATTCTTAAGGCTGGCGAGAGTAACCAAGAAAACCAGCGTCGCTTCTCTCAGGGAACGGGAAAAAGGCCTTCCGACAACCGGGATCAAGAGCCGGAGAATCCTGCTGGACGCCGGCCATGGGTTCCCACCAGATTCCGGCGAAGTCGGAATAACCGGCCTTCTGGAAAGCGAAGTGGCGGAGGAAATATCCTTTATGCTCGGACGCGCCCTGTTGAAAAGGGGAGCCCTGGTGATGTACATGAGGCACCGGGGCGAGTACTTGACGGAGTCGGAGAGGGCGGCACGGGCAAACGAGCGGTCCATTGAGTTGGTGATCTCAATTCACATGAACTCCTCTGCAGACAGGAAAGCGGGGGGGACATCCTCCTATTATTTCTCCAGCGGAAACTACCATTCGCCATATGGATACAGGATGGCGAACCATGCTCAGGACCACCTTTTAAATGCTCTGGGCACACAAGACTGCCGGGCCCACGGCCGGGCATTCCCGCTGCTCCGCGAGACTAAGATGCCGGTCGTTATCATTGAACCGCTGTTTATTACCAACCCGAACGAAGAGAAGCTGCTGACAGACGCATCAATAAACATGCGGATCGCTGAAGCCGTCGCCGAGGCGGCGGAAGACTATTTCAAGGGAATTAAGCCCAGTGCCGAACAGTGACCGGCCAAGTTGTTAAACCCTCCTGTTTAACATATATGATCTACCGGGTGTCCCGTCTAAATCCCCAACATTTGACATCCAGGCATTCTTGCCAGGATTCAAAGTTGAAATATTATTACGGGGTCCTCAAAAGGCATCTATCCGGTTGTTGACTTTCAGCAGTGCGACAGAAACGTCGCGGATGGGTCGGCGGACGCTCAGATCATCTTTTTGCCGTGGGCAATTGTGGAAACCTCCATCTCCCCTGTTGAAGGGTTGAACCTGACCGTCCGGCCATGGTCACCGCCGGTTTCTTCGGCGACAATCTTGATCGAATGGTCACGGAGTGTTTGCTTAACCGCCTCTATATTGCGTTCTCCAATCTGCGTTCTTGGCATATTCTCGAGCGACGAAGCAGCATGTGTCGTTCCCGGCAGTTTAAACATCTGGGAGCCCCCGGCGATTTTGCATCTCATTCTCTTCACATGAGCACCCCTTTTAATAAGCTCACCGACCAGATAAGAGATGCCGGTGTCCGCGAACTTCCCGGGGCTCGCCCCTCCTGCCCGGCCGGCGCTCTCCGGCAGCATCACGTGCGCAAGGCCGCCTATCTTAATATTAGGATCATATATAGCTACCGCTACGCATGACCCCAGGCCGTAGCTTACCAGAGTGGTCGGGTTCTCGGAGACTTTTACTTCTGCTACTCCAACTTTTTCTATCTCACTCAATAGGTACTCCCAGCTTGCCAAGTATAATCTTCAATGTCCCCGGGTCGGGGAACAGAATTAAATGCCCTTCTATTTTTACACTCGAAACATGAAAGTCCGTTCCGATTACTATCACAAAATCCTCGGATGCGCCCAGATCGACCAGGACGCAGTCGACTATAGCTCCCGCCATATCGTTAGCGTAGAAAGGAATTGTCGGCTTGAACAACAGGCCGGTCAAAAGACCCAGCGCATTCAGGTAAGCTCCGGACAGGATGCTTCCCATCTCCTGAAGCGCGGAGTTGTATATAACTATATCTTCTGACCTCTTTTTCTCGCCTTCTTCTCCACCGAGAACGAGGTCGGCCAGAGACCGTGCGCTCTGCTCCTCAATCAACAACATTATGCTTCCCGACACTTCCCCTTCAATGCGCAGGTATATCCCCGCGACAGGGGCTTCCGGACCTCCAACCAGATCCGGCACCTTGGAAAGCGGCATGATAGAAGCCCTGGGCATTGAAAGCCCTATCCGCTCCTCGACCATCTGCGACAGCGCTATGGCCGCATTGCCGGCACCGATATTGCCTGCCTCCCGGAGCGCGTCCATTTGCATTTCCGATAACTCTTGACCGGGATCTTTCGCGTCTCCCATTAGCCTCCCTTTCAAAACCTTCGCCTCTATAATAAACCGGGTATGTCCAGAATCAGGGCAACCCTGCCGGTCCCCATTATCGTCGCGCCCGCGAACCCTTCGACCCTTTTCAAGAACTTGTCCATCGAACTGATGACAACTTCCTGCTGGCCGATCAGCGAGTGCACTCCCAGCGCCAACAACTTCGGCCCGATTTCGGTCACCACAGCCTGAATAGGCTCGTTTTCGCCAAGAATTCTTTCACACTCCAGGATCTGGTCCAGTCTCAGCAGGGGTATTGTCTCATCTCGTATGAATATTGCTTCCTGGTTCTGCACGGTCTTGATGTCCTCGGGATTGACCTCGTGGGCTTCACGGACGGTTCCCAATGGAATCGCGTATACCTCACCGGCAACCTCAACCATTAGTGCCTGGACTATCGCCAGGGTGAGCGGCAGCTTTAGAGTAACCCTTGTCCCGATGCCGGGTGTCGATTCGAGCAAGACGAAACCACCCAGGGACTCGGCTTTTGACTTGACCGCATCCATCCCAACCCCGCGTCCGGACACTCCGCTGACTTCTTCTGAAGTCGAAAACCCCGGAAGTGCCAGCACCCTTAATAGATCTTCTTTCGCAAGTTGCCTTTTTTCTTCCCCGGTAATAAGACCTTTCCTTTCGGCAAGGTCGAACACTCTATTCGCATCGACTCCTTCGCCGTCGTCAACGACTTCTATTGCCACGTAGTTCCTGTCCCTGTATGCCGACAGTTTTATCGTTCCCCTTGGCGGTTTCCCCACTTTTTTTCTTTCTTCCGGAACCGATATTCCGTGGTCCGCCGAGTTTCTTATCATATGAACCAGGGGATCGCTGATTTCGTCCAGAATGGTTCTGTCAAGCTCTATGTCCTTGCCCTCCACGAGAAAGTCGATTTCTTTGCCCTCGTTTCTCGCGAGATCCCGCACCATGCGCGGAAAACGGTTGAACACGTGCTCTACCGGAACCATCCGTGTTTTCATTACTTCATCCTGGAGCTCGACCGAAAGTCTTGCTGTCTGGTCCAGTGCTTCGTTCAGCTCCGGAATATCATAATCGGAAGAGATCTCAGTCAGCCTCGTTCTATTAATAACAAGTTCCCCCACAAGGTTCATGAGTTTATCGAGCCTTGCGATGTTGACCCTTACGCTCTGGGTCTTTCTCGCTGCTGTCATCGTAGCCTTGTCTGTAGGCTCCCTGCGCCTCGCCGCCTTCTGATCCGGTTCGATGTCTTCGGTCGGCTCCAGGATCGACTCAATCTGAACGTCGGCTATTTCGGCAATTGCAAGAAGGGCTTCCTTGATCTTCTCAGGCCTCTCGGTGGTCGCAACACCCATCTGGAACATTGTGTCGAACTGCTCGTCTTCCAGCACCTCGATAGGCGGCTGGGAACCCAGGACCTCACCCAACTGGGCGAGCTTCTTGAACACCATGAATACCCTGACAGATTTTAAAAGGCACTCGCTGTCAAGTTCTACGGTAAGCCTCACCACGCGCATTCCGGGAATTGCGGCGTATTTTTTCAGAACCGGGTCCTCTACCAGAAGCAGAAGCTCTTCCTTCGCCTCCGCAGCAGATGCGGCCTCTTCTTCTTCACCTGGCGCAACCTCATGCTCCACTTCCGGAACTTCAGCTTTTTCCTCCCCCTCCCCGGCACTTTCGTCTTTGCCGGGAACAACGGGTGGGGCTTTGCTTTCTTCGGGCTTTCTCTTCCTGGCCCCCTTTGCCCTTTGCCCCTTCTTTCTCGGAGCTTCAGGGAGTTCTTCCCCTTCCACGATAGCTTTCATTTCCGCCAGCAGCGGCCCGTAATCAATTGCCTCCAGCCTGTCTTCCGCTATGGAATCGATTATTTCGCCGAGGGTATCGAAACAGGCAAACAGCGTGTCAACCATGTTCGGCCTGACCGGTATATCACCCGTCCGCAGATGTTCCAGCATGTTTTCCATTTCATGGGCCAGCCTGGTCAGGTTATCGTACCCCATTGTCGCCGACATACCTTTCAGGGTATGCGCCGAGCGGAATATCTCAGTAATCAAATCAAGGTTCTCTGGATCGTTTTCAAGCTGCATCAGACACTTGTTCAAGGAGTCGAGATACTCCTGGGCTTCCGTTATAAAGAGATCTTT
>JAFGMY010000013.1 GCA_016927325.1 Actinomycetota bacterium | reverse complement strand
GTCGTTTTGCCGGTACCGCCTTTACCGCTGAGTATCGTAAGCTGCTTGGGCAAAGCTCTCAACCTCCTTTAAAATATCCTCAAACCTGGTCTTCATTGCCGGGTCGACTTCAACCGCGAGGTCCCCGCGCGAGCAGATAACGGCCGTTTCCATCGAGAAAGGAACCCGCCCTAGTACCGGGATGTTCGATTTTGAACAGAACTCCTCTATCAGGGAATCGTGTTCTGATGACTTGTTTATCACCACTCCGTGCGATACACCGATTTCATCAGCCACCTCGTGGGCCAGGGCGAGGTCGTGCAGCCCAAACGGCGAAGGCTCGGTGACCATAAGGCAGAAGTCGGTGCCGGTAACTGTTTCAATCATTGGACAGCTCGTACCGGGCGGGCAATCGATGATCGTCAGGCAGCCGGGAAGCTCTTTCTTGAGTTCCTTTATTATCGGGACAGCCATCGGCTCACCGATGTCCAGCAGGCCCTGCTTGACGAGAATGCCGGATGCGTTTCCGGATTTCACCAGGCCCACTCTTCTTTCCGCCATTTCGATGCAGTCCTTTGGGCATACCATCTTACAGCCGCCGCAAGAATGACAAAGCTCTGCAAAAACAAGGACACCGCCCTTTATCGCGGCAAGAGCATTGAATTTGCAGAACTCCGCGCAGGCTCCGCATCCATCACAGCAGCCGCCGTCGACCGAAGGCACGCTTACCTTCACTTCCGATTCACCTGTCCAGGCCGGTTTAAGGTAGAAATGAGAGTCGGGCTCTTCCACGTCGCAGTCTATAAACGCTACCGGCTCCTGGTTTGCCGCGGTCCATGCGAGGTTTGTGCTTACCGTCGTTTTGCCGGTACCGCCCTTGCCGCTCGCGACGGATATTACCAACGTCCGCCACCTCCACCTCTACCGCCACCGCGGCCCATTCCGCCGCCGCGGCCCATTCCGCCGCCTGCTCCGCCACCGGGTTTGGATCCACCAGTACCGTAATATTCTTCAACGTTGGCGGAACCGGCTGAACTGAGCTTTCCACCCTTGTACGCCTCAACAGCTTCTCTCGCGCTGCCCGAAGCACCGGTCATTATTTGTATCCCGGCCGCTTCAAGCACCTTGTATGCGTTCGGCCCGACGTTGCCGGTCAATACGGCCTCTACGCCACGGTCCGCGATCATCTGCCCGGTCTTAATCCCGGCGCCTCCGCTTGCCGACACATTAGGATTGTCCAGGTATTCGAAATCCATCGAATCGGGATCCACGATCAGAAAGCCCTGCGACCTGCCGAACCTCGGATCCACGTTCGAGTCAAGATCGTCTCCTGATACAGATACGGCTATTTTCAATTAAGACACCTCCGTATTACATTTTTTATACACTTAACATCTTTTTTCTTTACAGCGCTTCGCATTTAAGCCCAGCGGGGGCCGCGCCCGGCTCCTCCCCTTCCTCTTCCGTCCGGGGAAGGTCCTCTTCCTCTCGCTCCTCCGAGTCCCGCACCACTGCGCTCAAAACCTCTGTCACCGTCACCACGGTGTATGTTGGCGCTGCCGCATTCAGGGCAGTTCATGTCTCTGCCCATTCCGCCCGTTCCGTAGGGCACTTCAAACTCATGCCCGCAGTCGTAACATCTGAATTTCCTTGTCGCGGCCATAATCTCCTCACCTCTCATTACTAATCTTTTATCTTCAAGAACCCGTAGTTTCAAGCGCACCACGGGCAGCAGTACTTGCCCGCGACCCACTACGGCTTCACTTTCCTTCGGAAATCATCAAACCCGCGGATTACTCTGATAACATCAAGAGTAAGCTGCGCCGCCGCCGCGGCTGCGGCCAGCCAGGATACTTTCTTTACCACGTCGCTTTTTTCAGAGTCGCCCATACCACTGATGCTTTTGTTCTTAAGCGTGGCAACGGCTCCGTTGTTATTCATCGTTTCTCCATGCCTTTGTCTTTTCATGATAGATGCCTCCCAATCAATCGCAGTTCGCCCAGGATTCCCCGGTCCCTGACTTCCGTCTTAATGGAAAATAATCATCAACCGGGGTTCTTATGCCGAGGCAGTTGCTCCGGACATGTTTATCAGGATTTTCGGGCCGGCTTCCACCTGCTTCACAGTCCATAAAGCTTCGAAAAATACTGCCTAGTGATCGCATGTATCATGGCCACCCATACACGTTCCGTCTCCAGGCTCCAGCGTCCCGCTCATATACCTTCCGAGCACCTCTTCAACCGGGCCGCATATCCCGCTGATTACCTGGACCCCGTTCTGTTCGAACATCATTTTCGCTTTCATGCCGAGGCCGCCGGTTACGACACAATCAACCTTGTGTTCCATCAGGACCCTCGGAAGCAACCCCGGCTCATGAGGGGGTGCCTTGATCATGTCCCTCGATTTCAGTTCTCCCTCTTCGATTTCCACCAACAGGAACCCGTCAGTGCGCCCGAAATGTTCGGACACCAATCCCTGGACTACCGGAAAAGCTACTTTCATTAAATGCTCCTTTCAAACTCATCATGGGTCCGGCAACGCCGGCCCCCATAAGCTAAGATATCTTTTCGATCAAATTACTCAGGCCGTTCATGTCGTAATTCTCGAGGAGGCCTTCATCGGCAAGCTTCGCAACCTCAGGATCGAGAGGTAACCGCGCTATTACCGGAATTGATGTCGAAATTCGATCATCCAAAACCTCACCGTCACCAAACGGCCTGATTTCCTCACCGCAGTGGGGGCACTTTATATATGACATGTTTTCTACCATGCCGAGTACAGGGGCATTCATGGACGCAGCCATCTTCGCCGCCTTGGAAACGATGACCCCAACCAACTGCTGCGGAGATGTTACAAGGACTATTCCGTCGAGTGGTATCGACTGGATAATCGTCAGCGGGACATCCGAAGTCCCGGGAGGCAAGTCGATGATCAGATAGTCCAGCTTCCCCCATTGGCACTCCTCGTAAAACTGGCGGACCGCGCCGCTTATGAGGGGACCCCTCCATATGATGGCTTCATCTTCCGCCGGAAGTATAAGGTTCATCGACATCACCTTGATGCCCGACTTGCTGACCGCCGGAATTACACCTTCGGTTCCCGCTGTAATCGGACCGCTTATTCCAAGACTCCTGGGAACGCTTGGGCCGGTAATGTCTGCATCCAATATCCCGACTTCGAAGCCCTTGCGGCGAAGCGCAGAGGCGATAAGTACCGTAACCGCTGATTTCCCTACGCCTCCTTTTCCGCTCATAACCGCAATGGTCTTTTTTATCTCGCTCCCTGCGGCCAGCTCAAACTTCGGTGGCCCGGCCGGCTTGAAACTGTTTTCAGCCTCCGTCTCGCTTCTATCATGTTCTTCCACTTATGCATCCCCTTTCGTGAATCGTTGATCTCCCTGGGGCCGTCCTCTGCCGCTTCCGCGGCATCCGTGCCGGCCGGCAGGAGGTTTGCCTTTTCCTGCGCCTCTCGAATCGACACGCCTTGCAGTATAGGAACCACAGTTCGGGCAACTTGCTTCACAAGCGCGGACCCCTGAGCTGAACGGAAGTTCCCAGGTATAACCGCACGAAGCGCAACCCAGAATCCTCTTCGGTCCCACGGCGACATAATCACCGCCGCTTACACCGAGGGCCATGCCTTCCACCAG
>JAFGMY010000096.1 GCA_016927325.1 Actinomycetota bacterium | reverse complement strand
CTGAGAGTCTTCATGCGGGGTCTATCAAAATACACGCTGATTCGGCGGTCCCAGGCCTGAAAGACCTGGGCCGAAGGTTGGGGGGTGGCGGTCCCGGCCCTGATAGGGCCGGGGCTGAATTTTTCAGCCGTATGGCCGGAAATAAGGGCCGGTCAGGACTGTCCCGGCTGCAAGCTAAAGGGGATCGTAGCGAGACAATCCTGTCCGGCGATACATCGATTCATAAACGGTTCCGGCAAGCGTCACAGATTTAAAACCTCTTTACGGGCTTTTAAGTGTTGCCGCCCGCCCTCTACCCTTTGGTCATCCTGGCCCCGCATTCCGGGCATTTTTTTGAAATACAGGGAATTCCGCGCATGTGGGAAACAGTCTTTCCGCATTTGGGGCACACGCAGTTGCCTCCAGGACCGCTCCCCGGCCTGTCACCGCTCATTCTCCCCCGGCCTCCGCCCGTGCCAGCACCTCTTCCAGTGCCCGGACCTTTGCCGGCAGGTCCTGTTCCGTCTCCAAACGGCATGATGTCACCACCTTCATCTTTTCGCTTCCGTCATCAATAAAAGCCTTGTTTCTTTCCATAGCTCCCTGATCTCCCGGGAGGCAGGTCCATCGTAAAATTCCGTTAAAACTTTACCGCCCATGGTTGCATGGTTCACTTCG
The DNA here is from genome assembly GCA_016927325.1 of Actinomycetota bacterium. Lineage (GTDB taxonomy): Bacteria > Actinomycetota > Geothermincolia > Fen-727 > Anoxymicrobiaceae > JAFGMY01. Next base: position 20,902 of record JAFGMY010000096.1, on the reverse strand, counting down.
TCATCAAAAGGAATCTCGCCAAGGATTTGCACCCCTTCCCGCCTTGCGTACTCCTTCATTTCATCCGCTATCCCGGGATTGATGTCCGACTTATTGATGCAGGCGGCGATCTCCACTCCGAAATGCTTCGCTACACCGCATATCCTCTCGAAACCCCAGAACCCCGACTTAGTCGGCTCGGTGACCGCAAGGACAAAATCGGCGCCGGAAATAGAAGCTATGACGGGACAGCCTATTCCCGGAGACCCGTCGATTATCACTATGTCCAGGGATTTTTCTTCCGCGATTTCGACAGCCTTTTTTCTTACCTCCGTCACCAGCTTTCCGGTCGCTTCGCTTCCCGGTTTCAATAAAGCGTGCACCAGGATTCCGCACGGCGTCTCTGAAACATAGGTATGGCCCGTTACCACCGCTTTCAGTTTGGCGGCACCCTCCGGGCACACCAGTTCACAGACACCGCAGCCCTCGCAATAGAGCGGCAATACTTCGCAGTCCCTGATGGCGCCAAACGGGCACTCCTCTTCACAGATACCGCAGCGGCTGCATTTCTCACTGTCGATAAACGCGGCGCTCGATCCCATGAAAGACCCGGACTCTATTTCCCGCGGTTGTAAAACCAGGTGCAGGTTAGGAGCGTCCACATCACAGTCCGCCGCAACCGCACTGTCCGCCATATGGAAAAAAGAAGCGGCAACCGTTGTCTTTCCCGTGCCGCCTTTACCGCTGAGTATTGTTAGTTGCTTCGGCAAAGCTCTTAACCTCCTTTAAGATATCCTCGAACCTTGTCTTCATCACAGGATCGGCTTCGACCGCAAGATCCCCGCGCGAACAGATGACGGCCATTTCCATCGAGAAAGGAATCCGCCCTATTACCGGGATATCCGACTTCAAACAGAACTCATCTATCAGGGAATCGTATTCGGATGACTTGTTTATCACAACGCCGTGAGGAACACCGATTTCTTCAGCCACTTCGTGGGCGAGAGAAAGGTCATGAAGTCCGAAAGGTGAAGGTTCCGTGACCATAACGCAATAATCGGTGCCGGTAACCGTCTCGATCATGGGGCAGCCGGTGCCGGGTGGGCAATCTATTATAGTAAGGCCGTCCCCGATATTACTCTTGAGAGAATCTATCACCGGGATCGCCATCGGTTCACCTATGTCCAGTAAACCCTGTTTAATCGAGATATCGCCATTACGCCCGGATTTCACTATACCGATTTTTCTATCCACCATATCTATGCAATCCCCGGGGCAGACAGTTTTGCAGCCCCCGCAGGAATGACAAAGCTCGGCAAAAACAAGTACATCGCCCTTTATCGCCGCGAGCGCGTTGAACCGGCAGAAATCCGCGCAGGCTCCGCATCCGTCACAGCATCCGCTGTCCACTGAGGGTACCTTGACCTTCACTTCCGATTCCTCTTTCCAGCCCGGTTTCAGGTAAAAATGGGAATCGGGTTCTTCCACGTCGCAGTCGATAAACACCACCGGCTCCGAGCGTGCCGCAGTCCATGCCAGGTTCGTACTGACGGTGGTCTTTCCGGTTCCACCCTTGCCGCTGGCAACGGAGATTACCAACGTCCCCCACCTCCGCCTCCACCGCGGCCCATTCCGCCTCCGCGGCCTCCTCCTCCGCCTCCACCGCGGCCTCCGCCGCCTCCGCCTCCGGGCTTCGACCCACCTGTGCCGTAGTACTCTTCCACATTTGCCGATCCCGCGGAACTGAGTTTTCCACCCTTGTACGCCTCAACGGCCTCCCGCGCACTTCCCGAAGCGCCGGTCATTATTTTTATCCCGGCCGCGTCGAGGACCCTGTATGCGTTCGGTCCGACGTTACCGGTCAATACAGCCTCAACACCACGATCCGCGATCATCTGACCGGTCTTGATCCCGGCCCCCCCGCTCGCCGACACATTAGGATTATCCAGGTATTCAAACTCCAACGAATCGGGATCGACGATCAGGAAGCCCTGCGCCCTGCCGAACCTCGGGTCAACGTTAGAATCAAGATCGTTTCCTGATACTGAAACAGCTATTTTCAATTGTGACACCTCCGCATTATTGTTTTCCGATTACTCCATTTCCCGCTGTCTTCACACGGCTACCGGTTCAAGCCCGGCGCGGGCCGCGGCCGGCTCCTCCTCTTCCTCTTCCTTCCGGCGAAGGCCCTCTGCCCCTCGCGCCTCCGAGGCCGGCACCGCTTCGCTCGTAACCCCTGTCGCCGTCTCCACGGTGTATATTGGCGCTGTTGCATTCGGGACAGTTCATGTCTCTGCCCATTCCCCCTGTTCCATAAGGCACTTCGAACTCATGCCCACAGTCGTAACATTTAAATTTCCTTGAAGCCGCCATTTTTACCTCACCTCTTCCAGCTTGATTCAAGCTCTTCGAAAGCCGGCTTCTCCTGTGCATTACGGGAGACTGCAGTCAGCCGCAAATCACTCCGGCTTTACTTTCCTTCGGAAATCATCTAATCCACGGATAACCCTGATGACATCAAGGGTAAGCTGTGCCGCCGCGGCGGCGGCGGCCATCCACGATATTTTCCTTACCACTCCGCTTTTTTCAGACTCACCCGTGCCTTCGACACTTTTGCTTTTCAGCGCCGCAACGGCTCCACCGTTGTTATTCATCGTTTCTCCATGCTTCTTTCTTCTCATGACAAATGCCCCCTAACCAATCGCACCGTGCACCTCGTTCTCCTGAACCCGGGTCTCCCGATTCGGCGGTGGAAACTACCCGCCTGTGCGCATACTCCGGAACGCCCGTTGTGAACATATCCATAAGGCTCTAAGAACCGTGTTCCATGCCTTTACAGTCCAGCGAACTCCTGAGCGGCATGTTCAGTGGTCACAAGAGTCATGGCCGCCCATGCACGTTCCATCACCCGGCTCGAGCGTCCCGCTCATATACCTTCCCAGCACCTCTTCGACCTGACCGTAAACCCCGGTTATCACCTGGACACCGTTCTGCTCGAACATCATTTTCGCTTTCATGCCGAGGCCTCCCGTGACAACACAGTCAACCCCGTGGTCCATCAGCACCTTCGGGAGCAACCCGGGCTCATGCGGAGGTGCCTTTATCATGTCCCGCGATTTAAGCTCTCCTTCTTCAATTTCCACCAGAAGGAATCCGTCGGTCCGCCCGAAGTGTTCGGATACCAATCCCTGGGCCACCGGAAAAGCTACTTTCATTACCGCTCCTTTCCAACTCATTACTGGTCCGGCAAAGCCGGCTCCCGCAAGCTAAGATATCTTCTCGATCAAATCATGAAGTCCGTTCGTATCGTAATCCTCAAGTAAGCCCTTATCGGCGAGTTTCGCCACGTCGGGATCGAGAGGCAGCCGGGCTATTACCGGCACTGAAGTCGAAATATTTTCGTCAATAACCTCGCCATCTCCAAAGGGCCTGATTTCCTCGCCGCAGGACGGGCACTTTATGTATGACATATTTTCGACCATGCCAAGCACGGGAGCATTCATAGACGCGGCCATCCTGGCAGCTTTTGAAACGATTACCCCCACCAGTTGCTGCGGTGACGTAACCAGGACGATCCCGTCGAGTGGTATCGACTGGATTATCGTCAGTGGGACATCCGAGGTTCCGGGAGGCAGGTCGATAACCAGATAGTCGAGCTTCCCCCATTGACACTCTTCGTAAAACTGGCGGACCGCGCCGCTTATGAGTGGTCCTCTCCATATGATAGCTTCATCTTCCGCGGGGAGTATCAGGTTCATCGACATCACCTTGATGCCCGACCTGCTGACCGCTGGAATTACCCCGTCGGTCCCCGCTATGATGGGACCGCTGATACCAAGGCTCCTGGGCACACTGGGGCCGGTGATGTCCGCGTCCAGTATTCCCACCTCAAAGCCCTTGCGGCGAAGCGCTGAGGCCAGGAGCACGGTAACCGCCGATTTCCCTACGCCACCCTTCCCGCTCATCACCGCGATGATTTTCTTTATCTCGCTGCCTTCACCCAGCTGAAACTTCGGAGGCCCGGCCGGCTTGAAACTGTTTTCAGCCTCCGGTCCATTCTTGTTAAGGTCTTCCACTTATGCATCCCCTTTCGCGAGTTCTAAATCTCCTTGCAGACTTCCTCTGCCGCTTCCACAGCACCCATGCCGGCCGGCAGAATATTTACGTTTGCCGGCGCCCCTCGAATCGACACGCCGTGCATTACGGGAACCACAGTCCGGACAAACCGCTTCACAGGCGCGGACACCGGAGCCGAACGGAAGCTCCCAGGTATTTCCGCATGAAGCGCAACCCAGAATCCTTTCCGGCCCGACGGCGACATAATCACCACCGCTTACGCCGAGGGCCATCCCTTCTACAAGGACCCGGGCAACTTTCCGGCGCGCGCCGGTCAGGACTCTTTGCACAGTCGCCCTCGAGACACCCATTCTTTCAGCTGTTTCCTCCTGGCTGAAACCGTTCATATCCGCGTGCTTCAAGGCTTCGAGTTCTTCAACGGAAAGAGTTACTTCATCCAACTCCGATATGGGAATACCCCGTGGTTTGAAATAAGTAATTGCGGGTTCGTCTTCCACGAACCTTCTCTTTCTCGGTCTTGCCATCAGCCCTCCAATAATTATGAGCATATGCCCATAACTATGATACTGCTTCTCCGCCGGCTTGTAAACAACCGGCATTATTCAAGCCGGACAGTCCTGGATACCCCGGACAATCATAATTTCATGAGGCTGGCCTTTTTATAACTTTGTCATTCAGCAATTCCTTGCCTGATAACACATTATCAGCGGGTAACGGCAGTCGGTGCTTACAGTCTCAGAAATTAAGCAAAGGCGGTGTTTCAACAGCCGGACGGGCTGGCCGTAACAGGCAAGGAAGGGCATTAACGCTCACTTATCAAATTAATGGTAGAGGAAGATAATCTCATGTTGATGCCGCCGCAATAAAGGCAGCGATCGGGAGATCCACTGTGGACTATAACGAAATCGTCGATATTATCGGAAGAGTCATTGACTCGGCGGGTGTTGTCGTAATGCTTGTCGGCATCAGCGCCGCGACAATCAACTTCTGCGCCGACTGGCTCAGAAGGGAGCACAAAGTACACGACTCCTACAGGTTATACCGGCAAAGTGTGGGCCGGTCCATACTACTGGGGCTCGAACTCCTGATCGCCGGCGACATAATAAGGACGATAGCACTGGATCTTACATATCAAAACCTGGGAACACTCGCGATACTCGTCGCCATCCGTACATTCCTCAGTATAAATCTGGAGATGGAAGTGGAGCGGAGATGGCCCTGGCAGAAAGAACGGCCGGAGTGTCCTTCCGGAACCGGTGAAGATGTTGCGGCCCAGGTTGGCAAACGGAACCTCTGAACATTCTCCGGACAGAAGACTTCACGCTGTCGGAGGCGGCAGGAAAACACTCCCAAAACGGGCCGGGAAAGATGAATATGATGTATCACCCGAACCGCGCAACCTGCTGAACCGGGCAATGCCTTTCTGTCGCATTCTAAACTCCGCAGAGCACGCCGGTAAAAATGGAACCGGAGGGTTGGTAATCGACGAAACCCTGGGATAAACGGCTTCTGAACTTCATGGCCTTAACTTATGATCAGCGGTGCGGCCGTCTTTCTCAAAAAGGTAAGCAATATATGCCGTCGAATAGATTTTTAAAAGCACGCCTGGGATACTGGTAACGATTCTCCAGTGAAAGGGGATTTACATGAAAAGAGTTCTCATAATTTCAGTCTCACTTCTGCTTGCGGTTGTTCTGGTGGCGGCGGCGTCCGGATGCGACGATAGCGCCAAAGCAAAAGAATATATGAAAAAGGGCGATGAGCTAAGCAAGAAATCGTATTCTCTTGCTTCATTCACCGAGGAGATGGATTCCACCGACATCACGTCTCTCTTAACGGAACTGGGACTTGATCTAGCGGCGGCTTCCGCCGGTGCGTGGGAAAGCAGCGCCAGTGAAGTTACATCTGAAATCGACCGCATGATCAGCGACGCCAACAACGCCCAGGACGAGTATGAGAAGATCCTCGCTCTCAACGGGGTGGATGATTACAAACAGTACGCCGAGCTGAAGATTAAAGCCCTGGAAAACTACATTCCGGTTCTGGAAGGTCTTCAGAGCCTTATTAACCAGATGGGCAAAGCACTGTCAGAAGGAAAGTCCCTCTCTGATACCGCCGGCGCGTGGTATAAAGACAACAAATCGGTTCAGACTGAACTTCTGAAGACTGTTACATACTGGGCCGAAGCGGAGCTTCTCAAAAAGCAGAAGAAGCTGGAGGAATAATAGTCCGGCGGTATTGCATGACACCACAGTCCGCGCGCGCGTTATGCCGCACGGAAGATGGAGTCGGCCTGCCGGGAATTTGTCCACCCGGCAAAAAAGCTAATCGTGTCTCACATAAGAACGAATCCGCTCATATGCTTTTTCAAGGTATTCCGGATCGTTAATCTCTATCTTGATAGCATTCTCCGGACAGACGGAAGCGCAGCGCCCGCAAGCCCTGCAGTATTCACCTATTTCCGCTTTTCCTGAAGATATGCTGATAGCCTTCATGTAACACTGGTCGGCACAGTTCCCGCAACCGGTGCAATCGCCGGTCACTTCGACGGTAATTCCGTCCAGCCGCGGGTAAACCTGTTCGAAGTCGTCTATTCTCATTTCCCTCAAATGACGTGAAACGCAGCAGCACTCACAGCAGAAGCAGATCGTTACCAGCCTGCTTCTGTCCCTTATCATGTATATCAGGTTATCGAACCTGACTTTCCCTATCATCGGGACCAGGCCCGCGTCGATGGCGCGCCGGGCATGCTCTTTAGCCTCTTCGACCGTCACCTCCCGATTTATTTTCTCCGATATTTCCACTGCAGAGTCCCCGAGAAACAAACACCCGATATCCTCGGGATACTCCTTGCAGCCGCAGGCGATCCTGCACATGCAGCCGTCCTCGGTTATGGTCCGGTGCGAAGCTTCCTCTATGAAACGGAACAAAAGGTCCGTCGGGAGGGGAGCGCCATCCGGCAGATCGATGTCTTTATTAAGCGGCAGGCTCCTAAGGTCGGTTTTATCCCTCCTGAACCAGGGGACAATCTCAACCATGTGTGGAAGCCTCGCGAGCGAAAACACGGGTGAAAACGTGTTGTCAAAAATAAACTTCGCCCTTTTATTGCCCCTCATGAAAGGTATTTTGCGCTTAACCATCAGATTAGCTGGAGCAAAGTTCTTGAAAAGATTCATTACAACCTCCTGAAAATGCAGAAGTTCGTTTCCTTCCGCATCATTAAAACATACTTCCCGAATGGGGTCTCATCTGGAAACGGCATATCCGGGTGGAGGGATGCCCGCAGGCGTGTCAAGAGACCTTAGCGTTACGTATGTCCTGAAGTTGTGCCGGGCACCCGGTTCGTAGACTTTGCCCGCTTTGTCCGGGTCGCCCGCATAAAACGGTTTTTACCATCTCTTGCCGGGCGGCAAGGTTTTGCAGGTTGTCAGTTTTTTTCATCTCATGACAAGAGAACCCGGTTACTGGCCGAGTATACCTTTCACTTTTTCTATCAACGCCGTGAGATCGAAGGGCTTCGTGATATAGCCGCTCGCTCCCATGTATAAGCCTTTTTGGATTGCATCCTCAGTCGTAAGGGCGGACAGGAATAAAACAGGGATCCGCTTTGTCTCCGGATCGAGCCTCAGCTTGCGGAAAACCTCGAAGCCGTCCATCTCGGGCATCATAACATCCAGAATAATGATATCGGGCTGCTCCTTCTTGGCCAACCTGTATCCCCTAATGCCGCTGAGCGCGTCATATGTGTAATAGCCTTCATTGGTAAGAGCCATGCAGACCAGTTCATTGATCGAGGGATCGTCATCAATAATTAATATTTTCCGCTCCGGTTCTTCCGATGGGTGATCAGCCATAAAATACCTCCCAATGGCTGCTAATTTCGCTTGCGGTAGTTATTTCCCTGCTGCAGGGAACTTAAACTTCTGCCTTTTTATTACTTTGGTTGAATGTTGAACACCTTTTTTAGAACCAGTTAATGCCAAAGCAATAATTTCAAGGAGAAAAACAGAACTCATGAATCGGCGGCCGCCGGGACGATGGGCTGATGTTAACCTACCACCTCGTTAACCTTGTCGAGAAGGCAGGAGATTTTGAAAGGCTTTGTTATGTAGCCTTCCGCGCCCATGGAAAGACCCTTCCTCACATCTTCCCTGCTCGATTTAGCGGATACGAAAAGCACCGGTATCCTGTTGGTAGTGGGATCAAGCTTGATGCGGCGAAAGACTTCAAAACCATCCACATCCGGCATCATTATGTCCAGCAAAACAATATCAGGCTTTTCTCTCCTGGCGACCTTGTAGCCCTTGATGCCGTTCAACGCTTCATACACTTCATATCCTTCGGATGAAAGGGCTATTGAAAGAAGTTTCGAAATGGACGGATCATCATCAACTATAAGCACTTTCCGCGGAACTCTGTTCTGAAGGTCAGGCACCATAAACACCACCTGTCATCCACCGTCTTCGGCGTGCAACCGCTCTGTTCTTCGTCCGGTCCTTGTGTGAAGAACGTTGAAACAAATTAACCCCCTGCCAGTAAAACGTTTCAGCACCAGCCGTAGTTACCACAATGATTAAAAAAGCCGCTACTAAAGTATAACTCCGCCGCAACTGCATTTAAATAACCTGATAATACAAAGCGGTATTTCAAGCTTTCAATGCTCGATCAAAATCAAGATTTGCGTTCATCAAATAACCCGATGCACACCTTTTCAGTAAAGTACCCTGATTAACGGAAGTGGAGCGAATTTGACTGTGGAGCCGCGGAGTAAAATATTTAACAGCCTTGTCCGTTCTTCAAGCGTCCATGAAAAGAGGCCGGTGTATCTCTTCGGCGAGTTCGCATATCTCTTTCCACAGCCTTTTTTCCAGCGAGACGGGCTTGCCCAGTATCATGCAGTGCTCTTCGCCTGAATCATAAGCGGGCCACACCGGCAGGTTACCTCCGTTGGGATTACCGTTCCTCGCGAAATTCACCCAGTACCCCATGGTTATTCTCGAGAGCTCTCTGTCGGAATCATCACATCTTGTCCGGCTCAAGTTCCCGAACACGTAAGCGACTTCCGCGCCGTGGCTCGCTTTCAAAGGGTCCCCTGACCTGTAGCCGGTGAACTGGTAATAGAAACAGTCGTGCGACTTCTTGCCCATGCAGTTCGCGACGAACCTCGCAGGTGCCGTGAATTCACCGGCCGTCATAAGGTGGCCAAAAACAGGTCCCGCCTCTTCATCTGTTTCAACCGGATACATTTCAAGAATCTCGTCGGCATACGAACCGGCGACAGTCCTGACCAGCATTTCGTACTGCTCTCTGGTGAACTTGATCAGGTAGAGAAAAAGGTTGGTTTCATTCAAGTTTGTGCCGATAATAACCGGGATGTCCAACTGCTTATCCTCATCAAAAAGCGCCATCGGGTGCCCCGGAATGACCTTACCGTCGGCCACGGGGCAGAACAGCATGCCGTCCTTGATGAATACACCGTCGCTTCCGGCGACCTCGAGCAGGACGGCGGGGTCCACCTCCCGCATCCTGGAGATATCACTTCCGGTCCCACTGAACCCCAGCGCCTTTTCCGCCTTCAGGCCGCTTACCTCGCCCTCCTCCAGTGAAACACAAGCGGAAGGAAGACCGACTTTGATCCACAGGGGTCCGCTTTCGATGATCGCACGGGAAAACAGCCCCTCCGCCCCGGGACAGACCATAAGATCCACGATACTGTTGGCCCCGGATGAAAAGCCGAAAAGGGTAACCTGTGAAGCGTCTCCGCCAAAAGCCTCGATATTGTCCCTTACCCACTCGAGCGCGAGGATCTGGTCAAGGAGTCCATAGTTGCCGGATACCCCCTCGGGCGACTCTGCGGAAAGGCCGGGATGAACGAGAAACCCAAGAGGGCCTACCCGGTAGTTGATGCTTACCACCACCACGTTCCTTCCGGCAATGTTCCTGCCGTTATAAAGCTTTACACCCGCCGACCCCGTTTGAAAACCACCACCCTGAAGCCAGAACATGACCGGCATCTTTGAACCGGGATCGGGGTTTGCCGTCCAGACATTCAAGTAGAGGCAGTCCTCGCTCATTTCTCCAATCCTCAGGAACTTCGATTTAGTCTGCGGGCAGGAAGGCCCGAACTCCATGCACCGGAGCGTTTCCTTCCAACCCCGGGTGGGCCTGGGAGGACGCCACCTCATATCACCGGCCGTAGACGCCCCGTATGGAATCCCAAGGTAAGAGTGGACCCCGTCCTCGACGAAGCCCTGAACCGGCCCGTAAGCCGTGTTGATTACTTTACCCGGAGCATAATTACTTTTTTCCGCTGAATCAGTGTCTCTGGACACAGCTCAACCACCTGAAACGAATAAGTCTGCGGCTTGCGGCAACTTGCAGCCGATCGAACAATCATTTGTGTGACTCTGAAGTCAGGAAAATATCTTAAAGATAATAAATCCCTGGTGCCATACCTGCGGCGCAAAATCGAGGTAAAGGGTCTCCCCCCCCTACAAGTTATGTCACACCACGATGCAATAATAGCCCGTGCAATCCAATTATATTTATACCCGGCGGCCTGCAGGTAATATAGTATAGCACTTGGGATTGGAAGGATAATCAGAGTGCTGTCCGGTTTTCCTGTACGGAAGCACGAGGAGGACAACAACCATGGCGCAGTGGGTAATTATATCGGTCGCGGCCTTCATACTCGGCATGGGAGCAGGTGCTCTTTCCGTCATGCTCATTACCCGTGAAACACGGGAGAGATCGCTCGCTCAGATAGAGTCGATGAAAAACGAAATGCGGGACTCTTTCGGCAATCTCTCTTTAGAAGCACTTGGCAGACTGACTGACGAATTCACGAAGCTGGCGGCTGAAAAACTGGGCTCCGAAAGAGAGCTGAACTCGCAGGACCTCACAAACAAGAAAGAACTGATCGACAAGCAGTTGGAACGGATTACCGAAGAAATGAAAGGCGTTTGCACCCTTGTGCAGAACCTCGAAAAAGACCGGGAGAAAAAGTTCGGAGAGCTTTCAAGCAGGATGACGGCGGCGGCGGAACAGACATCAGCGCTTCTGGAAACAACGAACGCGCTCAATACCGCTCTCGCAAACACCAGCGCCAGGGGCCAATGGGGGGAGAGAATGGCTGAAGACGTCCTCAGGATCGCGGGATTCGTGGAAAGCATCAACTACGTCAAGCAAAAGACCGCGGCCGGCGGGTCCAGGCCTGACTACACTTTTATGCTCCCACAAGAGCTGAAACTTAACATGGACGTCAAATTCCCGCTTGACAATTACCTGAACTCCCTGAACGCCGACTCCGATATGGAGAGCAGGGAATACCGTAAACGATTCCTCGTGGACGTGAAATCGCGGATCAAGGAGGTTACCGGAAGAGATTACATCAACCCCGAAGACAATACGATAGACTGCGTTCTGCTCTTTATTCCCAACGAGCAGGTCTATGGGTTTATCCAGGAGAACGACAACACGATCCTCGATTACGGGATCGAAAACAGGGTCATCCTCTGTTCCCCGGTGACACTGATTGCGATTCTGGCGGTCATAAGGCAATCGGTCGAGAGTTTCGCTCTTGCTCAGACATCCAATGAAATACTCTCTCTTTTCGCCCAGTTCAAGCAGCAATGGGAAAAGTTCACCGACAAGATGGCAAACCTCGGGCAAAGGCTCACATCCACTCAGAAAAGCTACGATGAACTGGTGGGAGCCCGCCGCCGTCAGTTGGAGAAACCACTTAACCGGATAGAGGAAATCAGGACGATGAAAGGACTGCCAGTCGCAGGCGAGGATGATGATGAAGCCTTGCTCGATAACGAGGCGGAACTGGTGGACCTGGAATAGAAATCAAATTTTCAGTTCATATTGCCCTTTGTGCATGAACTTTCCTCCAGCACATGCATTTTTTATTCTCATAACTTGATCTGATTGATGCACTTACTGTAGAATCCCCTTGCTGTATTTATAGATTATATAAATTATATTTATTAAAGGGGGTTTCTTCGCATGAATGTATTGAAAAAGTTAAAAGGCTTTTTCGCGACCCGTTACGGCATTATTTTCGTAGGTTTGTCTATTGGAATATTCGCATCACTTCTTCAAAAACTAGGCAATCCCGGCAACATGGGCATCTGTGTAGCATGCTTTGAACGGGATATCGCCGGGGCACTCGGTTTCCACCGTGCAGCACCGGTCCAATATATAAGGCCTGAAATCATTGGGTTTGTATTCGGAGCTTTGCTGGCTGCTCTCATTTTCAAAGAATTTAAGCCGCGGGCTGGCTCAGCCCCGGTAATCCGGTTCATGCTGGGGTTCTTCGCCATGGTCGGTGCTCTTGTATTCCTGGGATGTCCATGGAGGGCGATCATACGTCTGGGCGGAGGTGACGGAAATGCCATATTCGGAATATTGGGATTGGTGTTCGGCGTTGGAATCGGTACGTACTTTATAAGGAACGGCTATAGCCTGGGCCGTAACCATAAATCACATTCAGCGGTAGGCTCTGTGCTTCCACTTGTAATGCTGGGACTGCTCCTTCTTCTAATAATCAAGCCGGTGCTTTCATCGGGCGCCGTATTTTTCAGCAAAGAAGGTCCGGGTTCGATGCACGCCGGAATCCTCATCGCTATTATCATCGCCATAGTAATCGGTTTCCTGGCGCAGAGGACCCGTTTTTGCACTATGGGGGCGGTAAGAGATGTCCTGATGATCAACGACTGGCACCTGATGACCGGTGTACTTTCAATGCTGGTTGGAGTTTTTATAATGAACGCTATCTTCGGACAACTGAACTTCGGTTTCGTTGGACAACCTGTTGCCCATACGAACCAACTGCTCAATTTCGGTGGCATGGTACTTTCCGGGTTATCTTTCGCGCTTGCCGGCGGCTGCCCCGGAAGGCAGCTTTTCCTCTCAGGTGAGGGCGACGGTGACGCAGCTGTTTTCGTCTTTGGAATGATTGTCGGGGCCGCTTTCGCGCATAACTTCACAACGGCGGGTACTCCGTATCCTGATAATCCCGCCAACTGGGGATGGGGACCAGCCGCGATAATCGCAGGTCTTATCTTCTGCGCGGTAATCGGATTTACAATGAAAGAACGAGTCTTTGGTGAAGGAGTGGTTCAACATGCCTGATCTTCTGGATCTGAGGGGTCTCTCATGTCCCCAGCCGGTTGTGGAGTCGCGTAATATGATAAAGAAAATTTCTTCCGGTGACTCTTTTCATGTGCTGGTGGACACCGGTACATCCAGAGACAACGTCAAGAGAATTGCTGTTAAGGAAGGTTGTGATGTGGCTATAGAAGAAGGGGGAAGCGGTGGCGAGCAGGAGTTTCTGCTTATAATAACAATGAGATAGTTTCTCCTCATTTCATACTGATATGAATATCTTTAAGAAGAATGCAAAAGACATCATATACCTCGATAACGCGGCGACCTCCTGGCCGAAACCGGATTCCATGCTCAAGGCTATGATCCGGTACCAGGAAGATACCGGCGCAAATCCCGGGCGCTCGGGGCACAAGCTTTCGGTAGAGGCCGGCCGCGTAGTCTACGAAGCCAGGAGCAATATCGCGGAACTTCTGAACGTAGAGGACCCTCTGAATATCGTTTTCGCCCAGAACGCTACGGCGGCGTTGAACCTCGCAATAAAGGGAAACCTGAAGGCCGGTGACCATGTAATTACCACGGGTATGGAACACAACTCTGTAATGAGGCCGTTGAGGGAAATGGAAAAAGGCGGCGTCGAGATTTCCGTTCTTCACTGCGGTAAAGAGGGGTTCCTGGACGTAAATTCAATAAGCTCCAAGATAAGAAGTAATACGCGCATGCTGGTTGTAAACCATGCCTCGAACGTTACCGGATCGCTTGCACCTGTCAATGAGATCGGTGAGTTAACCGCGAATGAGGGAATTCTTCTGCTCGTGGACGCCGCTCAGACTGCCGGCTCTTTCCCCATCGATGTCAGGAACGCCGGAATAGACCTTCTTGCGTTTACCGGCCATAAGAGCCTTCTGGGCCCACAGGGCACCGGCGGCCTCGCGATCGGCGAAAATGTAGATATCGATAGTTTCAAGCCTCTTCTATCCGGAGGAACAGGGAGCAAATCGGAGTCCGAGGAGCACCCCGAATTCCTTCCCGACAAGTATGAAAGCGGAACACCCAACACCATCGGACTGGCGGGTCTAGCCGCCGGGATAAAGTTCGTACTTGATACTGGAGTGGAAAATATAAGGAAACATGAGATGGAGCTGGCCGTCATGCTGATCAAAGGCCTTGAGGACATACCTGGCGTAACTGTGTATGGAACACGTGATCCGGAGAAGCGGACCGCCACTGTTTCAATCAACTTGAAGGGTGCCGGCCAGAACGAAGTGGGCCAGGTGCTCGACGAAGATTTCGGGATCATGAGCAGGGTCGGGCTCCACTGCGCTCCGCAGGCACACCGCACTATTGGAACTTTCCCGGACGGTACGGTAAGGTTAAGCATCGGTTATTTCAACAGTCCTGAAGATATTCAGAAGACAATCAGGGCGATAAATGCCATTTCGAAAGAATCGCAATAACTCAATGGATAGAAGAAACAAGGGAAAATGTGTCGTGCTTTTTCATTCGACCAGTTCCGCCATAAAGTCCGAAAAAGTAATGAAAAACGCAGGCTTAAAAGTTAAACTGATCCCTATCCCCCGTCATTTGAGTTCCGATTGCGGCATATGCCTCTGTTTCGAACCCCGGTTGAAACAGGAAATTGAAGATTCCCTGAAGTCCAACAAAATCGATTACGAGAGCATTGAGAACATATAGACCGGGGCAAAAGCGTTTGGTTCGAAAAGACAAAACTGCATGCGATTGTCCCGCCACATCAGAAGTGCCTGTTCAGTCCTTGACCTGTTGAGCATGGAACACGCGGGGTCTCAATAATCGACTGGAACCGGGCCGTGTTTATTTTCTCAGTTTTTCCATCTCGCGCTCGACCATACGGTCCTTTACCGCTTCGCTGTGGGACCCTATGAAGTAGGTGAAGATATGAATTACAAGCCCCAGCCCCCAACCGGCCATTACCCACAGGAACCAGGGATAGCCGGCGCCGCTCAGTGCCCAGATGACTACCAGGAAAGCGTTCACGACAACATACACTCCGACATGTTGAAGCAGCTCCATCCTTTCCTTGACTCTTTTTTCAGCCTTTTCACGAACCAGTTCTTCTTTCGTACCCGGCGGATCGATCGGCCCTGAAACAGGAGCACCGCAGGAAAGGCAGAAACGGTCGCCTTCGGCGACCTGGCCGCCCCATTTGCCGCAAACAGGCATTAGAATACCTCCCTTTATATTGGACCTTCAAATAAGCTTTGTTAACAATTATCTCGATATCGCATTACGGAGTAACATCCATAGTATGTCACGCTGACGGTCTTGTCTGACGTCAGGGATCGGTTGCTTCCATTCACGTTGCTTCCTTTTCAGTCATGATTATTATGCTGTCTCCAGCAGCGACACGATAGTCGTTTTCCTCCCTGATGAGGTTATTCGCCGTCTTTATTCCCACGAGGTCGTCGCCCCGCCCTTTCAGCATCTCCTGCAGTTCGGCAAAACTCTTTCCGACATACTTCTGGTCGGCAGTTACCGAAATAAACCTGCTGTCGAACTTTGCCCCCGCGAGATCCGATATTATGCTGATCAATCCATGGTGATAAGCGGACCTGGCCATCAGGTTTCCCAGAAGGGTATTCGCTTCCAGGATTTCACTGACTCCCGCTTTTTCCATATGGTAAACGTTTTCCGGTTCAAGAACCTCGGCGGTAATGGAGATATCCGGATTCATGGCCTTTATCGAAAGTGCGGAAAGAATCGTGATTGCGTCTACGCCTCCAGCATTCATGCCCGGCTGCTCGTTTGCCAGCAACACGACGCTTTTTGCTTTTCCGACATTGGCCCTTTTAAGATCTTTTTCGTTGACGGCGCTACCTCTGAGGAAATACACGTAATCATCATCGATCGGCATCTCTTCCATATCACACATCAGAACAATCGGTATCTTATGCTTCTGCGCTATGGTTCTCAACCTCGTAATCACTGCTTCACCCCTCGAGTTCCAGCCGCATATCAGGAAATGGTCCCATGTGTTTATGGACTTTTCCAATCCACTGAACCTCCTTCTCGTTTTTTCAACCTGTTTCGACGCCCTGGTAGAAATAAAAATGCTGAGCGCGCCTATTCCAAACACCATTATCAGGAAACATGAAGTTCTACCACCGCGAGTAACCGGGACCGCGTCTCCATAACCGACAGTAGTCACGGTCACAATAGTCAACCAGATTGAATCGCCGTAAGTGCTGATCTCGGGATTAGTGCCTTTCTCAAAATGAAAAGTCAAAGCTGACCCTGCAAAAAAGACCGCGACGATTGTCGTGACGAGTATGATATACGCACCCTTATCCAGGATACGGAGTCTGAGTCTTTCTTCGAAGTTGATAAGTCGGGTAAGACCTTTTCTCTCAGTCAATGGACTCCTTCACCAAATCCTTCCATGGGAAACGCAAATCACTCGAATCAACCGCTGGTTATAGATGATATATGAATTGTACCGGATTGCGGGAGCAAGGTTAACCGTTCCCCAGCATAAGCTTTCCCGTGTTGGCTGATTTTCCAAGCGTGAAATATAATAGTATAAACAGTGCAGATGTTGGAAAGGTGAGTATGCGGCGACAGGCACACCCCCGGTGGTGAAGTAATTGGGATTAATCAGGAGAACGATTGATTTTGCCGTATCGCTGCCGCTTGAAATGGCAAGACGCAGACCTCTGATTTTCAGGAACAGGAGAACGATAGAATTCATTGTGTCGTTCTGGCCGTTGATACAAATCTGGAAACGCTCGGTCGCGATCCCCGCGTTACGGGCGCTGGCAAGACCGGTTTTTTCGGAAAAGGGCCTTCAGGCTTCTTTCATCCCCGTAGGAGAAAACGTCAATATTCCACCTAGTGTGATTCCGCCGATGGAAGTAATCGCCGATTTCCTGAACAGGGCAAGCTACCTGGCCATGG
This sequence comes from Actinomycetota bacterium, assembly GCA_016927325.1. GTDB lineage: Bacteria > Actinomycetota > Geothermincolia > Fen-727 > Anoxymicrobiaceae > JAFGMY01. The sequence goes on along the minus strand of JAFGMY010000096.1, from coordinate 3,802 downwards.
CCTATGAATGCGTCTGCCGTGTCGGCGGAAACTGCGAGAAGTTCCCCAGAGAAGTGGGTTCAATATTCATGGGAGAAGGGGCGCGGGAACTGCACCCGTCCATGGGCCGCCAGGTTTCCGTCGACGAAGCCGCAAAGCACATCGAGCACGCACTGGAAATAGGACTGGTCCCCATGATCGGTCACCTGATGGTTGACTCCATGCTTTTTGGAATGCACAAGTTCGACCGTTTCCTTACCATGTGTTTCTGCTGCGAATGCTGCTGCTTCCTCCTGTCTAATATGAGAGGCATCAAAGACGCTTTTCCGAATTCAGTTATGCCGATCGACGGTGTAAATATCGAGGTAACCGGCACCTGCAACGGATGCGGGATATGCCGGCCGGTATGTCCGGTCGACGATATCTCGATTAGTCAAGGCAAGGCTGTTATCGGCGATTTATGCATAGGCTGTGGCTGCTGCTCGAATACCTGTCCGGAGAATGCTATAAAGGTCACTGTCGATCCGGACTCGAAAGTCCTGGAGGAACTGAGACGGCGGGTCGAGGCCCGTACCAATATTGAGTGACGGATGTCACCGTTTTTCCATCTTATGTCGGATTACCCCACGCTTTGACAGTCCCTGGAATGGTAAGTGGAAAAGGTGGTGGTACAGATGAGAATGCGTCCTAAACTTAAAGCGTTGTCAGTCAACGAGGAAGCTTATCTGGGTAATCTCATGGAAGAATTCGCCGAAAAGCAACGGGTTGAGACGATTATCGGTGAAGCAGGCGGCGGATACTATGATCTTATAGAGAACTCCGCCAGCCTCATTCAAAGCGTAAAGCCCGATATGCATTATTTCTATGTTAACAAGGCCTGGTGTGAGGCACTCGGTTACACCCGCGAAGAAGCAGCGGGGCTTACGTTTCCGGATATTATCCACCCTGACTGCCACCAGCACTGTTTTCAGATATTTCAGAAGCTCATGAGCGGTGAGGAACAAGTTGCTGTCGAGGTTGATTTCATCTCAAAAAGCGGCGGGATAGTCGAGCTCAAAGGAAGAGTAAGCGCCACCTCGAGAATGGGACTCCTGTTGCCACGAGGGGTGTGTTTGAAAGCCGGGTTAACGCGGAACGTTCCAGAGAAGAGAATTCCAACGAAGAACCGGTTATTGACGAAGAACTTGATTCAGTTGAGGACGTTTTTCTTGAATTCCACGATCTGGTGTCGGACGGATCCGGCTACAGCGGTTATTCGATGGAACTGAAAGATCCCCGCCAAAACAGCGGGGTCGTCTGGAAATAAATACTCTGTGTCCGCCGGCTCCACTTTGACTGCTGGCAATTACCAGTCATAAGTACCCGTTACTTCACGGCTTTCAGCTTGCTCAGGAACTCCGCCCTTCTCTTTTCTTCGCTGATTTCCAGCTTCACCCTTTTCCATGTGTCGGAGCAGTTCTTGTACTCGATCCCCAGAATCCCGTGTACCGTCTTGTCAACCTCCTTTCTGTTCTCCTGCGTTATTTCCACGCCGGCCTCATCAAATACGTCTTTCATGTGTCTGAAGTAGCATGACACTACCGCTCACCTCCCGATATGGTTCCATAACTCGGCAATTTCGACCGCCTGAGAAATGATTATGGCAATATTTTAAGAAAAGGCTCCATTAAACGCCAAAAATGTCGATATAACAATAAGGATAGTAGATAACCGGCTGGGTGTCTCACATAAAGGCCAACTTAAAAAGATTGGGGCATTTTAAGAGAAGCCATCGGCAATAATCTTCTAAAGCGAACACATAATAACAGGAAGGTCAGTGATCTGTGGTTGATATAAAGTCCAAGAAATTCAAGCGGGGATTCTTCATAGCGATATCCCTTAGTGTTATCACAATCCTCCTGATCATTCTGTTTACAATGAATAACTCCACATGGAAAACGGTTTCAAAGATCAACCCCCTGTTCTTCCTGGCGGCCCTGGGCCTTTTGCTTATCAAGTGGGCCGCCCAGATACTCAGGACCGACCTTCTAATAAGAGCCTCAGGCGCGAGGCTGAAGATCACTCAAACGGCCAAGGTGGTACTGTCGGGGTGCTTCACCGGCGCGGTTACTCCCTTTCATGCCGGCGGCGTCCCGGTTGAAATCTATTTCATGCATACTTACGGAATCTCCGTCGCGCAATCCACCGCTGTCATAACCGCCGGTTCCATTCTCTGTGTTCTTATGTTCGTCCTCTCGATGCCCCCGATATTCATCCTGGCCGCTTCCAAATTCAACGTCAGCATGGGATTCCAGACCATATTGATCGTTGCTGGAATACTCGCACTTTTCATGCTGCTGCTTATAATCTGCACAATGAAAGACGCCCATAAGCTGGCAACACGAATGCTCGGGATCACCCCCGGATGGCTGAAGAATAAAAAGTGGTTCGCGAAAGGCGTGGAGCGCCTTTTCAGCATGATCGCCGACTTTTCCCTGAACCTGCGTAAAATTATCAAGTACGGGAAAAAGCATCTGGCGGCGGTAGGCATTCTCACAGGGATAATCTGGGCGGCCGCCCTCTTCATACCGTCGTTTATCCTGTGGGGCCTCGGCCATCCCGAACTTTTCTGGAAAGCTACGATCGCACAAATGATGGTGTCGTCCCTGCTGCCGTTTATGCCTGTTCCGGGGGAAAGCGGTGTGGCGGAGCTGACATTTACGGGAATATACGCCGCGTTCATTCCAATGAACCTGGTCGGTATAGTCGCGCTCTTCTGGCGGTTCTTCACCTTCTACATCGTCATACTGGTGTCCGGCATTGTCTTCCTTCTTGCTCTCCGTGACTCCAAGAAACAGCGCAGAGAGTTCCTGGAAAGAAAAATCCCGGATATGGCCACCGTTATGGAGCGCCTCCCGGAAATCGCGCATCCACCCGTACCTGAAGTGATCAGGGCATCGGAGTTATCCTGAGGATATCCATTCCCGCTTCACGGTTCTCCACATGCATTTTTCCTCGAGACTGAATGTAACCCATTCACGCGTCACGGTATCATGACCGGTTCATGAAAAACCGGCTCCAGGCTCCCGTCTCTCGCTATTCAGGAATTGTTTAAAGTACCGTCAATATTTCCGGAATACCTTGTCTTTATTGCATAATCTTATTACCTGATAAGATAATTACTGTGTTTCCTGACTATAAACGTGCTTCCGGATCGAATATGGAGGTACCAGTGTATTGCAGACAGTGCGGCGGTAAAATAAGGCCCGGTGATGCGTTCTGCCCTCAGTGCGGCGCAGCGGTTAACCTCGACATTCCGGTTGAGGAAATGGCAGGTGGGAGAATCCCGCCGCCTCCCATGCCGCCTCCGGCACCACCGGCCGGGCGGGCGGGCAGTCGCAAGAGGAGTGTTTGGGCGGCAGTTTCTCTGGCTGCTGGTGTTCTCGGCTTTCTGTTCTTCCCGATCCTGGGTTCAATTCTTGCGATCGTATTCTCGATAATCGCAAAGAAGGAGATCAAAGAAAGCGGTGGTGGTGTTTCCGGCTCGGGAATGGCTACCGCCGGTCTGGTTCTGGGCATCATCGGTCTGGTTATTCCCATTATCCTTGTATTGATTGCTGTGCCGATATTCCATGCTTTTATCCTGCCGCAGTTCGAGGCGAGGTATAACATCGTGAAAGGCGTCGAAGCTGCCCATGCCTACTATATCAACAACGACAGAAGCTATAGAGGACTGGACGCCTACGGGCTTTCTGATATAGACAGTGAAACTGATTACGAGGACGGAAGCGGCAATGAACCCGGTGTTGTGTATGTAAAGGTAATTACCGCTGATATGGTTATG
>JAFGMY010000095.1 GCA_016927325.1 Actinomycetota bacterium | reverse complement strand
TGCCGCCAGACCGGCGACGGTGGGAGCGTGTCATAACCGGGCGCAGTGATCGATGTTGTTCGTCCCGATCACGGCGCGGGTCATTTTCTGGATAAGGTAGTTTTCTTCGTTTGATATTCGTGCCGACGCCAGTACGGAAAACGCATCAGGGCCGTTTATATTCTTTATCTCTTTAAATCTGCGGCAAATCAGTTCGACGGCTTCGTCCCATGTGGCTTCCTCGAACTCGCCGTTTCTCTTGATCAGCGGCCTGGTCAACCTTTCCTCACTGTGAATGAACTCATAGCCGAAGCGCCCCTTGACGCACAGGTTCCCCTGCCCGGGGCCTTCCATGATCGGGGATGTTACATCGACTACTTTATCGTCCACGACGTGGAGATCAAGCTGGCACCCGCATCCGCAGTAAGAACAGGTGGTTCTAATTTTCCAGTTTTCCAGTCCGAGGGCATCCATCATGCTGTCGATATCATGGTTGAAGACCGCGCAACCGGCTCGAAGCATATCCCTCTTCCACGACCTCTCTCCTTCTTCGGCCGGTCTTGATGTCAGGGCTCCGGTAGGGCATGTAGATATGCACTGGCCGCAAAACTCACAGGGGGTTTCCGGCATCGGGCTTTCATAGGGAGTGCCGGGAACAGCTTCAAAGCCCCTGTTTACAAAATCGTATACTCCGACCCCCTGAACCTCGCGGCAAATCCGTATGCACCTGCCGCAAAGTACACATTTGTTGTAGTCCCTCAAGATAAACGGGTTGTCCCGGAGGATGGGGTATTCGTGTTCCTCACCCTCATATGAGCTTTTTTCGATGCCGTACCTGTTCGCAAGCCTCTGCAGTTCGCAGTTACCGGATGAGGTGCAGCCGGCACAACCTTTTGGATGGTCCGATATCAGCAACTCGACCAGGGTCTTTCGGATCTTCTCAAGGCCTTCAGTCGCGGTTTTGACGACCATGCCGTCGGTTGCTTCAGTTGTGCAGGAGGGGAGAAGGCCCCGTGCGCCTTCGACCTCTACAAGACAGAGGCGGCACGCACCGTAAGGAGACATCCTCGGGTCGAAGCACAGTGTTGGAATATAGATGTCGTTTTCTCTGGCTATATCGAGGATAGTGCTGCCGGCCCCGGCGGTGTAATCTTTTCCGTCGATATTAACTTTAATTTCCTTCACTTTGTCCTCCCAGTGCTGACACGCGCGCATCGGCACATCAAGTAATTACTCCGTATAAATAGCTTCGGATGGACATCTTGAGATGCAGAGTTTGCATCGGATGCATGTCTCCGGGTCGATCGAGTGCGGTTCTTTTTTCTTACCGGATATCGCGCCGGTCGGGCAGACTTTAACGCAAGCGGTACAACCGGTGCATTCGCTTTTGTTTATTTTTACCGTAATAAGAGCAGGGCAGACACCGGCCGTGCATTTCTTGTTAAAGATATGGTCTTCATACTCATTTCTGAAGTATTTCAAGGTTGTCAGTACCGGGTTGGGGGCTGTTCCTCCCAGGGCGCAGAGGCTGGAGTCCTTGATATCTTCAGCAAGGGTCTCGAGCTTCAATATATCTTCCGGCTCGCCTTTTCCCTCGCAGATATTTTCCAGTATCTCGAGCATTCGCTTCGTGCCGAGACGGCAAGGAACGCATTTGCCGCACGATTCTTCCTGGGTGAAAGAAAGGAAATAACGGGCCAGATCTACCATGCAGGTGGAGTCATCGGCAACGATCATCCCGCCGGAGCCCATGATGGCCCCGGTCTGTGTGATCGCGTCGTAGTCGACCAGCGTATCCAGAAGGTCCGCGCTGAGGCATCCCCCCGAGGGCCCGCCCATCTGAACCGCCTTGAAACTCTTTCCTTCCTGAACGCCGCCGCCTACGTCGTAGATAACCTGCCTCAGCGTATAGCCCATTGGAACTTCGGCGAGGCCGCTGCGCCTGACCTTGCCGGCCAGACAGAAAACCTTGGTGCCCTTACTTTTCTCGGTGCCGATCTTCGCGTATTCCCCGCCGCCGTGCGCCAGTATCCAGGGAATAGCGGCAAGGGTCTCCACGTTGTTGATATTGGTGGGTTTTCCATAAAGCCCTTCATTGGCCGGGAAAGGCGGCCTGGGCCGCGGCATCCCTCGTTTTCCCTCTATTGAAGCAATAAGAGCGGTCTCTTCTCCGCAGACGAAAGCTCCGGCCCCTTTTTTTACACTTATTTCGAAATCCCAATCGCTGCCGAAAATTCCTTTGCCGAGGAATCCCTTGCTCCTGCAGGCATCCATAGCGATATCCAGCCGTTTCAGGGCGAGGGGATACTCGGCGCGGCAGTAGATATATCCCTGTCTGGCGCCGATGGCGTAACCTGCGATGATCATTCCCTCGATAACTGAATGGGGGTCTCCCTCCAGAACGCTTCTGTCCATAAACGCACCAGGGTCGCCTTCATCGGCGTTGCAGATCATGTACTTGACATCACCCCTGGCGCCGCGCGCGAAAGACCATTTCATGCCGGTAGGGAACCCGGCCCCCCCTCTGCCCCTGATGCCCGATATTTTAACTTCTTCGATTACATCTTCGCAGGACATCCCCGCCAGGGCTGTGCGGGCGGCTTCATAGCCGCCTGTTTCCATATACTCCTCAATGCTTTCGGGGTTGAGCTTTCCACAGTTTCTCAGGACTATTCTATGCTGGTTCTTAAGAAAATCACCTTCACCAAAATCTGGATCCTCACTTTTCTTGACCAGCCACTCATCGATTGCGTTACCGCCGATTACATGCTCGCTGAGGAGCCTTTCGACCTTTTCAGCCGTCATGTCACCGTACAGGAAAGAGTTTCCTTTGCTGTCGATCATTTCGATTACCGGCTCGCGGAAACAGTAACCCATGCATCCTGCGATATCGACGTCAATTGAAAATTCACCGGATCCGGCGGCGTTTTCGAGAGCTTCTTTAACCGGGGTCGCGCCTGCGGCGATGCCGCATGTGCCGTACCCGAGGATAAGCTTGTACCTGTCGCCGTTTTGTGAAGTCATTCCTGATCATCTTCTTTCGAGTCGGCTTTCGTATAGGCCTTCAGCACTTTCCTGACATCAGTAGGCTTAAGTTTTCCGTAAGTATCCTCACCGACGATCATGATGGGTGAAAGGGAGCAGGCACCTACACACATTACAGATTCAAGAGTGAACTTGCCGTCTTCGGTGGTGTCGCCTTCTTCAACATTCAGCTGGTTGCAGATCTCGTCGGTTATCTGGGTCGCTCCCGCCACATGGCAGGCGGTGCCGTGGCATACCCTGATGAGGTACTCACCAATCGGTTGGAGCCTGAACTGAGTGTAGAATGTAGCGACCCCGTAGACGCGGCTCAACTGGTAGCCGCCCCTTTTTGCTATTTCCCTCATGATTATTTCATCAAGATAGCCGTAAGCCTCTTGAGATTCCTGAAGTATTGGAATGAGGGCACCCTTATCGGTCTTATACTTTTCGATGATTTCTTCGAGAGGGCCTGAATCGTTGATGTCGGAGAACTCAGCGCCGCAAGAGCAACCTTTCCCCATAACTCCTCCTTCGAGTCTTACCATGACCAGGTCTCCCGCCGTCCGGAAGAGAAACCTGTATCTGATAACGGATAGCATCATTATACTAATAGTATGATTATACTATCCAAACAATTTCCGTGTTTACTACTCTATTCATATAACAGTTAATTTTCAAGGCAATCGTATTTCAAGAAAAAATAACATCGGAATACTAAATATAGAATGTTATATGTCATTGCACGCGTAGCGGCAATCACAGACAGTCTTTCTATTCAGGGCAACTATCTGACCCTGTTTCAAACGGAATGATAGAATGTTGTAAGTATTGAACTCATGTACGCCGTGAATTGATGAAGACGGGATGCGCGAGAACCTGATGAAAACGTTTTAGTAAGGGGTGCTGTGGATGAACTATTCGATCGTCATGTTTGTGGGAGTTGTGGGTGAGGACCTGGGAGGTCATATAAGGACCGGTATGACAATAACCGATGAAGCTCTGGACAGCGCGGACCCCACTGAGTTCGGACAGGTTATGCTCAACCAGCTCAAGGAAGCCAGGGTAAAAATTAACGATTATCTCGAGAGCGAAAAGGGCAAAGAGGCGCAGGAGCAACCGGAACAGTAAGAAATGACTTAATTGCGCTTCAGTCATGAGGGAGTGCGCCTCAATACTCTTCACCCGCTGCCGTTATGCGAAAATATTTAGAGTGGATGATCTCCGCGAAGAAGGTTAATTAACGTTTCCCATGAAGTGAATTCATTGCAGAACGCTGTGATAAAATTTAACCGGACACGTTTGCCATTGCGAGAGTGGCGGAATTGGCAGACGCGCGGGGCTTAGGACCCCGTGGTTGAATAAACCGTGGGGGTTCGAGTCCCCCCTCTCGCACC
>JAFGMY010000094.1 GCA_016927325.1 Actinomycetota bacterium | reverse complement strand
TATCAGAAAAGCATTCAACAAACTACTCGTATGGTAGTTTGTTTAAGGGAAGTGTTTTTTCTTGACACGGGCTTTTACAGGTGAATTTCTACTCTGCTATTTTGCCCAGGTACCGGGTCTTGGATTTGGACTCGCTGCAGAATTCAACAACTGACAAAAATAAATATTATCCTCCGGTTAACGGCACTTTGTGATGTTTCAGCCTGAAGGTAAGAATTTAAAAACTCAAGATTCAAACACGGCACCGGATTCATACCTTTTCCCACCTGGCGCCGCGGCCTTTGCCGGACAGTTTCAATCTACCGTCCGCTTTCATTTGCTGGAGCACACGCTTCACAAGCTGTTCGCTCACTCCGGGAAGCTTCGCGTGTATCTCGGAAAGAGAAAACTGTCCATCTGTTTCGAGAATCACCATTCGGGCAAGTTCTGTTTTTCCCGGCCCGGCGTTACCAGCTTCAACAGCATCTGAGAATTCACGGTATGCACGGTTGATTATCGAAAGAAAGAAGTCCAACCAGGGAATAATATCGTGACTTGATTCATGCCAACCAACGGAGCTATGATACAACGCCTGGTAATAACTCTCCCGGCTTTCCTCCACCAGCCGTTCAAGGCTTATATACCTTGCAACAACAAACCCGCTGTTCTCCAGCAGCAGGGCAGTCATGAGCCTTGAAACCCTTCCGTTGCCATCTCTGAACGGATGCACGCAAAGAAAATCAAGTACGAATGAAGCGATAAGCAGGAGTTCAGGGAGAACACCGGAGCTAACACCATCCCGGTAATCGCGGCATAACGCTTCAACCGCCGCGGGTGTCTTTTTTGCACTGGTCGGCGTGAACCGGATGACCCGTTCGCCGTTTGGTTTCAATTCGACAATCTCATTGTCCCGGCTTTTCCACCTCCCCGCATCACTAATCATCCCACCCTGCGCCAGCCGGTGCATTTTCAAAATAACATCCGGCGTGACCTCGATCCGGCGCCTGGCGGTAAAGATCCATTCCAGGGCTTTCCTGTACCCGGCTATCTCCTCTTCCGGCCTGTCCTGCGGCCTGGCCGACCCGAACACAAGCGGTCTGAGCCGTTTAGCGTCAACGGTAACACCCTCGATCCGGTTGGAAGACTCGACACTTTGAATTACCGCCTGGTCACGCAGCGCCTTTAGAACTTCAGGCTTCTGCCTGATCCATAAGTCCTGCTTCCCGCGCGCCTCCATGCAGGAAGCCAAGAGCCAGCTTGTCGACAACGGCAGCTTTATTTCGTTTATCCTGCTCTCAAGAAACGACGGCATTTCAACTCCAGCTTAGTGTAGCTATATAATAGCTTATTATTAGCCAATTAGCTAATTCAACTGGCCCTGTATCAGGCAATTTCATCAAAAAGAGCAAGCGGCCAAGTAGAAAAAGGGCTGGTGTAATCAAGAAAATATCTGGAGAGGATCGGTTGACTCACTCAAGTCGAAGGTTTATCCGGGAGCTCTCCGTATCTGGCCAGGAAACTCTTTTTTCTGAAATGCTTTCTGACAATTTCAGCTTTGAAGGATTCATGGTCTTCCATCTGCTTCCAATCGTTTATTCTCAGTGCGAGCTCATCCAGCTTTTTGAGGTACCGGACACCGTAATGCCAGTACTTTGAAACCGCCCTGCTGAGTATCGATTCCAGCAGGGTGCGGTCGTCAACTTTGACCTGTAAAAAACACCTCCTCGATCAGGTCTGCCAGCATAAGTCTCTCCTTTTTTCCGTATGCCACTCCCGGGATGACAGTTTTTTTAGCAATATGCACGACGCACGAATGATCTGAATATTTCGCCCACCTTATGAGGTCACGGGTAGTAAGGGGTTTGTACATCTCCCCATGGGAGTAAAGCCTTCTCACTCTTGCCGCGACTTCAACCATTTTTTCGATAAGTACGGTTTCGGCGAATCCACTCTCCGTTGCTACAATGTCTGCCTCAATCCTCCTGTCGGGATAGCCAAGATAGAGGGGAACAAAGAAGTCACGTATGCGATGGTCGATCCCGTGTGAACCGATAAACTCATCACCCTCGTCGCAGGTTCCAATTATTCTGCAGTCTTCATGCAGCTTGAAAGTCCCGGTCCCCAGGTCCAGTTCGCGCGCCTGAAGGATACTGTTTAAAAATAAAGCCCGATCCGGCTTAAGAGAGGTTATTTCTTCGATAATAAGCCCATAACCGCACTTTGCAGCGCTTAAAACCTTGGCTGGGACCTCGCGAGTCTCGCCGCACTCGATAACGATGGACGACATGGGGCTGTAGAGGCTGCGGTCACTCGAAGCGGAAATGACCAGGGCCGGTAAACCAAGTCGCTCAAACACCTTCCTTGCCAACCGTGATTTACCGACACCCGCAGGCCCGACTATTAAGAGTGGGTCTTTCGCGTACACCACCTTCGTCGCAAGTCCCTCCTCGCCATCCTGCTCAACGTAGAACACGCCATTTGGAACCCATTCTTTTTCCTCGGGGGTCAGAGTCCTGGAAATCCGGCATTTCGCCAGGTCTGCCGCTGCCTTTTTCTTAAGAGCATTTTCGCGCCTTGAATACCCACCGGATTTTTTCTCACCAGTTATTACCCTCTTTCCGCTGCATAATTCAAACGTTTTTTTTCGTGCCCTGTCCTTTTCAATAACCAGCCGGTCATCCATCTTGAGAGTGTAGCGCATGACGTAGTAAAGCTCATCCATCAGCCTGATGTAAGCCTTTTCCCGGTTACCTTCGTACACCTGCCCCGGCTGGCAACTTACAGCAACTGCCTTCGCCAGGGCGCCGATAGACGTCCTCCTGTGTTCAGCAATTTCTAGAGCGCAAACGGCAACAGGAATGTGGTTGCAGGCGACCGGTTTTCCTTTGGGTAAACCGCCAAATTTGTCACAGCGATGAGAGACGCGGAGGTATCCGCCGGATTCGTCGTAACGAGAGATCCTCATGTAATGATTTCCGGAGCCTCCATCGCGCGGCTGTACAACAAAAATGCCGGGTCTCTCTTTATCTTTATATACCTCGGCGTTCCACAACGCATCTTGGACCGCGCGGTCCATAACGGCGCTGATCACCGTATAGGGCTGTACAAAACCAACATTTCTGTCCATCAGTTTTACATGAGTCGGTCCAAAGTACGCAGGGTCCTGTATCTTTTCGCCGACTTTGCGCTCAAGGTGAGGCGCCCAATCCTTCCCCCTGTAATAATAGTCCCAATTAATCATGCTCAAACACCCGCCTTTTGCATGCCCGCTACCGCCACATGTCATCTTTATGGCAACAGGTAAGACCATCACCAGTAGACCTGTCTGCAGGCTAATTCCTCTAGATAGTACCGGGAGGGTGTGACAATAAAAACAATCGTAACTGGCGAGAGGATATTAAAATGCAGAACGTCATAATATACTTGTCAGGCTCGTCCGGATTTGAATCAAGCAAACATTTTAAATTTGTTGTTTCGTCTTTCAACTCATAACTGTTTAGGGAGACACGACATAGATTTATCTCCATAAAGTCTTTCCGGTTTTTTAATAAACAAACAGCAACCCCGTTTCAGCTACTTTCTCACCGGTGGCTTGCTCCCAGGCGCGCTTGTAGATTTCGAGCTGGGAAGCATACTTTGCTTCGAGTTCTTCCTTTGTATTTTTGTCGAGGGAGTCGGTCTTGTAGTCGATGATGATCCAGCCGTCTTTCTCCCTGAAGGCGAGGTCGACAGCTCCGCGCAGGATGGTCGGTTTAACGGCCTCGGGGTCGAGGAGGAGTTCAAAGGGAACCTCTGTCATTACCTTTTCGGATGCCAGGGCGCGCTTCCAGGTTCCGGAGTTCATGGCGGAGCGGACGGTGGCCTCGGCTGTATCGGCATGTGTGGGATCAAGGCCGTTTTCCTCGAGAGCGTTTCGAGCAGCTGATTTGAGATCGGCTTCTGGTGTTTTCATGGCGAGCTCGAGCAGGGTGTGAATTGCGGTGCCCCACTCGGCACCGTGCTCCCCCCCGGTCTGGAAATCGGGCCTGTCCGGTTCGTCATACGCAACCGCACCGGCTTCCCCGGCCGTGGAAAGCGCATGCTCCTTGGCGCGCCGCACATCATAGGTTTCCTCGCGTATCGTGGCAAGGCGCTCCGCGATCGACTCTTCAGCCTGTTCGATATCTTCCGGCGTTACTTCGATCTCCCCGGATGACGGGATCACCGCCTCGCCGGGGTCGGGGAGGGTCTTTGCGTTTTCAAGCCGGATGCCAAAGTGGCGCCATGGGTTATACTGGTCGCGCTTTTCCTTGCGTGAGATTACAAGGGCCGATCCTGCACGTGTGACCGCGACGTAGCGGAGCCTCAGGTTCTCGGCCTCCGTGAACCGCCTTTCGCGCTCCACGACCTCGTTCCAGCCTGGAGGCTGGGCTATTGTCTGGAACTTGTAATCGCCGACCTGTTTCTGCACCAGTATGTAGCCCTTCGCCGTTTCGGCGTCCCTTTCGATATGGAAGTCGGGATCGCGCCTTGATTCGCCGTAGGGGTTGGCAAGGAACACTACCGGTGCCTCGAGGCCCTTGGCCTTGTGGAGGTTCATAATCTTTACCGCCGGACGTTCGCTCGACGACGCCGAGAGCCCGTCGAAGGAGACCGTCCCCCCGGCAATCTCTCCAAGGTACTCCACCAGCTGCGATATGCCCCACCGGCGGGCGGGCGCCGAACGCAGAATCTCAACCGCCTTCATTATGCTTCCCGCTCCGACATCGGCGCCGGGCCGGGAGCCCGCGCGGGCTGTCAGCCCCAGCATCTCGATTATCCTCTCCACCGCGGCGGCTGCCGGAAGCTTCGACAGTGTCCGGGATGCGGCCCTTAAAAGGTCGAATGCGTCCCCTGCCGATGCGGCGCAAACGGAATCGAGTGATTCGGGTAAGGTTTTACGGTAGTCGAAATATCCGCCCGCTTTCTTGTACGCGTAAAGGCAGGCGTCGCTTACACCGAGGAGCTCACTCCTTAGCACCGCGACAAGCGCTACCGGGTCGTCCGGCTTCAGTACCGCTTCGAGAAACCGGTGAAGAAGCTTCAGCTCGGGAACGTCGGAAAGCAGGCTGCTTCCCGTCACCTGGTTGGGAATTCTCAGGCAGTCCAGCTTCGCCGCGTACCCGGCCAGGTCTTTCTTGTTTCGGGAAATGATCAGGAAGTCCGAATAATCCAGTTGGGGTTTGACGCCGCTTTCAAGCTCCCGCGCCGTTCGGGTCACAGTCATTCCAGAATCAATCGCGGCCCGTATGGTGCGGGCGATTCTGTCGGCTTCGTACTCGACCGCAAGCTCTCTCTTGCCGTTTTCTTCGGGAATAACGAGTTCGTAAAGACCGTCAAAGCCGCCCTCCCTCTCAACCCCGGGCGCCCTTTCGAGAGGTATATAAGAAGGTGACTGCGCGGTGGGTTTCCCGGGAAACTTCAGCATTCCGTTTTCACCGGTGCCTTCGCCAGCGCCGTCCGGCGAAAAAACATCGTTCACCCAGTCTATGATCTTGCCGGTCGAGCGGAAGTTCGTGTAGAGCTGGACGACCAGCCCCCCGGTCTCCTCGATTACCTTTTTTACCTCGTTGTATATCTCGATATCGGCACGCCTGAACCGGTAGATTGACTGCTTGGGGTCTCCCACCACGAAAAGCGAACCGGGTTTCGGGGCGCAGTTTCTGTAGTCGGTCTCCTCCGGGTCGCTGGAGGTGAGAAGCAGCATAACCTCAGCCTGTATGGGGTCGGTGTCCTGGAACTCGTCCACCAGCAGGTGAGTGAAGCGCCTCTGGAAATACTCTCTCACGTGCGCGTTTTCCCGGAGCAGCGCCGCCGCCTTCATCAGAAGATCGGCGAAGTTCAGTACGCCACGCTCGCCGCGCATTCGGTCGTAGATCTCTTTAGCCTGGTGAAACGCCTTCAGCACCACCGGGTACCGGGCCTCGCTCCAGGCGTCTATTACAGGCCGGGCCGTCTCTTCCCTGAACGCGTCCCACCGGTCTTTTTCACGCCGGGCGTCCTCTTTTTCATAGTTCCCGGTTTCAGCCCATACCCTCTGGACTACGCCTGGGTTCGCATCGAACATCAGCATCAGGTAATAAAGTTCACGGGGGTCCCCCAGGTCGGTAAGGTGGGAAACGACGCGGGGTATTCTCTTGTATTTCGGGATCAGCTTGTCCTTCTGGGCGTCGCGCGGAAGCTTATTTTTATGGCCGTTCATAAACCCCGCGTAACGCTCCGTCCTGTCCGCTTCCTCTGAAAAAGACGGACCTGTTTCACACGCGTCCGGCCACTCAACGATATCGGGGTAGTTGGCAAACTTTATAAATGCGCTTTCCAGTTCATCGGGATTCAGGCCGAGGCGCTCCCATTCAGACACCATACCGCCCGGATCGTCCGCGATCAGCCCTGCGATGTAAAGTTGCCACGCCTCGGAGCGAAGAAGCATGTCGTCCTCTTCCTCAATCTCGGAAAACTCGAGGTCCACCCCGGCCTCCACAGGGCGCTCCCGAAGCAGCCTTGCGCAAAATGAGTGTATCGTTCCGATAAAGGCGCGGTCGATCTCCGAGAGAGCGCGCTCCGCGTTTTCCTTTTCTTCACCCTCCGCCCCGGAAGCGGCCTTTTCCAGGGCAATCTGGAAACGGGAGCGGAGTTCCGCCGCGGCCTTTCGGGTGAATGTCACAGCTGCGATCGTCCCGGTACGGCACTTTCCGCTTACCAGGAGTGCCACCATCCTCTCCATCATACCGGTAGTCTTGCCGGTCCCGGCGGCGGCTTCCACCAGTATATTGCGGTCGAGCAGTGTCTTTATCTGTTCGCGCGCTTTACCGTCGGAAAGCGGGTCTCTGTTTTCTTCACCAACCACTTTTCTATCCACCCGGCCGGTCACTCCCTTAACTTCCTGAACGGTTCAAGCGCTTCATTATCGGGGTTTTTCATCTTGCGTTTTGTGTTTTCGGAGGCCTCTGCCGTGTCTCCGAAAGCCTCTTTATAATCGCTGAAGCTCATATCGTTTTCCTCGTCCGACGGGATAAAACAGCCCTTCGTCAGCATCTCGCACAGTAGCTCTACGTAACGGAGCCCGTCTTTGAGCTCCGCGCGCGTCCACTCGTACCTCTCCCCGTGCGCCCGTGTTCCGGGGAAGAAGTACCCGAACAGTTCGGCCCTCGCGTCCGGGTCGATCTCGCGGAGTCGCCTTTCGGCAAGCTCCATGTAGAGCGCGTTCTGAATCAGTCTTCCGCTGCGGTGCGGGTCGGACTCGTCATAGTTGTAATCGCTTCCGGTCTTGTAATCGAAGACCGCATACCCGCCCCCGGTTCCGGAAAGCTCGTCGATCCTGTCTATTTGTCCGTGTACATTTATAACGGCGCCGCCGGGGAGTTCAATTGAAACCGGTTGCTCCGTATCGAGGCCGGTGCCTTCAGCATCTGCTCGAAGGCCGATCGACGCCTCGCACCACCTTGGCGTGCTCCTCCTGCAATACTCCACTTCCTCCCTGAGAAAAATCGTACAGGCGCGTTCGAGATCCCGGACCTCCCGGTCGAAGACGTCAGTCCTCTGGGGAGGTTTCCTGCTCTTAAGGCCGTCAATCGCCGAACCGAGAATATAGTTGAGCCGGGGAAGGTCGCGGTCAAACTCCGGAGGACGCCCTTCGTCGATCAACATCTCCATAAACTCGCGGAACACTTCATGCAACAGTGAGCCGGTCTCCAGCGGGCCGAGCCACCTGGTGGGATCATGCTCGTAAACCTCGGGAACTTTCACTTCGAGAACGTGCTTGAAAAAGTAATCCATCGGACACCTGCCGAGCGTCTCCAGCCGTGTCGGTGAAACCGGCTTGCCGTTCTCTCCTGTTATGCAGGCGTCGGCCCCCGCCTCCGGAACATTACCGTCGTACTCCGTAAAGCGGTTGCCAGCGCGCGCATCACGGGCTGTAAAGCCCCGCCGCAAGTGCGGATATACCGAGGCGATAAGGTTTTCCGGCTCACTTATTACCGCATCCAGACAGATAAGGTACAGCCAGTAATCAGCAACGCCA
Organism: Actinomycetota bacterium; assembly: GCA_016927325.1. Lineage (GTDB taxonomy): Bacteria > Actinomycetota > Geothermincolia > Fen-727 > Anoxymicrobiaceae > JAFGMY01. Next base: position 3,751 of record JAFGMY010000094.1, on the reverse strand, counting down.
AGGCACTCCTCCTGCAATCCGGGGGCAAACGAAACCGGATCGCCCAGCCACTTCTCGAGGTCTCCCTGGTCGCCGTCCCGGTTGCCGCTTATTATCCGGTAAGCCGCCAGCACCGCGGGCCCCGGGAAAAGTTTCCGGTCGTCATCGAGCTTCCGGCAGCAGTAACCGAGCGTCACTTTCCCCTCGATGCGGGAGAGCAGCCGCTGGAGTTCCTCCATCTTCTCAACCGGACGCATCCCCGAATGCTTCAGTTCGGCGGAGATCGAACCACGCTCCGCGTCAAGCAGTACCGGGTCCTGGATTCCCGGCCCGGGAAAACGCGTATCGTCGAGCCCGATTATGAAAGTATGTCCCCGGCCCGAGTGCCCTCCTGCGTGCAACGGCGCGGCGTATAAGCAACCCGGCCTTGGACCCTTGCCCTCAACACTGGTCGTTCGGAGAAGCCCGGTAAGCCATTCCGTGAAATCGATATCTCCGGCTCCACCGTGGGCGGCCACAGTCTCAATAAGGGTCTTGATACTTTTGACCAGGCTCACGCGGCTGTATTCGTCCAGCTCGTCTTTCGAACGGGCACTCCCCTTCAGAAACAAGAGCGAGCCTTCAAGCGGGCCGGTTCCCCCTTTTGAAAAAAGTTTTGCCGCCTCCGAAAGCTTTTCCACTGCTCCCAGAATCGCGGTCCAGTTTTCAAGCTGTGCCTCCGGGGGCTGTTCCACCCCTTCGTCGCGAACGTCATTTTCGCCCGGCAGGATATCTGAAGCAGTAGCTTGCGAAGCCCTGTCCCGGAGATACTCGATTTTCTCATCCAGCGCGTCCTTGTACCGGTATAGCCCTTCCCCTATCGGCAGGGTGCGAAGCATAGCGGCGAGTCTCGAGTGCTCCGCTTTGATATCTCCGAACTCCAGGAGTCCTTCCTGAATCATCCTTGCGGCGGTCTCCTGCGGGTACCCCTCGAAGATCCAGCTGACAAACGCAAAGAGCGCGCGGGCCGGCCTTGAAAACATCACCGGGACGCCCTCGAAAAGAGTAACCGGAATCGAAGCGAAATCGCCCGCGGCCATGCCGGCCGCCTCTTCAAATATCAGCGGGACATAGGTACTGCAGTCGGTGTACAGAAGCTCGGCATCATCGAGTGGGATTCTATCGCGCGCGCAGCGGCGGAACACCTCCCGCACCTCGTTTATCTCACCTGCCGCCCGAAAGATCGAAGCGGTGCCGTCGCCGGCGGGCTCAGGCGCTTTTGACGGTTCCAGCAAAAACTTCAACAACCCGGCATCACAGATTTTATGCTCCCCGCCCCGCGATACACCTGTTTTTAAGATCACGCCGGAGCTTTCGAGCAGAACCCCCGCAAAAGCCGCTTCCAGGCCGCGAAGGGATCTCGGTAAATCACCTGGAACTGTCAGCAGCAGGTTTTCGGGCAACACTGCTTTGCCGCCTCCTTGACTCAGTTCGCCGATCGCAAGACCCAGCGCACCGGGGTAATCTACATATCCGCCTTCATTCAGTTTGCGCTCATACCCCTCTAGCAGCCGGACAAGTTCGCGGCCTTTGGCTTCAACCTCAAATGAGCCGCTGTTCAGATCCCCGCATGACAGGCCCGCGAGCCGCATGTCGATGAGGGCCCGGTGAATTACCTGAATGAGCCTCCAGCTCCGCTCGAGCCCGCCGAAGTAAGATGCTTCACCCTGCGGCGCGCTCTTCAGAAGGCCGGCAACAACAAGCTTTGACGGCTCCGCCCCGATATAAGTCTTTTCCTTCTTCTCCAGCAGCGGCCCGGCGATTTCAATCGCCAGCGCACGGATAATCTTTATGCGCGTATTGAATACCGGCTGTCCGGAGCGCGCTACCCTGTCGAGCCACTGGTAGCCTATACGGATCGACGGCGCGAGGAGCCACTTCTCCCGCAGGGGCTCCTCCGCAAGAAGGTCCGCAAGCGGTATGATGAAGTTGTCCGCACAGTTTCCCGGCACCTGCACCTCCACCGTCTAAAATAATGTCCATTGTTTCAATACGGATTCTATAGTAAAGGTGTGACATAATCCTTCAGGAAATGACTCCCGGAGCGCGGCAGGCGCTTCGAAGAGCCGGATGCTCCCGCCTGATTTCAAGAGTTCCCTGTCGCTTCCGGGCCGCCGCCCTTAAGTCCTGCCGAAAAAAAAGACCGGCGGGGGCCGGTACATTGCGGAATCCATAAATAATGGAACTCACTCGGGTTTTATCGCTACCTTCAGTCCCTCGTCGTCACGCTTTATGTAGACCATGCCCTTTTCTCCGGTAACGGCTTCGTAACTTCCAAGAATGCGGCCGACGACCATATCTTCACTGCCGGGGTTCCTGATTGTAACGCGCAGATCATTACCCTCGATATCGCTTATTACAGGGTTGCCGAAACAGCGTCTGCGGATGAGGTTCGTGTATTCAAAGATTGTATCTTTCGCATCTTTGCCCTCGGAGAGCTTTTTATACGCACCAGACAGGATTCTTTCTTTTACATAATCGGCCTCTATCCTTATTACAAGGTCGTGGATCTCACCGCCGATCTCCTTTTCCATCTCGGAAACCAGGCTGTCCACCGAAGCCGGTGTTTCATAAACGACCCGCAGCCCGGTATCGCGCTCGGTTATCTCCCCCTTTTCCCTGTTCCACTCGAACGCCTGAAAAGTAACGGGAGTGCCGCAATGGTAGCATTTCGGTGTGTCATAGTTGCCAACGCTCTTGCTCCGGGCCACCGTAAACCTGCCCTTGAACTCCTCTATCGCCCTGGCCCTTTTCTTCGCCGTCTGAATATATCTCTCGCCTTCCCACCGGCCTTCAACATCACACACAACCTGCGTGATCGCCTCGAAAGCCCCGCCGACATCAGAGTTGATAAGCACATCGTTCCATACATTTCTAGATTCAACTTCGAGCAGTTCCCCACGCCGGAACCCGATGACCTTTACGGTACCCACCCCGAACAGTGGGGCGACATCGGAGAGCCGGTCAAGCACCAGGTGCGGGACCGTCTTTCGCACCAGAGCTCCGATTCTGCCAAGCAAAGTACCTTCAAAAAACTGTCTTATGACTTCTTTATGGGCCTCGAGATACACGTGGCTGAACGGTATCGACAGTTTTTCCTCGATCCTTGCGAAAATGTTCTGGACCTCTTCTATCTCGTAGAAGACACCCCTCATGGCGGCCTTCGAATCGATCGACGTGTTGTCGCTGTCCACCGATATCCAGTTAGACCAGATCGCAGGGACGCCGCACGTCCCGCATATTGTTGTCTTGATCCATTGCATTGTCTATCCCCAGCTAAAATCTCTTGTCTCCATTAGATTTCCATATGTCAACGCACTGCACCTGCAGGCACGGTGAACTTTCTGAAGCTTGCCGCATGCTGATACCGCCCTGTTGTGCTGCAACAGTGCGGATCGCAGCCCGGTGGATAACCCCCCGCACAAGAAAGCCTGACAGATATCGGCTCATGGTATTGATTTTCGGTTTTTGTTCGGGTATCCTGTAAGCAGAGAGAGTCGCCGGCCGCGGCCGCGCAGTTCAGGCAACTGTGTTGCCCGGGCAGAAAAAGGAGTATGACATGAACAATAAAAAACAGGACAGCCAGTGCTGTCCGCCGTTTGATCCGGGACCGTGGGACGGAAAGATCTTTGAGTGGCACGACAAGAAATTCATTAAAGACAAGGTGTTCACGTTCTTCTTCATGCCGCTCAATTTCGGCGCGGTCATGAAGCGGCTCAACAAAAAGGTTGAG
>JAFGMY010000093.1 GCA_016927325.1 Actinomycetota bacterium | reverse complement strand
GGTCGGGCCGCGCCTCGGTAAATACGGGCCGGACGGCAAACCCAAGGCAATACCCGGACACAGCATTCCAATGGCCGCGCTTGGAACATTCATCCTCTGGCTGGGCTGGTACGGGTTCAACCCCGGCAGCACACTCTCCGCTTCTCCGGCTATCGCGCATATAGCCATGACCACCACGCTTGCGGGATCGGCGGGCGGTATCGTAGCGCTGTTTATTACATGGATACGTTACGGCAAACCCGATGTCAGCATGACCATGAACGGCATCCTGGCCGGCCTGGTGGCGATCACAGCGGGCTGTGCCAGTGTCGGAATGATATCATCGGTAATTATCGGCCTGGTTGCAGGAACACTGGTTGTCTTCTCCGTTGAGCTTATTGATAAAGTAATCAAAGTGGACGATCCTGTTGGTGCGGTCTCCGTTCACGCAGTAAACGGCATCTGGGGGACACTGGCGGTAGGGCTGTTCGCGCAGGCAAGCTACGGGAGCGCCAACGGCATATCCGCGGTCGACGGACTGTTCTTCGGCGGCGGCTTCAAACAGCTGGGCCTTCAGGCCCTGGGCTCTTTCTCAACAATTGCATGGGTTGCCGTAACCGCCTTCGTCATGTTCTTAATAATAAAGAAAGTGACAGGTCTCCGCGTAAGCGACGAAGATCAGAAAACCGGACTGGACATAACCGAACACAATGTCGAGGCTTACCCCGACTTCCAGACAATACAAGATGAGGAGGTTGCCTGAATTGAAAAAGATAGAAGCCGTAATCCGACCGGAGAAGCTTGACCAGGTGATAGATAAACTCAGCGAACTCACTTATCCGGGAATTACCATCTCGGACGTTCGAGGCCACGGAAAGCAGATGGGAATCAAACACATGTGGCGAGGGACCGAATACAAGGTCAAGTACCTTCCAAAAATGAAGCTGGAGGTGGTAGTCCTGGATGAAGATGTTAACAAGATAATCTCAGCGATCATAAGTGTCGCCAAAACCGACAATATCGGCGACGGCAAGATATTCGTGACAGACGTGGCCGATGCGGTCAGGGTGCGGACGGGAGAATCAGGAGACAGGGCGATCTAGTTCCACCGGCGCGGTATCTATAGTTATGAGAAGTCCCGGAGTTTTAAGCCCCGGGACTTCCTTTCCCGAAAACACGTTTTCTTCAATAAAGGCAATTCCGCCGCCTGGCACGATTATTTCGTTTTGAGCGCTCCTGCGCAGGTCACCAGGACCCGGCCCGCATGAGAAACCAGCGGCTCACCGCCTTGAAGCCCAACTCCGGGCCTCCTGAAAACATCGCTTCACGGAGCGGTTATTCCTCGCCCGGCTTCCAGACCTTCCAAACCTTCCCCGCGAGGTCCGGACCGGGTTCAAGGGTTTTCCTGCCGGGCAGCCATCCCGCCGGAGCGACTTCCCCTGTCTCGGCTACATGCTGGTAAGCCCTGACCTGCCGGATCAGCTCGTCGACGCTGCGGCCTACCGTCGGGGTAAGCACCTCCATCGCCTGGATCGTCCCTTCAGGATCGATCAGAAAGCGTCCCCGGATATCGACACCGGAAGCCTCGTCATACACGCCATAGACTTTTCCTATGCGCCCGCCCGCATCGGTCATCATGGGAAACGGGAAACCTCCATCCACCATCCTGGAAAGTTCCTCTTCCTGCCAGATCTTATGCACAAACCTGCTGTCAACACTTATCGAGAGAATCTGTACACCCAGTTCTCTAATCTCAGCACTCCGCGCGGCAACTGCCGCGAGTTCGGTTGGTCAAACGAAGGTGAAGTCGCCGGGATAGAAGCAAAGCACCACCCATTTGCCCCTGTAGTCGGACAACCGGATGTTTTCAAAGCCTCCGTCAATATAAGCACTCGCCTCGAAATCCGGTGCCTTTTTTCCTGCGGTTACCGTCATCCTGTTAACCTCCCTACCCGGGGTAGAGTGCCGGGTTTCATCTACGGGTTCTTCCATGATTGGACCCCCTGCCGGTTCCACGCATGAGTCTTTGCCTTTCGCCATCTGAACACCCCTTCCCTCTTGTGTCCTGCCTGATCGAGCAACAAGCGCCTTCCTGTATTAACTTCAAGATACTCCCGGCTGGAAATCTACAGTAGTCTTCAGTTTGGATCATGCCCACATACAGTGGCCGGAACATAACCGGCGGTCGAGATGCCTTATCAACCATACTTGTACTATTATACTACTATTATTGCGCATGAGATCCGGTCTTGATTTACCAATACAGTCGCCCCGCTGAAGCTGATGCCTCCTCCGTCTGTATTACCTTCTTGATCTTTCCTGACAAGACAGACGATCGGCACAGGAACCAGGCAAAGCGGCCCTGTTCCATGCAAAGGGCCGACTGGCAAGCTCATGGACCCTTTACATAAAAGAGGAAGAGGTCTATAATGGTAATTGTTAGGTATGCCTAACTTATTATTGAGGTGTTTGTCTTGGAAAAGCCGGTACAGGATTTTATTGAATACCCGATCGGCCGATCTGTGAAGAATCACGTGATTACTCTCTCAAAGACAACGGTGTCCGGGTTTCCGGTTATTCTCAGTGAAATCAAGGAATCACTGGTGTCCGGCAGTGCGAATAGTCGATGCTGAATCGACCGAGAACCAACATGATCAGGAGGTAATTAAAATGCCAGGTGGAGACAGGACCGGGCCTTCCGGTATGGGACCGTTAACCGGCAGAGGTGCTGGTTACTGTTCGGGCTCAGACGCCCCGGGCTTCATGAATCTGGTTCGCCGCGGTTTTTCCGGAACAGGACGGGCCGCCTACAGCGGATCTTCATATTTACAGGGCCGCGGTTTCCCGGCCAGCCGCCGGGGAAGAGGCCGCGGACGCGGTTTCGGAAGGGGCATGTTCCGTTCCTTTTGACCGTGAGAGTTTTGAGCAGGCAATGCCCTTGCGGTGTTTACCGCGGTTGGAACTCTTGAGAAAACAATTCAACAGCTGTAACAAAGGGCGGCGGCAAAGCTCGATACAGCCGTTTCTGAACCGATTATAACAATATGATAATGGTGGTTGAGAATGAATGATTTATCCTTCAAAGGATGTTCGATAGTATCATGCGGCACTCTGAAAAAAGAGCTGAAAAAGCTCCAGGAGGAAGGTTTCCTGGATGCCGATAGAGTCTTTTATGCAACCCCCGGCCTGCACGAGATCCCGAGGGACCTCGAAACCCAGCTGGTGCGCCAGATAACCAGGGCAAAGGATCAGTCCGAAAAAATCATAGTGCTCTATGGGGACCGCTGTTTTGTGGATTCATCCGACTACTCCCGCAGCATTGACACGGTGCTTGAGGAGCAGGGAGGAGCCATCACCCGGATCCGGGCTCACAACTGCATCGATATGCTCGCTTCAGATGAAGAAAGAGAAGCGATGGCGGATGGACGCAAAGTTTACTGGCTGGTGCCCGGATGGATTGAATTCAATAAAAGTGTTTTCCTGGAATGGGACCAGGGAAAAGCCAACGAGACTTTCCCCGCAAACGATACGTCAATTCTTCTCGATCCACTCGGATATTATGATACGCTTGCCATGGAAGACCCCGACAAGCTCCTCGGGTTCTCCGATTGGATGGGCATAACTATCGAACCTCTTGAGATCTCGCTCGACCGGTTGAAACATCTTCTGTCCGATTGCCTTGACAGGTTGTAGCGAACCTTGAAGATATCCGGTCGGAACAATCAAACCTTGTGAAATATTCCATTAATACTTGAACGGCCTGTTTAGTAGTAATATCTTATCCCCCGAAGGCATAACAACAGCACGGCGTCTTAGGAGAGCATTATCAACCCGGATGAAATCAAAGTCTCGGTCAAGGGCCTTAAGAAAAGCTACGGCGATATCCAGGCGGTTAAGGGCGTCGGCTTTCATATCGCCAAAGGGGAAATTTACGGCTTCCTGGGGCCCAACGGGGCGGGAAAGACCACAACCATATCGATGATCTCCACATACCTCAAACCGGACTCAGGAGATGCGGTCATTAATGGCAAAAGCGTCGTTGGCGAACCTTTCGAGGTCAAGAAGATAATCGGGGTCAGCCCGCAGGAAGTCGCCCTGTACGAAGACTTGAGCGCGGAGCAGAACCTTGCGTTTTTCGGCCGCATGCACGGATTGTCCCGCGGGGACATAATCCGCAGGACCGGCGAACTTCTTGAGTTCACCGGGCTTACCGAAAAGCGGAAAAAGCCGGTCAGCACCTACTCCGGCGGGATGAAGAAGCGGCTTAACATGGCCTGCGGCCTGATCAACAACCCCGGGTTCCTGATGCTTGACGAACCTACCGCCGGTGTCGACCCGCAGGCGCGGGAATACATCTACGACATGATCGTAAACCTGAAGAAGACTGGCACCACTATCCTTTATACGACTCATTATATGGAGGAAGCCCAGAACCTATGTGACAGGATCGGTATCATCGATCTCGGGGAGATAATCGCCGAAGGGACACTCGGCGAGCTTCTTGATCTTGTTCAGAAGAAAGACGTAATCGAGCTTGACCCTTCACAGCCTGTAGAAGATACCGCCGATTTCGAGCGGATAGACGGTGTTGAAAAGGTCGAACAGGAGGACGGGACCCTGAGGATCACTACCGGGAACGCCGCATCCCTGCTGGGGAAGATTTCCGGGGTTATAAGAAAAAACAGCTACACCATAAAGAAAATGAGGGTACGGACACCCGATCTCGAGGACATATTCATAAGCCTTACCGGCAGAAAGCTCAGGGAGTAGGTGCGGCACATGAAAAAACTCCTCCAGATAGCCGGCAAGGACCTCCTGGTAAACGCAAAGGACAAGTTCACATATCTTTACATGCTGGCTACCCCCATAATACTTATTACGATCCTCGGCCTTGCCCTGGGGAGCGGTGTCGATGAGGTTACCGTCGACCTCCCGGTGGTAGTCCAGGGCTCCGGCGCTGTCTCAAACCAGTTCCTCGAGGCCCTGGAAAGCATAGACAGCATAAAGGTTGAAAAAACCGGCAATGCGGAGGACGCAAAGCAGAAGGTCAAAGATGGAGACAGGGTCGCAGCGGTGGTCATCCCTGAAGGGTTCTCCGATGCGGTCATCTCCGGAAAAGAAGCAGATGTCGAGGTCTACTACGAAAACGAGACCGATGCCCGCGTCACGCTGATAAAAGAAGTGGTATCAGGAATCTGTGAAGAGTTCTCGAACCGGGGCAAACCTGCGGCGGAACCCCTGGTTAAGACAAAGATGAAAAAGATCAGCAGAACCTTCAGCAACAACTCGTTCAACCAGTATGTCGGCGGTTATGCGATAACTTTTATGCTCTTCGGAGTGATGATAGGCATACTTTCCATTCTGGAAGAAAAAGAGAAAGGCACATTCGCCCGCCTGCAGACAATGCCGGTTTCCAGGACGGCCCTCCTGGGCGGCAAGGAGCTCGGAAACTTCTGCCTTATAGTAATGCAGGCGGTGGTCCTTTTCGCGTTCGGCTACATCGCTTTCAGAATCGACGTGACGAATTCCATCCCCGGCGTCGCCCTTATAATCCTGGCCGTATCGTTCGCTTCGTGCGGGCTGGGGCTTATCGCGGCCGGGTTTATAAAGAAGTCAACGCAGGCGCCCGGCATCCTGGTTCCACTGATACTTGGAATGTCTGCCCTCGGCGGCTGCTGGTGGCCGCTCTGGATCGAACCCCCCTGGCTCCAGGCCGTAGCCAAGGCAACGGTTACCGGGTGGGGCATGGAGGGTTTGAACAACATCCTCGTGTACAACAAGGGCTTCAACTCAGTACTGGTCCCCTGCCTGGCACTTCTTATATATGGGCTGATATGCTTCGCGATAGGGATAAAGGTCTTCAAGTTCACTGACGCATAAGTGAACACGGGTTTCTGCCGGAAACCATCAGTCCGGCCGGACCCTGTCCGTAGTACCACCGGTCTACGGCAGAGTCCTGGTTATGGCGCTTCGCCCGCATTTGTTTAATAATAATCACCAGAGAAGAAACCGGCAGTCTATTTTTACTTCCGGAACCCAGGAGGAAACTTGAAAATCGCCGATCAGAGATTTTTGTTACGAATATCCGCCACTTCGCTTGTAACCCTGATGCTGGTTCTTCTTACCGTCTCCTTAGTGACGGGCTGCGGGAAAAAGAAACCGGAAGGAAAGATGAAGGTCGCGGCTTCCATTGTTCCTCTCGCCGACTTCTGCCGCAATGTGGGCGGTGATCTGGTGGAGGTCGAGGTCATGGTTCCGCCCGGAGCGAGCCCCCACTCATTCGAGCCCACCACCGAACAGATGATGTTCCTCAGCGACTCGAGTGTTTTCGTTCAGAACGGCCTGAACCTCGAGAGCTGGGCGACCGGTATCGTGGATAAAGTCGATAACAAAGCCCTTGTTGAGGTGACGGCTTCAAACGATATTCCGAAATCCAAACTGCTTCCGGCGGCAGGGGAACCGGAACATGAAAATGAGACGGACCGGGACCACTCCGAAAGCATATACGATCCGCATGTCTGGCTGGACCCACAATTAGCGATCTACGAGGTGGAGGCAATAAGGGACGGATTCGTAATAGCCGATCCGGACAATAAGCCGACCTACATGAAGAACACCGAAGAATACATGCAGAAGCTTGAAGAGCTCGATAAGTCTATCGGAGACGAAACATCCACCTTTACAAAGAAGAAATTCGTTTCGTTTCATCCCTCTTTTAACTACTTCGCGAAACGCTACGGCCTCGAGCAGGTGGGAGTGATCGAGGAACTCCCCGGTAAGGAACCAGGTGCCGGGGAGATAACCGACCTCGTTGATAAGATGAAGCAAGAGGGTGTGCAGGTGATCTTCACCGAGCCCCAGTTCAACCCCCAGGCGGCAGAGGTGATTGCCTCCGAGTCGGGAGCAGAGGTAGTCCTTAAGTCTCTGGATCCCCTGGGCAGCCCCGACAATCCCGAGACCTCCACCTACATCAAATTAATAAAGCACAACGCTGAAGTAATGTCGGAAGCCATGAATGGTGTTTAACGCGGTTGATTATCAGTTGGCCACCCGGGGCAATCCTGCCCCGCTGATGATGGGCAAGTCAGGCAGGAGTACCCGGACACAGGGATAAGCATAATATTTGTTGCACAGTACTCCTCCCCTGCGGATTATCCCATAAGATATTGAGGCGGTGGACCCTTTCCCCGCCTGCGAACATATAATGCGGGCATCAAGGGTGTCCCGGCTTCAACCCCGCCGAAGCTACAGGTCAAAACTCAGAGTATCCTGGCCGCCCATGCATCAGTCATGGTAGTAAAAGTGCATCGGCCGCTCCGCCGGGGTGGGAAGGTTGGATCGGACGTAACGGTATGCGTCTATATCCCGTTTCAGCCGGTCCTCAAAGAAGTCCTATGCCTCGTTTTTCTCCAGTTGATTTTCGTCATTTGAAAGCTTTCTGTCGGCGACCATAATGATAAATAGAGTTTATTTTCAAAGTTGAAGGGAGACGTTTTGAGACGATTTCTCATAATATGGGTCGTTCTGATGCTCCTCTCGGGAATACTGATATACGGATGCGGTGATCACCAGGCTGTAAGAGACAGTGCGGCAAACACCCGGCTGGACGCTGAACTGAAAGACGGTAGTGACAAGAAGGAGGATTCACAGAACATGAACACGGAAACAATCATACTTGGTGGAGGGTGCTTCTGGTGTACTGAAGCGGTTTTCAGCATGGTTAAAGGAATAACCGGCACGACCGTGGGCTATGCCGGAGGAACAGAAGTGGATCCGGATTATGAGTCTGTCTGCGGTGGCAGTACAGGACACGCCGAAGTGGTATCGGTTACATTCGACCCCGGGCAGGTCTCACTCGAGGAACTTCTGGAACTTTTTTTCGCGTCACACGACCCGACAACCCTGAACAGGCAGGGTGCCGACACAGGGACGCAGTACCGCTCTTTGATCCTTCTCACGCATGACAGCCAGAAAACAAAAGTTGAAGGGTATTTAAACAAAGCCCAGGCTGATTTCGATAATAGCATCGTAACCGAGGTCGCCGAACTGGGTACTTTCTACCCGGCGGAAGAGTACCATCAGGATTACTACGAGAAAAACCCTGACGCCCCATACTGCAGTTCGGTAATCTCGCCAAAGGTTGAAAAAATCAGGAAGATGCTTGAAAAGTAATGGCCGATTTTACAATCCGCTCAATTCGGGTAATACTTCTGCGCCGGTATCCTGCAGGGTTATCGAAAAATTTCCAATGATGAGGTCCTTGTACCTGAACGCTTCGGAAACCTGCTGTCCCCTTTTTTCGCTCTCCACAAGGAATATCTCTTTTGAAGTCTTGCTGATGGTGCCCCTGACCTCTCTTTTTCTGCGGGTTCCTTTTCCATAGCTTACTATCACTTCTTCGCCCCGGAGATCCTGGACCGCTTTTTTAACCTGCTCGTTTCTATTGAGTAACTCGCCTATCTCCTTCGTGCCCATGAATTTCCTGTTCATCACACAACACATCTCCTTAAAACATATATTTTTTCAGGGAAAACAGATTATCTGACACATCGAAAACTGTTCAGAATGGTCAAATAGATTCGATCTGCCGCGAAATATCCCACTTGTCGACGCTCAAACACCCTGTTCCTGCTTTTGATTATAACATATTTCATACACTATTAACAAATATATTACTACACAAACCTATAGTTACTTATGTTATCATATATGGATATGCACAACCATATTTAATAAAGGTGAAACATGGCGAGAAACGAGACCCCCTTACCTCAGGCTGAGCTCTTAAATGACCGCGATAATCTTCTAACCGTCCAGGAAGTGGCCGGAATCCTGCGGGTAAAAGAGTTCACCGTGCGAGAGTGGTTGAGGAAAAGTACCCTGCCGGGATACCGGCTCCCCAGCGGCTGGAGGGTGAAAGCAGGTGATCTGACTGATTTCCTGGAAAAACACCGCAGGTAAGGCTCAACCGGATGCCTTGAGTTGAATCCTTCAGATACTGCTAAATCAATCTCTATACAATCCTTGCCCTGTTATTTTCCACTTGCTTGTTTAACCGAAAATCCCGATAATGGTGCTTCAACTGTTTTCAATATTGTGCCTGAAATGTATTTACCAAGAGGTTCTGATGTTCGTTCACTTTGAACATCCAGGTTCCAGCTTTAATAAAGTTTTTCCGATGAACAATCTATAACTGAGTTGGATGGGAGGGACGGGTATATCATGAAAGATCTCAAAGGCAAAGTGGTCGTTATCACCGGGGCGGCGAGCGGAATGGGCCAGGCGGCGGCGGTCGCTTTTGCCAACCAGGGCTCCAGGGTGGTGGCGATAGACATTAATGAAGAAGGCCTGAAGAAGACGGTATCCCTTCTTGATGGAAAAAGCGCTGAGAGCATGAGCATGAAAGTCGATCTCACCTCTGAAGAAAGCGTCAAAGAGATGGCCGAGACGGTGATCGACAAGTACGGCGGTGCCGATGTTCTGGTAAATGTCGCCGGAGTACTTATGCTGGGCGATTTTGCCGACTCACCCCTCAAGCAGTGGAAATGGGTAGTCGATGTGAACCTTTTCGGCCAGGCCAACACGATCCATTACCTTCTCCCTGCGATGATAGAAAGAAAAAGCGGACATATAGTAAATGTTGCATCGGCGGCTGGACTTTTCCCCATAACCTGCCTGAGCGCGTATACCGCCTCAAAGCACGCGTCCGTAGGGTTCTCAGAAGTACTGTCGCAGGAACTTCGGGAACACGGCATCCTGGTGACCACCGTCTGCCCGGGTGGCTCAAATACCCCAATGGGAGAATCAATGATCACCCACGGATTTTCTCAAACAGAGAAGTTGTCCCTGAGCAATACTTCATCATTGCGGAAGTTTCTGACATCTCCCGAGGATTTGGCCGATTTGATGGTAAAATCAGTTCTTGATGAAAAGCCGGGAATTGTTGCCATGAGAGGCACGCGCATACTCCATTTCATCCACAAGTATCTCCCGGCCATGTACCGGTGGATGATGAAAAGCGTAAGAGCAGGGATCAACAAAAACATCCGCTGATATGACAGCACGACTTCAAAGCCGCACAGGGCTATCTTGCCTTCAGCTTTCTGAACTCGAAACCCGGGGTTTCAAGCGCGAACCTGCGCCAGAACTCCTCGAGAGCCCTGATCCTCTCGGACCTTCTCTGCCTGACCGCCTTTTTTCCATGAATGATCAACCTTATGAAAAGCCTTATCAAGGCCAGCGTCAGGCTGGTAGGAAAACCGGCCCCCTTGTACTCCTTTTTCATTTTCTTGAAGAGCGACTGCCTCTTCTTGAATTCCTCTCTCGCGGTCACCGCCGAGAGTTCGGGCATTCCCATCTGGTAAACGCAGGTGTCGCAAGCCACCCTCATCCTGCTCGCGCCGGAAAAGATCGCGGTGCGCATATCGGCGAAAGAGAAAGATGTCGCCTCACCGGGATGCCTGTGTGTCACTATATTGTCACGCATGTATTTCTGACCGAATAGAAACAGGACCGCGTACTTACCCATTGACAGGCCTCTTTTCAGAACTCTGCCTGTTTCCGAGTCAATGATCGCACCCTGTTCGACCTCGAGCCCCTGCCACTCACGCTCGACTTTCCTTATTTTCCGGTTTAGCTTGAAACTCTTCACCGGATGCCTCCAACTGCGCCTTGCCTTCCTGTCTTTTCTTTTCACGATATGTTTCCTCCGTGGTACCACAATGGCTTATGTATAGTTCGCTTGCCAAGACTTCACTCCTGTGGAAACCGTTGTTTCCATTCCACCTGATCAAGGTTCCAATGCAAGTTTCCTGTCATTATTGAACTTGCGCATTGATAATAATCATAGGAATTCCCGATTTTCATCAATGGAGAAAACATGACGACCGTTTTCGGTCGGCCGCCGAAGCCCTGGACGCCAGCGGTTTAAAACTTGACTTCTCTGATACATATGATAGTCTGTTCATATGTTCATTATTAAATAGTTCTGGATCGAGGTGGCATTGCGCAATTCCGGTAAAGACATAAAGAAGACCGGCAGTAAGGATCCTGCGCCGGGAATTAATTTCGGGCTGGCTTCCGATGATGTAATAAGGCAGACCTCGGATCTGTTCGGAGTGCTCAGCGATCCTACCAGGGTCAAGATCATCTATTTACTTTCCAGGGAGGAACTGTGCGTGGGTGATATCGCGGGCCTCGTCGGTGTCAGTGAGTCCGCCGTGTCTCACCAGTTGCGGGTGCTCCGGAATCTCGGTATCGTCAACTACCGCAGGGAAGGAAAGATGTCCTTTTATGCCCTGCGGGACGAGCATATCGAGAAAATCCTCGAGCAAAGCATGGACCATGTGAAGGAATAATTTTTTTGATATATATATGAACATATGAACATAGGTGTTCTTGATAACTTGACAAACCGGGAGTGGAAAATGAAGTGGAAATCCCGCATGCTGACGTGAAAATCGTCGATGCAACCAACCGGGAGGAGCAAAATTCTGTCACGAGGAGGAGGTTCGGCTCGAATGGCAAAGCACTCGCTGACGACCGGTCTGAGTTTTGGCCTGACATCCGGAGTAATAACCACAATGGGCCTGATGGTAGGACTTCATTCAGGGACGAATTCAAAGATCGCGGTCCTTGGTGGAATTATGACAATAGCTGTCGCGGACGCATTTTCCGATGCGCTGGGGATCCACGTTTCTGAAGAATCCGAGAACGTCCATACGACCAGGGAGATATGGGAATCGACAATCTTCACCTTCATTGCCAAGTTCCTGTTTTCCTCAATATTCATCGTTCCGGTTCTGCTGTTGAACCTTTCACTGGCCGTTATGGTAAGTGTGGCGATGGGACTGCTTATTATCGGAGCGGGCAGTTACTTCATGGCCCGGAACCAGGATGAAGCAACCTGGAAAGTAGTCGCCGAACACCTTACCATTGCTGCCGTCGTAGTAGTGTTGACACACTACGTCGGTGAACTGATAGCGGCGGTCTGTTGTTGACGCCAGATCTGTTTGGATAGACACTTCGAAATAATTATGGTAAATTCGTAGCACATCTGGCGGAACAGTTACCATTGTTTGTCGCAGGCAGCGTACCCCTGGATAACCTTCGGTAACCTGGAGCTTAACTTTAAAGAATAAGGTTTTGTAAAAGGCTCCAGGCAAATGTTGCCGATCGGCAACTTCATGGCAGCAGGAGTTGATCAAAGTGCGTAAAACAATCGTCCTTCTCACTGTAATCTCATTTCTGGCGACAGGGTTGATCCCGGCATTTGCCGGCGTGGCCCTCGCGGACGCGCCGGTCATAAATCGGGACTACGCCGGGCTTGAGTCGCCCGGGCTTTATTACCCCGATCCTTATGGCCTGTTCTGGGACCTTACCCGCGGCGACCTCACGATTTCCTATAAGCTGGACATGTCAGGCTTTACGCCGCCGCAGGGCAACCAGGACTGGACGGAAATCGGCCTTTACAGTTCCAGCGGAAGAACCGGATGGATAAACTCCGGCGCACCCGGTGCTTACCTCGGTGACACCGATCTGCATGACAGCAACGATAAATTGAGCCTCAACTCAGTCTTCCGTGAAAATGAGGAGTGGTCATACAACGCCACCGGCCCGGAAACCCTTATATCCGACTGGGGCATTCCATGGAAACCTTGGCTTAACTGCGGAATCTGGTTCGACCGTGGACATGTTGACACGGGCCAATCCCAGCAGGGCGGGCTTTACGACGGCGGAACTTATAATACGGGAGGCGTCTATGACGTTTCCATTACCTATCACGCGATCGATAACGCAGCTGGAACGATGTTCGCAACCGTGAACGGTGTTCCGACCGGTTTCTACAGCGCCTCTCATCAAGGCGACCCCGACTATTCACCTGTGGGCAAAACCTTTTACGGTGATATGACCCGGGAAGCGGTTTATGCGAAGGTCATGGGAGAGGGAGTAAAAATCTCGGATTTCTCCATAAGCGGATGCCCCGGGGAGCCTCAGCTTTACGGGATCTGGCCCACCACCGCGGAACAGGGTGAGTCCTTGAAGGACATGTTTTTCAACGGCGCGCAGTTCAGGGACGTGCCGATTACCGCTCAGCTCAGCAACCCGAACACCGGTGAGACCGCGGTGGCCGGCAGAACGGTCTATGTGGCGAATTTCCAGATAAGAGCCGACATCGATATTCCTGAGACTGCTACGGTGGGTCTGTGGGACGCTGACTGCTGGCATAATGACGATACCGAAGCAGTCGCGACCCTGCCGCAGTCTTTCATGGTGACCAACGCGACCCCCAGGATCAACGCAATAGACAACAACCATTGCAGACCGGGCGCTAACATCACCATGGCGGTTACCGGAAAGTACTTCCGAAATACACCGATGACAATAAAGCTGTTGAGGGGCGGGGAAATACTGGAAGGAAAGAACATAAAATGGAT
>JAFGMY010000092.1 GCA_016927325.1 Actinomycetota bacterium | reverse complement strand
CAGTGCCGGGCATGCGGTCACATAATCGAATGCGACATCTGCGCGGTAAGCCTCTCCTATCACCTGAAGGGCAACATGCTCCTGTGTCATCACTGCGGCAGGAGATGGGACCCTCCCGGCAAGTGCCCTGTATGTGACCGCGGGCCGCTCAAACGCTACGGGGCCGGCACCCAGAAGGTGGAAGACGAACTCAGGGAAAACCTTCCTGGCGTCACTTACGTAAGGATGGACTCCGATACAACATCGGGCAAGGACGCGCACAGGCGCCTGCTTGATATATTCAAATCCGGAAAGGCCCAGGTACTGATCGGCACGCAGATGATAGCCAAAGGCCTTGACATCCCGGGAGTCACACTGGTCGGCGTGATAAACGCCGATACGGCACTTGCCCTCCCCGACTTCAGGGCTGGCGAGAGGACATATCAGCTTCTGACCCAGGTAAGCGGCCGCGCCGGACGCGGCCTTTACCCCGGCAGAGTGATCATCCAGACCTTCAACCCGGAACACCCCGTAATAAAGGCGATAAAGGGAGACAATGAAGAGTACATCGAATCGGAGCTCAAGGACAGGCAGGAAGCGCTCTACCCGCCTTTCATCGAGCTGATCAACATAGTTGTAAGTTCACCCGGGCCTGACTCCGCCGCTCGCGCGGCGAACCGGATGAAGACAATCCTTGTAAACGACCTCAAAGGTACCGGCAGTAGAATACTCGGGCCCGCCCCCTCGCCTCTTTCCCGGCTTCGCAGCCTCTACAGGTGGCACATCCTCATTAAAACAGGCGACGCGGAAGCGATATCCGATGAGGTGAAGAACGCGGTTTCACGGTTTTACGATTATGCCCGCACCTTCCCCGCGGGAAAAGACGTTAGAATCGCAATCGACGTTGACCCGATCTCACTGCTTTAGATAAACACCCGCGACGTTGCAGCTCAGTGGTACTTCCGCTGCTTTCTCTTTGCCCTTGGAGTCATTGATATCGTGGGAACATTTTCTATCGGCCGGTATATTCCCAGGGCTCTTTCGTCCACCTCGGCATAAACATCCATGTCAAGCGGGGCGGCCGGGACCTTCCAGCCCGGGCTACCGGACTCCATGTCCCCGAGTGTAATAACAACTTCATCTCCCTCATTCAGCCGGCACTCCCTTATCCTTACCTTTACCTTTGAATACTCGAAGTAAAGAAAAGGGTAGTCCATCGGTTCGAGGGTTACACCACAGTATCGCATCAACTCGCGGGCGCAGCACCGGAAGAAAAAACGGATGGGCAACATGCTTTTCTTCTCAACTTCAATTCGAACCGGGCTGTCCGACTCGACCGAACAGCTGAAAAAGTTCGGAAAACGCGGCCGGGTGTTCTGCACGACTCCCCAACCGCTGAACATTACAGGTTCGGGCACGTGCGGTCCGTCTCCTTTGTCATTAACCCTGCAAAAACCCAACTTGAGCCCTCCGTCCTCTGACACGCCGCCCTTCCCGGCCTTGAAACGAAAAGCGATCTGATGATATCCAGATCCGGCCACCACCCCGGAAAAGGCCGTCGTCACCGAGCCCGGGGCAAACCGGTCGGGAACCGGCGGTCTTCTTCCGGCCCTGAAGCACTCAGGGTGAGCCATGTAATCAAACCAGCCGTACAGGACCCCTGAAGCAAATGCGCCAACGGCGGCGGCCGGCGCAAATGAAAAGCCTTTTAACATATCAGCAAGTTTTATCAGTCTGGAGCCTCTTGAAATACCTGATCGGTTAAACCCGGTTGCTTTAAACAATGCTTTTCCTTTCTCGTGACATGAGTGACAACATAATATTGTATACTGATTACCGGTCATATATGCTATGTATGCTAACATTAATTATGACTATGCAGTTATATTCACTATCTATTAACTGGAGAATTTAATGGAAACACATGCCGTACGCCGGGGCTGGAGAAAACTGCTTCGCACTCTCGGGCCGCCCACATTTCCGTTTTTCATGGTAATAGGCGGGTCGATACTGAGGACCATTGGCCCGTACATACCTTTCCTGAAATATGCCAGAAGCGACAGGTTCAGTTACCATATGCCGCCCGTTTATTCGGAGATATACCAGCGGTTCTACGAAAATATCGTGAACCGGGGCCTTGGAAGAAACTCAGCCCCACATGCCATAACACTCGCTGTCACCAGTGAGTGCAACTTGAAGTGCATACACTGCAGCGCATTCCGCCGGGACACGACAAATTCGCTCACAACCGACGAGTGGCTCGACGTGATAGACCAGTGCGCCCGGCTTGGTCTGACCGATCTGATAATCACCGGGGGCGAGCCGTTCACCCGTCCTGATCTTGATATCCTGATCAGGCGCATTGTCGACAATAACTGCGTTCCTGACATGTTCACCAACGGCACCATGCTGACCCACGAAAACCTCCGCAGGGTCAAGGACGCCGGCTGTGACACTTTATTCGTAAGCATAGACAGCCCTTGCGAAAACGAGCATGACCTCCTCAGGGGGCGGGAAGGATCGTGGAAGAAGGCGGTTGAGGGAATAAAGCGCGCTGTTGAAATGGACATGTCTGTAGGCATCTCAACATATCTCGGGAAAGAACAGATAGACAAGGGGTATCAGAAGGAGTATATAAGGATGTGCAAGGAACTGGGGGTCAAGGAACTCACGATCTTCGACCTGGTTCCCACCGGCAAGCTGATCAAGCACGACGAGATACTGCTTACCCCGGCCAGCCGCGAAAAGGGCAGAAAAATCCATGAACACCAGTGGATAGACAGGAAAGGCCCGCGCGTATCCGCCATGAGCAATGTCAACGATCCTCATATCCTTGGATGCTTCGGAGTCCGGTGGCAGATACATATAACCCATAACGGTTATGTAACCCCGTGCGATTTCATGCCGATACACTGGGGCAACGTCAGAGAAGAACCGCTTTCCGACATACTGGAAAGGATGAAGCTCCATCCCGAATACGACAGGAACACAATGACCTGCCGCATCCAGGACCCCGAGTTCAGACGAAAGTACATCCACAACATCCCGGACGGCGCGACCCTTCCCTACCCGATAGAGAAGATCGACCCGGTACACCGGGCAATCGATGAATCCGGGGAAAACAGCGGGGCCGCAGCAGGGAATTTTGAACTGGGGAAAGAAAGCGCCTGAGGGCGGATTCATAGTCCGGCAGGCTCAACTACCGTCAGTTTAATTCATATTTATGCGGTCGATGGTGTCGCGCTCACTCTCAAGGGACTGCTTCAGTTCGTTGGCGCACTCAAAGCTGCAGACCATGAACATCAGATCGTTGCCGTCCCGCCGCGCCTCGGAGTCGCGGTCGGTTACAATCGCCGGGACCATTCTGCCCGCAACCATCACCGGAAGGATCTTCCCCCCGGCCCCCCGGCAGGGAGTGATTTCGACGCCTTCCTTCATCTTCGCGCCGACGGCATACATCTCTTCGTCATCGTCGATCTCTACTCCGCACCACGCGCAAGAGTTTATTGTCAGCGGGATCCCCTGTTTGTCCAGCCATTCCATTATGTAAGGGCATTCCCATGTCTCTATGCCGCAGAAACCATACTCGTCTTTTTCCTCATCACACTCTTCACACAACTCCCAGTGACCGCACTCTTCCCCCTGTTCGAGAGGAAACCCGCACTCCATGCACCAGATAAACCCGCACTCTTCACAAAAGCCTACGGTGGCATCGTCGATATCCTCTATTTCGTCTCCGGAAAACACGTTCTTGGAGCAGCATTTCGGGCAATCACCAATAAAGATCTCCCGTATGAGCTCCTCCTCACTCATCCCCCCGGCAACGGCCTTTTCAAATACCTCGATCGCCTCATCGGGGAGGTTGTTCATGAAATCTTCCAGGAATCCATTTATCTCTTTTTCCCCGTTGTCGTCCATTTCGGTCCCTTCCGTTCGTCCTTCACCTTAAGGCTCGTGAAACAAACTCTTACAAAGATCGCATCAAGACGGTCCGCAGCGCGAGAAACCGCAGGATCTGCACACCATACACCCGCCCTCGAGCTCCATTTCTATCCCGCACTCGGGACACACCTTCTCGCCGGCTTCCATCCTGGATGAGTAGACCGTTTCTCCCCGAGACTCCAGGTACCTGACAATCGATCTGCTTATCGCATCAGGGCAAGACAGCACCTCGGCTTCCTTGCTCTTGATGGATGACATGCACCTTATGCCTTTCAGCTGTTCGATTATCTCACCGATTTCAATTCCGGCACGCAGCCCAAGTGAAATTAGCCGGCTTGTAGCTTCGGACTGCGACGGACATCCCCCTGCCCGGCCCAGAGCCGTAAACACTTCGCATATTCCTTCATCGTCGGAGTTAACGGTAATGTACAGGTTACCACAACCGATCTTCACTTTTTCCGTCGTGCCGCTGGTCACTTTCTGCCTCGCCCGGGGACGCAGCCTGCCGCCGGAGCTCCGCCCTTTGTAGAGCACCTGAGCCGGCCTGCTTCCGTATCTATATACCGTGACACCCTTGCATCCCAACTCGTGTGCGAGCAAATAGAGCGATTCAACATCTTCAGCGGTCGCACCCTGCGGCAGGTTTACAGTTTTGCTTACCGCATTGTCGGTATGCTTCTGAAACTCTCCCTGCATCATAACGTGCCATCTCGGAGAGATATCATGAGAGCTCGCGAATATCGCACGGATATCCGGAGGAATCTCCTCGATATCCGAAACGGTGCCACTCGCAGCGATCTTTTCCATAATCCCATTTTCGGTCAGTCCATATTGACCGGCGACCCTCAGGAACTCTGGATGGACTTCCAGGAGGACTTCCCCATCCAGCACTCTTCTCTCGTAAGCCACCGCGAATATCGGTTCGATTCCGCTGGAGCAACCCGCAATAATGCTTATCGAGCCTGTCGGGGCGATCGTGGTCATGGTCGCGTTGCGATATGGACCATGTCCCTCCCTTGCGTAAACACTCTGGTCAAAGTTTGGAAAAGGACCTCTTTCCTGGGCAAGCGCGGCGGAGGCCTCCCTGGAAACCCTCGATATAAAGGACATGACCTCTCCGGCGACTTCGAGGGCCATATCAGATTCGTACGGGATTCCCATCTTTATGAGCATATCCGCGAAACCCATCACCCCCAGACCGATCTTGCGGTTGCCGCTCGTCAACTCCTCGATCCGTTCTAATGGATACCTGCTTACATCTATTACGTTGTCCAGGAAATGAACCGCTTCACGGACAAGGAACCCCAGCCGGTCCCAGTTAATGAAAGAGTCCTCCCCTTCGGAAACCACAAGCTTTGAAAGGTTTATACTTCCCAGGTTGCAAGACTCAAAAGGAAGCAGAGGCTGTTCCCCGCACGGATTCGTGCTTTCGATAATGCCCAGGCCCGGCACCGTGTTGGCCTCATTGATTCTATCCAGAAATATTACACCGGGCTCTCCGGTTTCCCATGCGGTAGCGGAAATCTCTTGCAGCACCTGCTCGGCGTTAAGCTTTCCATCCACCTCTTCAGTTCTTGGATTGACCAGTTCGAAATCGCCGCCGCTTTCCAGGGCATTCATAAAAGCACCGGTCAGAGCCACCGATATATTGAAGTTGTTGAGGCGGTCATAGTTCTCCTTGGAGTGAATAAACTCGAGTACATCGGGGTGATCGACCCTCAGAACACCCATATTAGCGCCCCTCCTGGTCCCACCCTGCTTGACTGTTTCAGTCGCGGCATCAAACACCGTCATAAAAGAAACCGGGCCGGACGCCACGCCTTTCGTGGAAAGAACAACGTCGTTCCGGGGACGCAAACGGGAAAAACTGAAGCCGGTTCCTCCTCCCGACTTATGGATAAGCGCCATCGACTTGACCGCGTCGAATATCCCTTCCATGCTGTCTTCGACAGGGAGGACGAAACACGCCGACAACTGCCCCAGTTTTCTCCCGGCGTTCATCAGTGTCGGGGAATTGGGCAAGAACTCAAGAGAAGTCATCATCTCCAGAAATATTTCCCGCGAACGTTCCACCCCGGCTCCACCACGGTATTTTTCGTCGGCCGCGGCGACCGTTTCGGCGACCCTGTTAAACATATCGACGGGTTCTTCCAGCGGGTTTCCATCCGCATCGTGAGCAAGGTAACGGTGCCTGAGGACCGTTACAGCGTTTTTTGAAAGTGTCGGCTCTCTTTTCATTTTCTTCCTGCGCCTCGCTGTTCCACCTGGATTAACTTTATCGAAATAGTGCACCCTATTGTTATCAGATTTGATCCGCCGGTACCACTTTCAATTATAACCCCCGCTGTCCGCATCTAGTAGCGTCAACCCTCACCCGGACTTCTGTTCCGCCTTTAACAGGAAGAAAGTAGTTAGCTTTCCTTGTATATGTTATAAATATTCAAATTCAAAATAGTTACCGAACCAGCAATCATGCTAGCCGGAGGTGTTATTAAATGGCCGCAAGTCAAGAAAAGTTGATTATAACCGCCGCTCTGACCGGCGCGTACACAACTAAAGACCAGAATCCCAATGTGCCTTATACAAAAGATGAGTTCGTCGCTGAAGCGGTTAAGTGCTACGAGAACGGTGCCTCGATTCTGCATATCCACGCGCGGGACCCCGAGACCGGAAGACCGACCGGTGATATCGACATCCTCGGTGGGATAGTCGAAGGAATCAGGGCGGAGTGCCCGATATTGATCAACCTCAGTACCGCGATAAGAATGGGGGCGACCAACGAAGAGAGGATCGGGGTCGTCAAGAACCTGAAACCTGAATTCGCATCTCTTAATACCGCGTCCATGAACTTTGCGGTGGGCAACTGGAAAGACCGTTCGATAGTCTCGGAGATCGTATTCGAGAACACCTTTGAGATGCTCATCGAATTCGCTAAAACGATGAAGGAGTGCGGCACCAAACCCGAACTCGAGATATACGACATGGGTGGAATATACAATGTGTTGTACGTGGAACCACTGGGCATTTTCAACAAGCCCATACACTTCCAGTTTGTCTGGGGAGTGCTCGGGGGCATGCCTTTCACGTCCCGGAACTTCGCAGTTGCATTAGACACCGTACCGGAAGATTCCACCTTCAGCTGCTGTGGTGTCGGACCGATGCAGTTGCCCAGCGCGTTCCATGCGGCTGTGAACGGCGGCCATATAAGGGTAGGCCTGGAAGATAACATCTGGATCAAGAAAGGCCAGCTTTCCGTCGGCTCATGGGAACAGGTCAAAAAGGCGGCACAGATCGCCGATCTTGCCGAGCGGGAGGTAGCCACACCGGATGACGTCCGCAAGCTGCTCAACTTATAGTAAAATATACGGGGTTCAGTTCGGGTTTCTTCCCATATGGACAACGGCCTGAACACCTGTTGGAAATAAAATGGCATCAGTCAGGAGGTTGAAATAAATTGTATGAAGATTTAGTTGAACAAACAGAGGGGCAATCGGAACTCTTTTGCAATCCCGATCCCGACCTCGCGCGGGAAAATTTCAAGAATAAGAGCCGTGCCCTGGAAAACAAAGTCACCACCGTAGAAAAAGCGGTCAGCGACCTGGTGGAAGACGGTGATTACATTGCAACCGGCGGTTTCGGACATGTCAGGATTCCCACAGCGATACTGTACGAAGTGATCAGGCAGAAAAAACGAAACCTTGGCCTGGCGGGTCACACATCCATTTATGACAGCGATATCCTGGCATCATCCGGGTGCCTGAACCGGTGCGACATTTCTTACGTTGTCGGCTACGAGATCAGGGGCCTTTCGGCATGCGCCAGGCGCGCGTTCCAGAGCGACAAGATCAAAAAGACCGACTGGTCCAACAGCTCTCTTTCCTGGAGGTTCTGGGCGGCGTCCGCGGGGCTTTCCTTCGTTCCTTCCAGAAGCCTGCTCGGCACCGACACGTTCAAGCATTCGGCGGCCAAGACGGTTACCTGCCCATTCACCGGAAAGAAGTTTACCGCACTTCCCGCGCTTTACCCGGATGTCGGAATAGTCCATGTCAGCAGGGCGGACATCTACGGCAACTGCCAGATAGACGGAATCCTGATCTCGGACGAATTTCTCGCCAGAGCATCGAGAAAAGTCATTATTTCCACCGAAAGGCTCGTTTCAAACGAAGAGATACGGCTGGAGCCGCATTTAACCGTTATCCCCTACTGGTGTGTAGACGCGGTGGTCGAGGTCCCGTTCGGAAGCCACCCCGGAAATATGCCCGAGGAGTACTGGTTTGATGAGGATTTCTTTCAGATGTTCCTGGGCAAAGGCAAAACCGAAGAAGGCACCAATGAGTTTTTCGAGGAGTACGTTTATGGCGTAAAAGATTTCGACCAGTACCTTGAAAAAATTGGCGGAATCAGAAAAATGAACGACCTTAGAGCTATTGAGAAGCTGATCTTCAAGAAAAACGGCTCCTGAGGCCGTGAGAGGCTTCTTTCAAACTTGATTCAACTGGATTGATTGATAATGAATGAGATCAAAGCAAGGAGATATAAATATGAGCGCTGAATATAACCCTCTTGAGTTAATGGTCTGCGTGGGATCCCGCGTACTCGAGGATAATTCAACGGTAGAAGTAGGCACCGGCGTGCCCATGGCGGCTACGCTGCTGGCTCAGAAACTATATGCCCCCAATATCATCGCAATCTTCGAAGCCGGTGGTGTAGCGCCGCTGATGCCCGGCCTTCCGATCTCCGTAGGCGATTCCAGGACGTCGCATAAAGCCCTTCTGGCAAGCAGCATGAACGATGTAATGGAAACCTGCCAGAGAGGAATGGTCGACTATACGTTCCTGGGCGGAGCGCAAATAGACATGTACGGCAACCTGAACTCGACGATGATAGGCGACGATTACCAGAACCCCAAAGTAAGGTTCCCGGGCAGCGGCGGCGCGAACGACCTCGGAAGCCTCTGCTGGAAAACAATAGTAATTACCCCGATGGACAAGAGCAGGTTTGTCGAGCAGGTAGATTATCTGACGACTCCCGGGTTCCTTAATGGAAAGGGCGCGCGTGAGAAGGCCGGTCTTCCCCTGGGTACAGGGCCCTACAAGGTAATCACGAATCTGGCTATACTTGGATACGATGAAGAAACGTGCCGCATGCAGGTTGAATCCCTGCACCCCGGCGTAACTATAGAACAGGTGGAGGAAAACTGCGGGTTCGAACTTCTGAAGGCGGCCAAAATAGAGGACACACCTCCTCCAAGGGATGAGGAACTGAGAGTCCTGAGGGAAGAAGTCGATCCCACCGGATACATAATAGGAAGGTAACCTAAACGTCTACCAACGATTCCATAATTGAAGAAGCCATAAAACGGGGACAGACCGCTCTTTCAGAAAATGAGTCAAAACTGCTCCTGAAGAAGTACGGGATACCGGTCACCCGCGAGACAATCGCCAAGTCCAAGGATGAGGTGGTTTCAGCGGCGGGCGGAATCGGTTACCCGGTAGTCCTGAAGGCCTCCGGTTCCGGCATTCTGCACAAGACGGAAAAAAACCTTGTCGCGGTTGATATCAGAAACGAAGAAGAGCTCCGGACCGCTTTTGATGAGATACGGAATAACCTGGGTGATGAACCCGGTGAAGGTATTCTCGTCCAGCAAATGGTCCGCGGAGAGCGCGAACTGGTGATAGGCCTCGTCAGGGACCCGCAGTTCGGTCCCTGTGTCATGTTCGGCCTGGGAGGCATTTTCACCGAGGTTTTGAAGGACACATCTTTCAGAATGGCCCCGATAGGCGAGCGTGAAGCCCTGGAGATGCTGGACGATATCAAGGCAAGTGAGATACTGGGGCCGGTCAGGGGTTTGAAGCCGGTGAATAGAGACCTTCTCGCGAAGTCGCTTGTGGGTTTGAGCGATATCGGAATGTCTTGCGACGGGGTTGAAGAGATCGACGTCAACCCCCTCAAAATAGACCCTGAAGGCAATCCGGTCGCCGTGGACGCACTGGTCATATTAGCTGATTCTGATTGACCTACTTAAAACCCTGTGCCGATGCTGAAAAAGACGCTCAAGTACGGTCTGTATTCCGTTATACTGCTGATCGTGCTGTTCACGGCAGGTCAGGTTCTGGGGCCGCACCTGGCCTCATGGTATATAAAACGGGAAGTGACAAAGCGCTGCCCCGAATGCGGCCGGATACATGTGTCACTTGATGTTTTCCCCTTCGGCAAGCTGTTCTTTATGGATTAAGACAACCTGGAACTCCAGGCTGACACAGTATCCGTAGAGGGAATTACTTTCGATACGATGACCCTGAAAAGCGGCGGATGGCCTGATGCGTCCCATGAAGCCCGGGTAACCGATGAAGAGATGTACGGGGTCTTCTCTGTTTCAACTTCCTATTTAAGCCGCCCGAAACTTGAGCTAAAAGGCGGTTATCTATCGGCTTTGGGAACGATAAATATCGGACACCCGGCGGTAAGTGTCGATATCAGGGGATCGCTTGTCTCCCTGAATGGAACGCTGATATTTCTGATGCCCACTGATGTGAATGTAACCAGCGGGAACGGCAACGGCGCGATTAAAAATGAGATCGTCGATACAGTAGACAGCAGGCCGCTTTTCGATATGCTGGAAAACCTGCCGTTTAGAGTCTCGGAAATCCATATAACAACGGGACGGCTGCGTTTCAACGGATCGATGAATATAGAACACGCGCTGAAGCAGCTCTAGTGGACCGAGCGGAACGCAGCGGAAGCGGACGTGTCGGCCACTCCGGTGCTTCAACCTGCTTACGGGACGGCCCATTTTATTTATGTCACGGTTTGCGGTATTAAACCGGTATGGACAAATAAACACCACCCGGACAAAATGAAAACTGATATCCCGCTTTCCCACTGTTATCGAGAAAACACGGGCATGGCATACCTGTATAAAACCGTTTAATAGTGATAAACTCCGTTTTTTGAGAGACAATATTTTCCGGGTTGGTCCATTACCGTCAACAAAACGATTGGTAGCCGGCACGATTACGGTCTCAAGTGGAATGTACAAATAAAATCGGGAGGTTCAGGTGGCGGAAGTCACTACTGCAAATATCGGTACATCTTCACACCTTGGTCAGAACCAGCTCACACTGGACGGGCACTTCGTACATGACTATACACAAAAACGCGTTTCAGTGCCTTTCGTCTCTTACATGGGAATCGCGGATACCCTGGACAAAGAAACTCCGACTGAACTAAACGGGAAGTGGGCCTTGGGCGTACTTCAGGAGTACCTGAACCCGGCAGGAATCGCAGAGGAAGAGGTAAACGGAGACCGGATCCGGTCTCTAATCGAAGAAGCTTTTCAAAAAGTCAACCAGCGCCTGATCCAGGAGTGCAGGAACCGAAACCTCGATGAAAACTATAAGCTTTCGATGACCGCCGTACTGACAAGCGCCAGCCACGCTTATATCGGCCATGCCGGTGATTGCCGGGTTTATCTGGACCATGATATGAAGCTTTTTGATGTCACACCCTGTGATCTGTGCGAAAGTAATACGATTCCGCAATCGGAAACACCCACCCTCTTTGAAGTGCACGAAATGACATTCATGCCTTCCAGCGAGGATGGAGGTTTGAACATCAACAGCATTCAGCCTGGAAACAGTAAGACAATTCAAACACCGGCCAAGGGACGCTACCTCGGTGAATCTGATGAAGTTGATTTCGGCTTCAGTCAAATTGAGATAGTGCCTGAAGATATCCTGATCCTGTGTTCAGATGGTTTCCACAACAGCATCATAAAGGAAGAAATAGCCGAAAACTTTCATTCCTCCGGCAGTCTTGAACGGGGTGCAAACCAGCTCATACGACTTGCGCTCAGCCGGAATTCAGAAGATAACGCTACAATCGCCGCCTGGCGGTTCACTATCCAGAGTACGCCACAAGTTGCGGATGACGGAGTTTCTGAAGCAAAAATCCCAAAAACCACCGGTGAAAAGCTGCTTGATTCCCTGGTTTTTGTTCTGTTGGGGCTGGTGCTTTGCGGAATACTTGCAATCGGATTTGCTTTCGGATGGAGAATAGCCGACGCTTTCAAGCAACCGCAAGAAGAAGCCGCACAGAGCGCACCTCAACCAGAAAGTGAAAACGACGCGAAAGAAGAGAGCGTCCCCGAGGAAGAAGAGAGCGTGGTTCTGGAAATAGATCCACAGGCGCCTGTCACTAAAGTCGCGATAGTTGACGGTAACGGTGTCAGGATGAGAAATGCCGCCGGAACTGAAGGCAGTATCACAGGGACCCTGAATGACGGCCAGGAAGTCACCCTGCTGGAAGAAATCGACGGATCCGATGGCAGAAAATGGTCACGCATCAGCGGCACGGTACGTTACCAGGGCAAAGATGAGGTAAAAGAGGGTTACGTATTGAGCGAGTTTCTTAAAACCGTCGGTGATCTTGTTGAAGATCCCAGCCCTGGAACCACCTTGCCGTCACCCCGGGGGACGACACCCTGAGTTCCCTAGAACAGGAATAAACCCGAGAGGACCCCTATCCCGATTCCCGCAATGAATACCGAAATAACCACCGTTCCGGCGATAACCAGTTTCCTGGTGACACTCATCTCATTGCCGAGCAATGACAACTGTTCCTGGAATCCAGGCTGCAGAACCGCTTCTTTCGCATGGACATCGGCTCCGAGTATCCGGCCCGCCGCGTGCTTTCCTTTTTTCTTTCTCTTTAGTATTTCAGTTCCTCCAGGTCATCTGATGACAGGTCGAGAATGAAATCTTCGATTAGTTTTCCCACTGTCTCAACCTTATCTTCAGCCACACTCGTGTACAGGTTGTCGGTTACGAGAGTGCCGTCCGGGCTGCACCAGCCGATCCAGAGTGCCGGCATTTCCAAATCTTCAAAGGGAATATTATCACTGTCTCCCGTCGATTTCATAAGGGTAACCGGTACTCCTTTTTTATTTGCGTACGTCTCAAGCTTTGCCCTGAGTCTCTGGAGTCCTGTTTCCTGGGTTCTAAGAGCGAGGAGTTCACCCTGACCGATACTGTCTACAGCGATCATGCCCACTATTTCGTCCTTTTCAAATGTCCCAAGCGTCTGCAGAAAACGGCGCGCGCCGGTCAGGCGGTTTTCCACCTCTCCCATCCCCGGCTTGTTCGACCCCAGGAAAACAAACTTCACTGTAGGGTCCAGGCTCTTGCTAAAAAAGACCCTTGCCAGGTCAAGTACAGCCCCTACCCCGGAGGCGTTATCCACCGCTCCCTGGCTGTTCACACCGGAATCGTAGTGCGCCGCGACGATAATAGTATAGCCTTCGCGCTTCCCCCTGCACGTACCGATTATGTTCCTGGAGGCGAACCCGTCGTCGTTAGTGAAAGAATGTTCCTCAACCGTGTATCCGTACCCGGCCATCTGAAGAGAAATATAATCCGCGGTTTTTGATTCGCTGCCCGACCCCGCGGTCCTTATACCAATCTGCTCCGAGATATATCGGATATGGTCCATTGCCCCGGTGATGGAAAAAGTGCCGCTTCCCTCGTCTTTCCGCTTTTCGCTTGAGCGGTTGTTGTCCTTTGCCGTACCGTTATCGACGATGTCGCCTTTTGTCTCCTTGACCTTATCTTTGCCGAATATGAAATTCGCGCCGACCCCGATGCCTATCCCGGCAATTAAAATGATCATGAACAGAGCTATCAGCCTGATTGTCTTACGCTTCTGTCCGTGCTCTTCTTCCATGAGTTCGTCTTCTTCAGTTTTCAAAATGAACACCATTCTCTCGAAAGCAGGAACAGCCCCCAATATAGCAAATACATTAAGTGTCGACAATTAAAGTTCACTTTCCGAAAAAGAAATTAATTATGCCTGACTTCCGGAGGAGCTATGAACGAAAGCAACGAGAACACCGGTTCAGCCGATAACCTCTCTTCCGATTCCCACGGATTTCTCTACCGGTTTCACGGTGAATGGCTGGAGATCTTCGCCACCGTATTGCTGGCATTGGCTACCGTTTTCTCAGCCTGGAGCGCCTATCAGGCCACGCGCTGGAGCGGCGTGGAGGCAAGAAGGTTCAATGAAGCAAACGCCAACAGAATTTACGCTTCCGAAGAAGCTGATAT
This sequence comes from Actinomycetota bacterium, assembly GCA_016927325.1. Lineage (GTDB taxonomy): Bacteria > Actinomycetota > Geothermincolia > Fen-727 > Anoxymicrobiaceae > JAFGMY01. The sequence continues at coordinate 5,616 of JAFGMY010000092.1, read as the reverse complement.
CGCTGACGTTGATTATGATATCGATACCGAACTTTTTGTGGATTATCTTGCCGCTCTGCGCGACGGCGACTCCGAGGCCGTGCGGACCTTTGAAGATATTCTTTTCCGTGAAGAAATGCGGCTGGCTGTCGGCGCATGGCTCAAGACCGATCCATTTGTCAATCCGCAAGCCCCGGAAACGCCCTTCAGCATGTCCGAGTACAAAAACGCCCACAAGGAAAAGAGCAAAGCGTTCGAAAATGTAGCGCGCGGCAAAGCTGATGATGCGAGGATGGCTATCGAGAATTCGGACAGGTACGTCCTCCTGACGGTTCTTTTTGCCTCAGTTCTGTTTTTCGCAGGCATCTGCACCAAGTTCAAGAAACCCGCCAATGCGGTCGCTATACTGGTAATGGGATACGTGGTATTCACAGTCTCAATCGCGATCCTCGCGTTCCAACCCATACATTAATGGTGATTAATTCCGGTGATCCTTAATGTTGTTCGATAGCAGTGTCCCGGAGTTCAGTCGGGCACCGGTGTAAAACTTTCAAATGCACCTGTGAAATATTCATCCCGGCACCGGGATTGCAGGTCAAATAATTCGAATCAGGAAAGCTCGTAAAGGTCGGGCCGCCGGTCTTGAAGCACTTTCATGCTGTCCCTTGTCGCCCCGACCAGGCCGATGTCTATTTCCGCCGTAAGCAACTGCTCCTCGGTTTCGCTTCCCTCTATCACTGTACGGCCCCATGGATCGATGATCACCGAATCCCCGAAATAAGTCACGCTGCCATCGGGTCCGAAATCCTCCGTACCTACCTGATTGGGCCCGATAATATACATCTGGTTCTCTATCGCCCTCGCCCTGACCAGGACTTTCCAGTGTTCGATCCTGGGGTGAGGGAATGCCATGGGTGATAAGATTACTCCGGCGCCCTTCAGGGCGTAGGTCCTGAAAAGCTCCGGAAAGCGGATGTCGTAGCAAACCGAGAGACCAACGAGGCCCCAGGGGGTATCAACCATGCACAGGGAGTTCCCCGCTTCTTCATGGTCCTGTTCGTGAAGCAGGCTGAAAAGGTGGACTTTTCTGTAGACTCCGGCTATGAGGCCTTTGGAATCGAACAGTATGGAAGTGTTGGAGACACGGCCGTTCTCATTCAAGACAAGCATTGAACCGTTTATCCAGATGCTGTGCTTTCTGGCAAGGCCCGAAATCCGGTTAATAATGTCCTCCTGCCCGCCGGCGATGCTCCTGTTGATCTCCCAGTTGAAGCCGGTTGTCCACATCTCCGGAAAACAAACGATATCGCTGCCCCTCTCCGCCGCTTTTTCGATCCACTTTGTACCCTTCCGGAGGTTTTCCTCAGGATTTGAGGCTACGACATCCATCTGAACAACCGACACTGTCATCTTCATAACAACCTCCCGGGATAAAGCTTCAACGATAACCGATTCGTTTATCATACACTTCGGTAAATTCAATTACAGTCTATAATCGTACCGCCGCGCTTCTTGCTGTAGCTGTAAAACCCGTTATGTTAAATAAGACACTTTTTAAACGGGTGGGAATTTCTGTCTGCTTATGTACTTCCGATCAGCAATCGGGAAATGAATTAGAATATCAATAACTGGAAAGGAGTAATCAGTTGGCCGGAGTTATGGTTGATGGTTTCGTGCACCGCCCCGGAGGGCACTGTGGAAGCTCCGCGATGAGGGATGTTCTACGCTTCTACGGTCACGATCTCTCGGAGGAGATGGTATTCGGACTCGGCTCGGGGATTGGGTTCCTCTATTACGAGGACTTATCACGTGTCCCGCCTGTCTATATAGGCGGCCGGATAATGCATATGGAAAACGTCTTGTGTGAAAACCTGGGCATAGAACTCGAAGTCGTATCCGGACTGGCACCCGCCGAAGCATGGGCGGCGGTCAGGGAAATGATCGACGAAAACTTACCGGTTGTGGTCCATGTGGACGTGTACGATTTGGACTACCTGGGAGCAAAAAGACACTTCAGCCAGCACCGGATCGTGATAGCAGGATACGACGAAGAAAAGGGCGTTGCTTATGTCTCCGACAACGACAGGGAGGAACTGCAGGAACTGCCCCTCGAAAGCCTGTCAAGGGCGCGTTCCTCGGTAAGCATGCCGCAACCTGCCGACAACGCATTTTACAGACTGAAAGTTCCCGGCCGGCTGCCTCCCCTTGAAACCGTCATTCCCAAGGCCGTCAAAATAGTCATCGAGAATAACCTCGGGATGCAGGCGGAAAACGCGACATTCAAGCACAAGGGTGCAACCGTTTCACTGGGGCTTGCCGGGCTCGAAAAGTTCTCGTCATCTCTCACGAATTTATTGCCTGATTGTGACGAAAAGACAATCGCCGTTCAATGCAAGAACATTTATGTCACGGTGGAGAAAGGCGGAACCGGTTACGGCGGTCACTTCCGCAGGCTCTACGGCCGTTTTCTAGTCGAATCATCGAAAATCCTGGGATCCCGGGACCTCGAAGAAATCGGAAAACAGTTTATTTCAATCGGCGACGATTGGACCGTATTCGCCCTGATATGCAAAGAAAATTCTGGAAACGGCCCCAGTGTTTTAAGGGAACTGCAACCACTGGCGAATGAACTGCACAGGCGTGAACGGGAAGCGTTCACAAAACTTGAAGCTGCAATCAAACCAAACGATTGACTAAGAACATTATGGATCTATTTGACCAGAAACCGGACGAACCAGGTGAGGGAACGCCCCTCGCGGAATCAATGAGGCCTCAGTCCCTTGAAGAGTTCGAGGGGCAGGAGAACCTTATCGGGCCGGGCAAACCACTTCACATGGCGATCATGGACGATAACATCACTTCGATGGTTTTCTGGGGGCCTCCCGGATCGGGAAAAACAACGCTCGCAAGAATTATCGCGCGCTCCACGAAATCCGATTTCGTCAACTTCAGCGCCGTCACCTCAGGGGTGCCGGAACTGCGAAAGATCATCGGCGCCGCAAAGGACAGGCGTAAATTCAACAAAGTCCGGACACTCCTCTTCGTTGACGAGATACACCGCTTCAACAAGGCACAGCAAGACGCTTTCCTTCCCTTCGTCGAGGATGGAACGGTTACCCTGATAGGTGCGACAACTGAAAATCCGTCGTTTGAAATAATCTCCCCGTTGCTGTCACGAGTCAGGGTATATACGCTTTCCAGGCTGGAACCGGAACAGCTGAAAAGAATCGTGAAAAGGGCTCTTGCGGACGGCCAAAGGGGCCTGGGCTCCCTTGACCTCAATGTCGACGATGACGCTGTCGAACTCGTGGCGTCCCTTGCCGATGGAGACGCGCGCAGCGCTCTGAACATGCTCGAGTTGTCCACCCTTATCGCCGAAGAAAAGAACGGTAAAAAGGAAATCACCCCCGAAGTGGTCCAGAGGGCCGTCCAGGAAAAGTCCCTGCTCTATGATAAATCCGGAGAGGAACACTACAACCTTATTTCGGCCCTCCATAAAAGCTTGAGGGACTCCGACCCCGACGGCGGGCTTTACTGGCTCGGGCGGATGCTCGAATCCGGTGAAGACCCCCTTTATATCGTTAGAAGGCTCATAAGGTTCGCATCAGAGGATGTCGGAAACGCGGACCCCCATGCCCTTGTGCTGTGTGTTTCGGCCATGCAGGCGTGCCACTTCATCGGCATGCCCGAGTGCGAACTGTCCCTGGCCCAGGCTGTAACATATCTTGCCTCTGCGCCGAAGAGCAACGCTCTCTACGCGGGATACGGCGAAGTCAAGAGTGACGTGCGGGCTTACGGCTCGCTGCCTGTTCCGCTTCACATCAGAAACGCCCCTACCCGGCTCATGAAGGAACTGGGTTATGGAAATGGATACAAGTACGCCCACAACTTTCCGGGGCACCTTGTCGACCAGGACCACCTTCCCGGGCAACTCAAAGGGAAAACTTACTATAATCCGACCGAACAAGGGTATGAGAAAACGATCAAGCAGAGACTGGCGTCACTTCGGGAAGCAATAGAAAAACGTAAAAAGATGGGTGATGAAAGATGAAGGAGCCCGCATCCCGTCACCTCGGCCAACCGCTGATCTTGTCCGGCAGCTCAGTCCATCCTTTCACATTCCGCAATAGCACACCTTGCCCGGTAACAAGTGACTGAATAATCCGCACAGTCTCGGACGTCACCGCTCATTTATCATGTTTCATCCCGCACACAGGAAAAAGGCGGGCATACGCCCGCCCTTTTTTGATTTCCAACCGGTCCCGGCCTGAAGTCCAGGACACCTTGAAGCTTACTTTCCGAACAACTGCCTTGCGATAACCAGCTTCTGAATATGGTTTGTACCTTCGTATATCTGGGTTATCTTGGCGTCTCTCATCATTCTCTCGAGCGGATAGTCCTTCATATAGCCGTATCCACCGATCAGGCTTACGCACTGGGTAGTCACCTTCATCGCAACATCGGTGGCATAGCACTTCGCCATCGCCGAAACGCCCGAGAAACCGGGCTCCCCGTTCTCCACCATTGCGCAGGCACGGTAAATCAACTGGCGGGCCGCTTCCACTTCCATTGCCAGTTCAGCAACCTCAAACTGAAGGCCCTGGAACTTCGAAATAGGCTTTCCGAACTGTACCCTGTCCTTCATATAACTGATAGCGTAGTCGAGAGCTCCCTGCGCAAGCCCGAGGCCCTGTGATGCGACTACCGTGCGCGTACGGTCCAGGGTCATCATCGCCAGGTTGAATCCTTTGCCTTCGGGCCCCAGGAGGTTCTCCAGAGGAATCTTACAGTCATCAAAAAGAAGTTCCGTGGTCATCGAACCGCGGATTCCCATCTTGTTTTCATGTTTTCCGATTGTGAACCCGGGGGTCCCTTTTTCCACTACGAAACCCGATATTCCTCTGACTCCCGCTTCGGGATTTGTCATGGCAAAAACCGAGTAAATATCAGCGATTTCTCCGTTGGTGCAGAAGCACTTCTGCCCATTTAATACGTAGAAGTCCCCGTCCTTGACCGCCTTGGTCTTCATCGAAGCCGCATCGCTTCCGGCTTCAGGCTCGGTAAGACCGAACGCGACCTGCTTCTCACCGGATGCTATCTGGGTCAGGTACTTCTCCTTCTGCTCTTCAGTACCGAAGATCTTGATAGGTGTCGCACCGAGTTCTATTCCGGCAAGAATAAGAGAAGAGCTTCCGCAGACCTTCGCTATCTCCTCTACAGCTATACAGCAGGTAAGCATATCAGCGCCCTGCCCGCCATACTTTTCCTCGAAAGGCAACGACAGAAGATCATTTTCTTTTAACAGTTCAAATATGTCCCAGGGATACTCTCCCTTTTCGTCTATTTCAGCCGCTCTCGGCTCGATCTCGTTTACCGCGAGTTCGCGAACCATCTGCTGAAACATCCGCTGTTCTTCAGTAAGAGTATAGTTATCCACTTACTTCACCTCCATGATTAAAAAGGGAATTATCCCTCAACCTTAAATATTACCGCGTCGCCCTGGCCCCCGCCACCGCATATGGCGGCGACACCGAGGCCACCGCCGCGGCGCCTCAGTTCATTTACGAGAGCCATCGTTATCCTGCCGCCGCTTGCCCCGACCGGGTGTCCAAGCGATATCGCTCCGCCGTTTACGTT
>JAFGMY010000091.1 GCA_016927325.1 Actinomycetota bacterium | reverse complement strand
TCTTCATCACTCAAGGCCTGATGCATAATGACCTCGGTGAGTTCTTTGTGCCGGCAGCCCCTCAGATATTGCTCTATTTCTTTCATGACCTTATCGGGTTTCCGCCCCTCAACCGACTTGCGCATGTCCAGCCACTCAAGCCCTGTTGCGACGCAGTGCTTACAGAAAACACCTCTATCTCCCATTGGGCATGTACAGCTGTACATTAAACTGTTCTCATTTATCCAGAACCTGACTTCGTATACATAGTTCCCAAGGACTCTTGCTGAAACGGAATCCCCATATTCGGCTAGTGATCTCACATAGCCCGAAGAGAAATAATCTCCCCCGCACGCAAACGAACGCTCGACAGACATGTCGACCAGGGAGTGGAGGGTCAACAGATCCGCTAATTTTTCTTTCATCGGTTCACTCCTTTTTCAAGCATGAAGTGCTGGAACCTGAGACACATAATCTTCATGTCAAAGTCTTGCCGCATGCGTTTACTTGATGAAATCAACAGTTATTATCGATTCATCTTGTGATTATAAGAAGGCATCGTGACATGTTTTACCGGTGTTTTTAGATACCGGAGCATCTCCGGGGGTATTCGGGGTCTGATCAATTGCGTGTGAAAATCGCAAGACTTGAACCCTTAAGCTTACGAGAGTCTATGGAGATACTCCGAGATTCCCTGTGACTTTGAGCCGTTCCATTCGTACTCAGTCATAGCCTCATGCACTACAGAACTGCGTCTTCCATCTCGTCTCATTAAGTTGATCATGTTTATCGCGTGTCCCTCCACATCCATATGAAAATCCCCTGTATCGATGATGGAAAAACGCATCTCCTTTTGCCTGTGACCGTCGGATTCGAACTCGGTCTCAAGCTTAAAAGACTTCAAAGGGTAGTTCCTTCCTTCCCTGCAGATATAACCGAGGAACATGTCGATCTTCCCCGATTCAATTCTACAAAGGTTTAAACCTACTTCCGTGCCGAATTCGACCGAGAGCCAGGTCCAGTCTTTCGGGGCACACCAGTCCCTGGGCCCCCATGAGTGGTCCCGGTGCCCGACAGTACCGACCTTAAAGCTCCTGTCTCCTATTCTCATGGTGCCCGTGTAAGAGCCCGCCTGCTCGTAGTGGTTTGAGGCGACCTTTCTTATCTCGTTTAGATCCTTGAAACCAAAATCATTGTCTACCATCTGTTCCGCCACACTCCCGGCATGGAGGTTCTTAGAGTTGTGAGCAGGAGCCAGACCCTTAAATGTGAAATCGATTTCAACCTCTTCCATTCCGCCCTCATCCGCCTCTTTGTAAAGCGTCTCCGGGTCGTCGATCCCCCCGGGATTCTTCATCCTGAGCATCTTTCCGGAACTCCGGATGCGAAGGCTCTTCAAAGGGTCCAGAATCTCAATACTCATATCGCCCGACTTGATATCGTTAATATCCTGCGGCATTTTGTCTTTCTGAAACATAACAAGCCCATCGTTATCACCATCGTAGACGAGCTGAACCCCGTTGACCTCATTCTGATTGGGCAACCTTCCAATCCATACAAAACCACTGACGTTCTCCGGCGTGTTGAAAAAATTAAAGTAATAGCTCTCGTTGAACAGGGGATTCCTCGTCCTCGGGGGATGAACGTACTCATCCCTCCGGTTCATTTCACCTCCCGCCCCCATCAGTTTTAATCCTCTCTCCAAAGCTTTCGTGTTCCTTCTTATTCTGGCATTATCTCTATCGGACCTACTGTCCGCCGAACGGTTTCGCGCCATGTTGCCTCCTTCATGCTCCCTTTTCCCGCTTTGCCGCACCAACTTCTTCGGGACACAGGAGCACCTCGCCCCTTGTTCCGTCAACGGTTATTATCTGCCCTGTCTTTATAACCTTTGTCCCGACCTGGACGTTTAAAACACCCGGTATTCCGTACTCCCTCGCGATTACCGAACCGTGTGAAAGCAGGCCTCCGATATCCACTACTATTGCGCTCGCAACGAGGAACAGAGGCGTCCAACTGGCATCAGTGACCGGAACAACCAGTATCTCTCCGGTTTCAATGTGCGGGTCCTGTCTCGGATCCAGGATGACACGTGCGGGGCCGGTTACTCTTCCCGGACTTACCGGCAGACCTTTAAGGACGCTGGACTCCTCCACCGCGAGGTCCATCCCGGTAACCGGATGCGGGCGCCCTGAAAAAACATCGGGTAAATCTACGGTCTTGTTGCGGCGGTACTCTTCCTTGCGTCCCGGCATTCTCTTAACGGCGTCGATGTTCTTCCCCCGGCAGATATCGACTACCTCCGATCTGGTAAGGAAGTAAATATCGTCTTTCTCCTTCAGTACCCCTCTTTCGATCAACCTGCGGCTAATCTCCGAGTAGAACCCTTTGCTCTCGTTGAGAGACATCATTACTATAGCTTTGTTGTTCTCCCGTCCAGGTAAGAATCTGTGAACACTGTATAAAGCCTGCTTGAACATCATGCGCTTCACCGGCCCCAGGCGACTCATTGATTCCCGGGTTGCGTCCAGGCGGCTTTTTTTCTGTCTCTGTTCGATCTCGCGGGGGTTCTCGACCTGCTCCGCCTCGAGATAATTCTTGATCATCGAAAACACATAGCTCGGATCCTGCTCCCAGGAGGCCACCATTATCTCCGCCTCTGACACGCTTCTGTATCCATACTTATCCAGGAACGACTTGAAACGATTATTGAACTGTTTAACTTCCGGGCGTGGATCCCGGTTTAGAATTTCCTTGATCTCCGATGGCTGATTTTTCTCGAATATCTCCTTAAGTTTTGATGACGCTCTTACCGCCTCGTACAGGCGCCCGATCTCCAATCCCGGTTTGGCACTCTCGAGTGTCGAAAGTCCTGTTATGAGTCTTGCCGCCAGCGATCCGTTCTCGTCCCCCAACCACCTCTCCGTCAGCCTGCATAGAGACTCAAAAGTATAGACGGCGAACTCCGAATTCATTATATGAAGCGACATAATATCCATCGAATCCCGGTGATTGAACTCAAGCAGCCGGGCGAACTCGGACATTCTCAGTTTGGTGAGATCGAGACCGCGGTTCTTCTTTATTCGCTTCTTGACTTCAGTTGTCTTTCGTTTGAGCTTCCAGGTAATGGTCATGAACTCCGGCATTGCTTTAAAGCCGAACTTCAATAGAAATGGTATCTGCTTTATTGAGAACTTTGTCGAGGCCTCGCCCCCGGTATCTTCGTCACTACCCGACGCGCGTTCGAATTCCGAAGCCGAAGCCCCTGGAATCCTGGAGGCCATATTCTTGAAAGTGGTGAGGTTCAGGTGCGCGCGCCCATAGAAAAAACCCAGGAAAAGAAAATCGAACTCACCTTCCGGAAAAGGCTCTTCGATCATACCCAGACGGTAATTGGGCTCCCAGAAACCGTAATCGAGCACCTTCAGTGTTGCAATGGAAACAGGGGTCAACACGTCGGGAAGGACCTCCCCCAGATTTGAGGACGTATAAGTGTCCGGAGGATCCACAACCTTTGTATCGAATTCCGAGACCCATTCTTCGTTTTGCACGGCTTCCTTTACACGTTCGATTCCCGCGATACGCCTGGACTGCAGAAGGTAAAGTTCCCCGTCTCTGTAAGCCCACTCCACATCCTGAGGTTCACAATAATGTTTCTCTATCTTAAGCCCAAGCGCACATACTTCTTTCACCTGCAGTTCCGACAGACATTCACTGGACGCCTTGTCCCCCGGTAACGGCAACTCACAGTTTCCCGAACCTTTCTCCGGATCGAGCACTATCATGAAATGCTTCATTCCGGGCTTCGCCTTTAAAATTTTAAAATCGTCTTTACCGACAATATACTCGTCCGGAGTTATTCGTCCCGAGACCACCGCTTCGCCTAATCCATAACCGGCGTTTATCATCATTTCCTTTTCGCTACCATTGGCGGGATTTGAAGTGAATAATACGCCTGCTACGTCTGACGGTATCATAAGCTGTACTACCGGTGCGATGACGACAAGTCCATGGCTGATGCCGGAAGCGTGCAGCGTGCTCGCCGCTCTTGAAGTCCAGACAGACGCCCAGCACTCTTTCACTCTGCGCAGAACCTCGTCTGCTCCCATCACATTGTGGTAAGTGTCCATCTGTCCGGGGAACGATGAGCGCGAGCGATCGCGTGTCGCTACAGAGGAACGGACCGCCACAAGTGGATGGTCATCGCCATTCTGGAGTGTGAAGTATGCTTCTTTGATTTCAGTTTCAATATCGTTGGGGATCTCGGCTGACTCAAACAGCGCTCTTATTCTCGATGTCTTCTCATCAACGTCGGCGATCCTGGAATAGTCAATGCCTGAAGCTGCTTCATTTATTGGTTCAAGCAACCCGTTCGCCGCAAGAAAAGAGTCATATCCGGATACTTTCACCGAGAAACCACAGGGCACTTTGAAGCCGGCCCGGATCAGCTCACCTAAATTCGCCCCTTTTCCTCCAACTTCCACCACGTCCTCAAGTCCGATCGTATCCAGGCGAGCGACATAATTCCCCATTTGAATCCCTCCCGTACTCCATGCGGCTTTCCGGGACAGTAACGCTCTACCGCATTGAAGATTTAATTGAATGCACCCAGTAGAAACTTTCTCAGGGTATCGTTGAACAGGTCCGGTTGTTCCAGATGCGGATTATGACCGGTATCGGGTATGAGTGCCATTACTAAACCTTTTATCGCTCTAATCATGCGTTGCCCGATCTTCACTGATGGGAAGTCAATCCGGCCCGATACCATAAGAGTCGGAACATCGATCTCACCCAGCATCGAGCGGTAGGAGAAACTGCCCGTATCACTCACCGATCTGATCAGAGTTTCAATGAACTCACGAATATCCCTGCCCTTAAGCAGGTCTATCCCGTTGGTTAACGTGTACTCAGTATATCCATTTGAATGATAAGCGTCGGTAAGATGCTGAATAAACCGATGCTTCTTCATAAACATACGGCTGCGCTCGAAGTCTGACAACAGCCGACTCATTCTATCATTAAGATTCGCGCTGGCAGTGGATGAAAACTGAGTTCTGAAAATACCGGGAATTTTGAAGCTTCCCGCTGCATCCACTAGAACCAGTCCATTGATCCTGTCGCGGCAAAACAAGGCGAGGTTCAATATGATTACTCCACCCATTGAGTGGCCTGCCACAGTTACACGTTCCACTCTAAGCAGGTCCAGCAAAGACAGTATCACCCCTGAAAAGGAATCAGGTGTAAACCCGGTATCGAAAAAATCGGATTTGCCACAGCCCGGCATGTCAACCGCGATCACTCTGAAGTCCTGACTCAATGATTTAACTGTCGGCTCCCAGTTGGCCAGCTTGCTTCCAAGATCATGCACCGAAAGGATGGCACGTCCCTCCCCTTTATCGACGCAACAGATCCTTTTGCAGGAGACTTCGGCAAATCTTTCATGAAGCCCAGACTCCACCGGCTACCAGCCTTTGTCGACTTTCATCACAATCGGATACCTCAGTATAGTATGTCTGCAGGTTCTGTAAATGGGGTCATAAATGTATACATCTTGCGCTGTGCGCAAAACGCAAGACCCGGTACATGTCGCACATGTCGTGGTTTGCCCCGTTGCCTCTTACAGTTGGTTATATTTCCACGCGTTCTTTTATGGGGTTTTTCTCCAGGGCGTTTTATTGCTTTTTCAGCTCAAGGATTTCCCGGGACATGTCGTCAAAGGACATATAGGTTAACTGGCACGATTTGAACTCTAGTCAAGATGTGATAATGAATCAATCAAGACGGAATGACGAAGAAGAAATACCTCGCTTGAGCTCGCCCAAGAAGAAGTAAGCACTGAAATTTAAGAGCAGAGGGTTACTCTTCGGGATCGGGATTTTTCGAGATATCCGCCAGTAACATTTGGAAAGCCATGGAAGAAACAGGATGATAGCAGGGGCGCATGAGGTTATGGATATGAGAACATAGATATGATGGGGCACCTTGTTCCCCACCACTCGGCCATCAGCGGCCTTCCGAAAGACCGGAAGGAACGGAATAAAAGATGAAAAGACCTGGCTCTCAGGAACCGTTAGCAGAATCGGCTTGAAACTAAAGAATATGGGGTAATAATTGTATTATAAGCATGCCGTATCAGGGGCTGTTAATTACTGTAAAATCTTTTACCAGGAGGGTTGATAGATGGGTGACGCCATGGAGTCCCGGGACAACCTGAAAGAAAAGTACCCTGAGAAATTATTACCAATCGAGGAAATTTTCGACTGCATTCACAGGGGGGATCGCCTCTTCATAGGAACCGGTTGCGGTGAACCCCAGTATCTGGTCAACACGCTTTTGGATTATGTAGAATCCCACCCTAAGAACATTGTCGAATCGGAGATACTCCATATATGGACACTAGGCGTTACGCCGTATGCCGACTCTAAGTTTAAGAGAAACTTCAGGTATAACTCTTTTTTTATCGGGGAAAGCACCCGGGACATTATCAATGAAGGGCTTGGGGACTATACACCCATGTTCTTGTCCCAGGTTCCCGAGTTGTTCAAAAGGGAGTTGATCCCCGTAGATGTTGCGCTCGTACAGACTTCACCCCCTGACGGGAATGGCAACTTGAGCTTTGGGGTAAGCGTTGATATCACAAAGTCCGCTGTTGAAAGCGCGTCGATTGTCATCTGCCAGATTAACTCTAATATGCCTTATGTCCACGGCGAGACAACAATAAATATCAAAGATGTCGATTTCCTGGTTCAACATGACGAAGAGCTTCTGGAATATCATCCCGTGGTCGCCGACGAACTCGCCGGGAGAATAGGCAGGTATGTTGCCCGCATAATTAAGAACGGTGATACGATACAGGTTGGCTACGGAAGTATTCCCAATGCGATTCTCGCCAACCTGAAAGGCAAGGAGCACCTCGGTATCCATACCGAGCTTCTTACCGACGGCATTGTCGATCTCATGAAAGAAGGGGTTATCGACAACAGTGAAAAGACACTGCACAAAGGAAAGACTGTCGCAACCCTTTGTATGGGCAGGAAAAGCACTTATCAATACATCAACGACAACCCGCTTTTCGAGTTCATGCCGATTGATTATACAAACAGCCCCCTGGTCGTTGCAAAAAACCGCAACATGACGGCGATAAACAGCGCTCTTTCGATTGATCTCACCGGGCAGGCAACCGCTGAATCCATAGGCGGCCGTTATTACAGCGGCATTGGCGGTCAGGCTGACTTCATGCGCGGGGCTGTTTTTGCCTGCAGTGGAAAGACCATACTTACAATTCCCTCCACGACCGGTGAGGGAAAGACTTCCAGGATTGTATGCAAATTCGAGGAAGGAACAAAAGTCACATTGTCCGCCGCCGATATACACTACGTTGTTACCGAGTACGGCACGGCTTATATGCACGGTAAGAACGTAAGGGAAAGAGCCATGGAGCTGATATCGATAGCACATCCCGATTTCCGCCTCCAGTTGATTGAAGAAGCAAAGCAATGCCACCTGATATACCAGGACCAGAAATTCGTTCCCGGGAAAGAAGGTGAATACCCTGAAGAGCTCGAGAGGTTTCGTACTATTAGTGACGGGACGGAGATTCTCATGAGACCGGCAAAGATAAGCGACGAGCCGCTGATCAAGGACTTCTTCTATTCCTTGTCGGACAAGAGCAACTACAGGAGATTCTTTACCTTGATGCGTTACATGCCCCACAAGGTGTTACAGGATTTCGTTGCCGTTGATTACACCAAGAAAATGGTTATCTTAGCTCTATTAGAGGAGGATGAAAAGGAAACAGTAATCGGCGTGGGGCAGTACGCGGTTCTCGGAGAAACCCGCACTGCCGAAGTCGCCATTGCAATCAGGGATGAATACCAGAACAGAGGTATCGGCACCGCGCTTTTTAAGCACCTCGGGCTGATTGCTAAAAGAGAAGGGCTGCACGGCTTTTCCGGTGATTATATTGCCGAAAATATTGCGATAAGTCGCCTCGTGAGGAAACTGGACTCCGAGGTAAAGGAAGAAATCAGCCAGGGGGTCTGTCATTTCGAGACGGTTTTCGAGGGCCCTTCAAAGCAGGAACTGAAGCAAACAGAAGAGCAGGGCAGCAGCCCTGGTCTTTAGAACTAAGGGTATATACTTGCCAGGAGATATGACCAGGGGTATTGGTGAAAGAACAAGAACCGTTTTACGACAATAACGAGTCCCCCTTCGACCTGTTTGCTGAAAAATACGACAACTGGTTCGAGCACGAAGGAAAGTTGATTTTTGATATCGAGGTGGAGGCTTTCAGGGAAGTCCTCCCTTCTCTTCCGAAACCCTGGATAGAGATAGGAGTGGGTACGGGGCGCTTCGCCGATGCGCTTGGAATCGACACGGGTATAGAGCCCTCGGAAAGCATGAAATATATTGCTGAAAAGCAGGGGATTCATGTAATAAAGGGCAGGGGTGAGGAGAGGCTCGTCCCTGGCGGCTCATTTGGAAGCGCATTCATAATTGTAACGCTGTGTTTCGTTGATAATCCCGGGATGGTGCTCAACCGCACATTTGAAATGCTTGAAGATTCCGGGAAGCTTGTGCTCGGCCTTATTCCCGGGGAGAGCCCCTGGGCCTGTTACTACAGCAGAAAAAAGAAAGAAGGGCATCCTTTTTACAGCTTGTCACGGTTTTATGGTTACGGCCAGGTCCTGGATTTCCTGAAAGAATCAGGTTTCGCTCACGAGCGGACGCTGTCCACGCTGGTCCAGGGGCCCGGCCGGGTAAGCGGGATGGAATTTCCCAGGGAGGGCTTTTTCCCGGATGCCGGGTTTGTCGTGATTGTCGCAGGGCACGGGTAGAATAGAAACCGGGGGAAACCTTTCCTCTTTTATTGGAACGCGGTTTAAGAGGCAAAGAAAGAGCTTTGCTCCGGTTGCAGGCCGTGAAAGACGCTGTATTTTATTTTAGACTATTAAAAAAGAATGAAGGCCAGATGCGCTCACGGAAGCTGGTGAATAATGGAAAAACAGGACGGAAAACAGAATGAGGCGGACATGAGGAAGCTCAAGGCACTGATGCCTTACTGGGTCGATCACAACAACCATCATATTCGTGACACCGAGAAATGGTCCGCCAGGGCGAAAAATATGGGACTTCATAAAGTGGCCGGCGAGCTTGAAGAGGCTGTCCTGAGAATGAAAGAAGCCAACAGGCATATCGAATCGGCAGGCGGAAAGATGAAGGGCGACACCGGGGTGCCGGCGGAAGTGAAAGAAAATCGGAAGACGGAAGATGCTGCGGGTAAGGTAAAAGAAACCGGCTGTCCGGAAACGATGGAGTTAAGGCAAATAGGCGTAATCAGGACACCTTATACCGATAATGCGCCTTACCAGCCTGTCGAAGAGGATAAAGGCGACTTTCGTATTGTTGTCGATCTCGATTATATGGATGGGCTACGGGTGCTCGAAAGATTCCGGTACATTTACGTAATTTACTATATAGACAGGTTAGAGCAGGGCGTATCAATGACTGTTTCTCCGCCGTGGACCGACGGGGAAAATGTGGGATTATTCGCAAGCAGGTCGCCTGCACGCCCGAACCCCGTCGGCCTCAGTATAGTACGCTTAAAAAGCATTGAAGGAAACGAGATTTTGACTTCAGGCCTCGATGTTTTCGACGGAACGCCTTTGCTCGATATCAAGCCTTATATACAGGATCTCGACTCGAAGCCCGATTCCAATTACGGCTGGCTCGACGACCTGGAGGACAAGGATCACCTGCTCCTGCATATCAAGGGGATACCCCACGAATATTGACCCCCCGCGGGATTCAAGACGTTCGGGCATGGTCCCGGGTCAGGTTTGCGTTATCAGGCGGAATGGGAGAGAACGGAGAACGGTACGAACGGAGAACGGTACCACGTCTTGGGATTTGGGATAACAAGCAATACAAACATATACCATACTCCGTATTATGACGAGGGCTCTTGGAATC
>JAFGMY010000090.1 GCA_016927325.1 Actinomycetota bacterium | reverse complement strand
CCCTTGATTGATGGGGTGATCGGGGTTCCCTTCAGTGTTAACTACCTTGTTGTCTTCGCTGGCCACCAGGATACCGCAACCAACAGCGCAGTACGGACATATTGTGGTGGTTTCGGTCGCCTTGGTAATGCGAAGAGGCTCAACTGTTGCACGCGTCGGCACATCAAAGCCGAGGTTCACTAAAGCCGCTGCACCGAGCCCGGTGCCTGTCAGCTTCAGGAAATCCCTACGCGTCAGATCCATATACCCCCCTCACTTTCTCCCGTATTAATCCAACAATTCCTAGATTATTTGCATGGTCAGAGCCAGACTGGGGAACTTCTCCCCCCGTTAGACAATGCTCCATACCACCTCCCTTGAAAAGGTATAGACACGATAGCTTCAAACATTTTCCGTCATATAATACTCAGAAGCGGGTCTCAGCCCTTCTTCTTTAGCCGCCTGATCCAACTCTACCGTGACCAGGTCCTCAAGCGGCAATAAGCACCCTCTCCCACTATCGCGTAAGTCTATTGTCTTTATATAGGAATGGCAACCTTCACAGTACTGAGCCCTGTAACGGTCGTTTCCGTCCAGATACAGATATCTTAGCGATCCTTCGCGGCCGTTCCTGCAAAAAGGACACCTTGCCCGCTGCACATTCCACAAAGAATGACACAGCGAACACTCCAGCAGCCACAGACCATCCTCTTCACGAAACTTTCCCATCAACGGGTTTGCCCCGCATATCGGACAATTGCCTCTCTGCCAGAGAGACTGGTCCAGGCCGATTTCGAGAATACTAGCATATTTTCTGTAGTATGGGGAAAACGCTTCCCATAATAAATTCGACACAAGCTTGTCTTCTTCGCCGGTCCAGCCTTCGCCAAGGTTCAAATCTTCACCGGAAATGACTTTCATCCTTGTCTGTTCAATGTTCCCGGGATCGAGGCCTCCCCACTTCAAAAGCTCTTCACAGCGGGAAAACCCTTCAGGCTTCTCCATGTCTATCGCACCGCAGATCCTTGTCACGAGATTCCTGAACTGAACCTGGTCAACCTCGATAGCCTCGTCTTTCAAGAGCGGCTTTCCGTCCATTAATCTCCGGGTCTTCTCTTCTCCGGCCAGCTCAACCGGGCAGTCTATCTTATCGAGGGCTTTTTGCTGGGCTTCCATTACCGTTCCGTAGAACACTATGATTTTTTCAAACTCGGGATTGCGTTTAACGCAATCCTTCACCGCTTTCCTTACTCCCTTTACTCCCGGATCTTCCGTTTTGATCTCCACTAAATAGTTCCTCCCTAAGAGATATTCGGATTCTTGACTACACGGCAGATTCAGCCAGCCTGGTCCGCCTCCCTGTCGTGAACCTCGCAAACAGGATACTGAGTTCATAAAGAACAACCATCGGCACCGCCACAAGCAGCATCGTTACAGGATTCCAGTCGGGTGTTACGACCGCCGCGAAAATAAGAATTATCACATAAGCGTATCTCCACTGCTCTCTCAACTGTTCCGGCGTAAGCACCCCAAGCGCAACCAGCATCCATATGAACATGGGAGTTTCAAACGCAACCCCGAACGCGATCATGAACCAGCCGGCAAAACTTATGTATTCGCTGGCGGATAGAACAGCGTTCATCTGGTTTCCCGCAAGGTCAAGGAGCCACTTGATTCCCACCGGCATAATAAAGTAATATCCAAAAACCACACCCGCCCCGAAGAAGACAACCAGCAGCACCGTAACCACCAATGTATACTTTTTCTCGTTTTGCTTCAGTGCCGGTGAAACAAAGGCCAGTATCTCCAGTAATATCACCGGAAGGGCAAGGATCACTCCGCCGAAAAGCGCGAGCTTGAAACGGACCATAAAAGGCTCGAGGGGTTTCAGGTAGTTCAGGGTAACGCCCCCGGCGGGTTTCTTAAGAATATACAGAATATCCCAGGCGAAAACCCATGAAACCGCAACACCCGCCGTCAAAGCGGCGACACATACAATAATTCTGCGCCGCAACTCCTCCAGATGTTGAAGGTAGGTCATTTTTACTGACGCCAATTGAGCCTCCCGGGGAAAGAGTTACTCCTCTTTCTTTTCATCCTGGACAGACTCTTCAAGCCCTTTCTTGACCTCTTCCTCGACTTTGGCTGTCGAATCCCTGAACTCCCGCAGAGCATTCCCGATCGATTGCCCTATCTTGGGAAGGCGGGAAGGCCCGAAAATGACCAGCGCTATTACCAGAATTATTATCAGTTCGGTCGGTCCTAGTCCAAACATGCCCCTACCTCTTCTTGTAAGCCGGATAACTTCTAATAATATGTTAGACCGGATCCAGAAAATGCGCATAATCTGAAATCAGATGATTGCAGACCGTTCGTTTTACCTTGCGGTAATTTTTAAAACCGGGATGAATGGCCCTGAACACTATTTGCGCACATCCCTGGACACCGGGATTTAACACTATCTTATGATTACGGTGAATCCTAATTGCTGCGCACGCCAATGTCAACAAAACCACCCTTATGGTGCCTGTCGATAACCAGATACTCTGCGGCACTTGTGTAATTTTCCATAATGTCTTGTATAATAAACCTGCGTTATGCAACCGTTGCGGGGTGGAGCAGTCTGGAAGCTCGCTGGGCTCATAACCCAGAGGTCGCTGGTTCAAATCCGGCCCCCGCTACCAACTTCCTTCTTAAGTACTCGTTGAGGGTTGCCCCGACATAATGATAAAAAAAGAAACAAAGCGTGCGGAAACGGTTGATTCCCTTTGAATACATATATGACATGAAGTTCCTTGACTGAACTAAAATCGTAAAATTATAATTCCCCTGCAAGCTGCGTGAATAGAATTTATACCGTCAACGACAAGAGAGGTGTGTGAAATGGCTAGAGGCTACATGGAAAATATTGTTCGCATAAATTTGACGAACGGTGATATTTCTTACGAGAATCCGAGTGAGGAGGACCGCGAGAAATACCTGGGAGGAAGCGGTCTGGCAACAAAGTATCTATGGGACGAGGTTCCGGCCGGCACCGATCCTCTCGGCCCCGACAATAAGCTCATAGTAATGAGCGGGCCGCTTACCGGAACGCCATCTCCAAGCACCGGCCGCTACTCTGTCGTGGCAAAATCTCCTGCTACCAACCTGTGGGCCCAGGCCAACTCGGCCGGTTTCTGGGGCGTCGATTTCAAACGCTCTGGATTTGACGGGGCAATCTTCGAGGGTGCCTCCGATAAGTGGGTTTACGTCGTGATGAACAACGGGGTGGCGGAAATAAAAGACGCCGAGCACTTGGTCGGCATGGACTGCGCCGAGACAACCGATGCCATCAAGGAAGAGCTCGGGGAGAAGTGGGAGGTAGCCTGCATCGGGCCCGCCGGTGAGAATCTGGTGAAATACGCCGCGATAATGAACGACGCTTCTCCAGCCGGCTTCGGACGCGCCGCCGGTCGCTGCGGCCTGGGTGCTGTCATGGGCTCGAAGAAGCTGAAAGCTATTGCCGCCCGCAAACAACAGAAGATCGAGATCGCCAATCCCAAGGAATACAAAGAGGAAGCGAAGATGCACTTCGACTGGGTAAACGAGAGCATCCTCAAGATGTCCCTCGAGGAGCTCGGCACCGCCATGGCCCTGGACACAATCCAGGTAATGGGAGGTCTTCCCACCAAGAACTTCCAGGAGGGTGAGTTTGATGATTTCGAAGAGATCGACGGGCTGGCGATCATAGACAAAATCCTTGTGAAGAGAAGAGCGTGCTTCGCCTGCCCGGTAGCCTGCGGCAGGGTAACCAAGCTCCCGAAGTATGACAACTTTGAAGGGGAAGGGCCTGAATACGAGTCTCTCGCTCTAATGGGGTCAGGTTGCGGGATCAACGACCTGGAAGATGTATCTATGGCAAACCACCTCTGCAACCAGTACGGACTTGATACCATATCTGCCGGAAACTGCGTAGGGTTCGCTATGGAGTGCTACGAAAAGGGACTGCTGACCAAGGAAGATACCGGTGGCATCGACCTTACCTGGGGCAACGGAGAAGCACTTGTACAGCTTATGCCGATGATAGCCAAGAGAGAGGGTTTTGGAGGCTTCCTGGCGGAAGGCGTGAAGGCAATGTCCGAGAAGATAGGACAGGGCTCCGAGGACTTCGCGATGCACGTCAAGGGCCTGGAGCTCTCCGGCTACGATCCCCGAGGCGCCAAGCCATGCGGCCTTTCTTTTGTTACCGCCAACAGGGGCGGCTGCCACATAACCGCGTACGTACAAGGCCCAACCTACATGTGCATGCCTTTCCTTATAGTAGACGACAGCGATGTCGGAGACGATACACTGGTCGAAGACCCGAAGGGCTCCAAGGTAGTCAAGGAAATGGAAGACATGTTCGCGGTCTTCGACTCCATCGGAGGATGTAAATTCATCGGACTGGTTACAACAGGCGAAGACTGGGCAAAGCTCGTAGAGTTTCTGACCGGCTGGGAGTTCCCGGTTGAGAAATTGAGGCAGACCGGAGAAAGAATATATAATCTCGAAAGAGCGTTCAACTGCAGGGAAGGTCTTACCAGAGACGATGATATCCTTCCCAAGCGCGCTACCGACGAGCCTATACCGGCCGGCCCGGCGGAAGGCTGTACGGTGGATCTCGAGCCAATGAAAGACTGGTACTATGAAGCGAGGGGCTGGAGCCAGGACAAGGGCTGGCCTACCCCGGAGAAGCTGAAGGAACTCGGTCTGGACTTTGTAATTGATGAACTTTATAAATAATTAGAAAGCAGGTGTTAATTTTGGCAGACCAGACACAGACTTACGCCGATAAGCCGTGGCTTAAGAGTTATGTCTCGGGGCCGTTCAAGCTGCCCCATTCAATGGGGCCCTACCCGACGGACAGGACTGCATTCCAGGACTTGATCGACGCCGCGGAACTAAACCCTAACAGAACCTATCTCGTGTTCAATGGAAAAGAATACACTTATGGAGAGATGAACGAAAAGTCCAATAAGCTCGCCAACTCCCTGATAGAGATGGGAATCAAAAAAGGCGACCGGGTTGGATTGATCTGCGCGAACTCCCCGCAGTTTTTAATTGCTGACTCCGCAGTCCTGCGGTGCGGCGGCGTTATTGTACCGATAAGCGTCATACACAAGGGGCCGGAAATCCTCTACGAGGCACAGACGGCCGGCATCGAGACAGTCTTTGTCCACCAGATCAGGTACGAAGAAGTAATGAAAATAAAAGAAGAGGCTGGAATAAAGAACGTCATAGTCATACCGGTCCCGCAGTGGCCGGGTTACGGAGATCCCGACATGTCCATGATTCCCGATGATGCCGTCATTTTTGACGACCTTGTCGAAAAAGGTGAAAACGTGCTTCCCGATGTTGAAATCGACCCCGTGAATGACCTTTGCATTTTACCATTCACAGGCGGGACCACCGGCAGGCCTAAGGCTACGATGTGCACACACTATGCCATGGTAGCGAACACTATGCAGACCTTGTGGTGGATGCTTGATGCTATTCAAGACAGAGTAAAGGGCAAAGCATCGGCGGTGGTATGCATACCGATGTTCCACATTTACGGCTACTGGCTCTGCCATGCCAGCGCTTCATGGTCCCTTCGTCTTTTACTCAGCGACCCCAGGGACATCGATACCATGATCGATCACATAAAGAAGTACCGTCCTTTCATGATCGTTGGCGTCCCGACGCATTTCAACGGTCTGCTGAACAAAAAAGGTATCCCAAGGGGAAACAACATGTGGTTCACGGCGGCCGCACCCATGCCGATAGAACTCGCCGAGGCGGTTGAGAAAGCAAACGGCGGCATGCCGATGGCCGAGGGTTACGGTTGCTCCGAGATGACCGGCGGAACGCACCTCAACATCTGTGCGGTATCCAAGATGACCGGCTTCCTCAAGAAGATGAAGAGGGGCATCGGGCTGCCGGTTCCGGACCTGGAGTGCAAGATTCTCGACCTGGAGACCGGGGAAGAGGTTCCCTTCGGCGAAAGAGGCGAGCTGTGGGTACGCGGGCCGCAGAGCATGCTTGGCTACTGGCCCGAGAAAGGCTCTGGACTCCAGAAGGACGGCTGGCTCGCAACCGGAGATGTTGTGATAATGGACGAGGACGGCTACTT
>JAFGMY010000089.1 GCA_016927325.1 Actinomycetota bacterium | reverse complement strand
CAACAGGCAAATGATATCCGAGTTAAAAAGCCAAATCAACAATAAAAAGTTAAAACTATATGAAATATATATTGAATTATATATATTATATTCTATATAATATATATATGATTGAAAGGGAAAAGGAGAAAAAGAAGCAGGCCAACTTTTTTCTGCCCGAGAGCTTGCTCAAGGAATTGCGGCGGCTGGTGCCGCCAAAGCAAAGAAGCCTTATTGTCGGAGAGGCAATCGAGAAAGAGTTGGCCAGGATCCGTTCTGAAGGCGCCATAAACAAGTATTTCGGGGCCTGGAAAACGGATGCTGAATAGGCGCATGCAGGGAAAATTAAAATTCACAGGGCGGTCTGAACGATGGAGTATATAGTCCTGGAAGGAGAAATACTGGTTGATTTCCTCAACGGAATAGATGAAGCGAAGGGAATCCTGGAAAGGGCGAATGATGAGGGAACGATATGTGTAAGCGCATGGACATGCGCGCAGGTACTGGCTTCTGCCGACAGCGGCAATTACGAGCCGGCCTGTGAGTTGCTGAATTCATTCAAGGTGGTTCCGGTTTCATGGGAGGTGGCGCGTAATGCTGGAAAATGGTTCATTGATGGCGGTGCAGGTAAGCTTGACCTCGGTGATTTTATTGTTGCTGCTACTGTCCGCGAACTCGGAGCGGTTCTGGTAACCAGAGGGAACAGGGAATACCCTCCCGGCGAGTATCAGGTGAGGGTGGAGAAATATGAAGTTTAATCCCAGTGCCGGCCTTCAGAGTGGCTCTGGTCCAACTTCCAGGGGTTTTGGACGGGTTTCTTTAATAATGCTGTCGCATGACAAAAGACATGGGACACCCGGAGATCATGACTGTCTGGCCGTAAAGTTTTAAAACGCAGCGTTTAAATTGCTATATAGTGGTTGATAACCGCAATCCCGTGATATTATTCTCAATACACCTGTTAGGTTCTGCTATCAAATCAAATTTGATGATCTGAAAAGGAGGCTGACGTGAACGGAAAAAAGGTAGTTGTCATCGGATCCGGGATTGGCGGTTCTGGAGTTGCCGCGCTCCTGGCAAACAGGAGGTATGACGTTACCGTACTTGAGAAGAACCCGTTTTACGGGGGAAAATGTTATGGGTTCGAGAAAGACGGATTTGTCGTCGATTCAGGCGTTCATATGTATTCCAGGGGAGACGGTGGGCCGCTGGTGGAGATCAGCCGCCGTATCGGTGGAGATATCAAGTGGCTGAAAAAGAGAAAGGCGGTCGGCTTCCTGGTCGGAGGTAAGTATAATTTCTACTACACACAGCCTTTGACAGATCCGAGAATGCTGGCTTCCATGGGGTATACGATGGGGATGAGCATCCTTGGCCGGGGTGAAGGTCATTTTGCCAAGGGCGGGCCCGCAAGGAGGATACTCGGCCTTCAGAACGGAATTTTCAAAGCTCTGAAGCGTGAAGGCGGAATCATGGGGATGCTGAAACTCGTGGCTAACTTGGTCTCATGCAATGAGGTTTTCATCTCCGACCTCGATGAAGTATCAGTCAGGGACTTTATACTGGGATTCACCGATGACGTAATGATTCACCAGCTTCTTAACTATTTCACAATGATTCTTACTGTTACCCCTTATCACAAGACCAGCGCGGGGGACTTCTTCTGGCTTGCAATTCAGCAGGTATACTCGCAGGGACTCGGGGTGCCGGAAGGTGGTTCAAGAGCTTTGCCACGTGATTTCCTCAACTGTGTGCAGCGTGATGGAGGCAAGCTCGTCCTGGGGGCGCCGGTGAAGAAGATCAATGTCAAGGGCGGCCAGGTGACCGGTGTAACCACAGAGGACGGAACAGAGTACGAAGCGGATTATGTAATATCCAATGCGGGAATAAAGCTGACCACGGAGATGGTAGGAGAAAAGAACCTCCCGGCGGATTACGTGAAGAGGGTCAAGGGGCTCGAGATGTCTTATTCGTTTATTACCTCCAAGTTCGGTCTGGACAAGAAAGTAGTCGACCCGGGAGCGCCTTGCTGGTTCAGCATTCCAAATATGGACCCGGAGCATCAGTACGACCATATCGATGAAGGCGGAGTGCCCGACGATCCGCACCTTTTTGTGCCAATGCAGTCCGAATGGGACCAGACGGTGGCTCCCATGGGCAAACAGCTGATTATTGTCGGCGTAACCGGACCTTATAAGGCCGACAAGGCTGCGGGTGAGCAGTGCCAGAAGATCATCGATGTCGCCGAAGAAAAGTTCTTCAGCGTATTCCCCGAAGCAAAGAATCATATTGAGTGGAACATGCGCACGGACACAAGGTATTACTCCAAGCTGACCGGCAAGGACACCGGTGACTGCATCGGCCTTGCCCAGATCGTCGGCCAGTCCGGTATCCACAGGCCGAGGGCAAAGACACCCGTCGATGGTCTATACCTCGTGGGCAGTGACGCCGGAGCTCGTGGGGTCGGGACGGAACTGGCAGCCGGAAGCGCCATCCATGTAGCAAACATGATCGAAAAGTGATCGGCCGGACTCTGGGGTTACCATGGTGTTTAACCCTGGTGTTCCAGGATGTGGGAACAGTGTGTTTGACTCCAGTGTCCCAGCCTTCAGACTGGTACTGGTCTAACTCTAAAACCCATGCCCTGGCTCCGGTCTGACTTTAGAAGTGAATAAGAAGAACAAGAAAGGCTGTAATTGAGTTATTGATGCTCAGGAGGCAGCCTTTTCTTTTTTGCATTATGCTCATCCCGCAATGGTCGGACTGTTTACGCGTGTTTCATGGTGTATGTTCAAGTAGAACCAAAATAAGCACAGATTGGTTATAATTGACAATAGGTGACTTGACGCGTCGAAGAACCGGTTACTGTTATCGGGGTGCGGGTAATGACAGCAGGCAAGCTCAGATTCGGTGGAAAGAGAGCGGGCTCGAGGATACTCATTGAGATCGTTATGCTCATCGCTGTCGTATTCATGGCAACGGGCATCATCAGCTTTCTCTTATTCCGAAACTCCCAGAGCCGCTTAATTCAGGAGAGCAAAGAAAAGCTGGTTGAGTACAAGGCCCTCCAGATGTGTTCCACAAGCGATTATGTAAGCAATCTCATGATCCAGCTTCAAATGCTCAGCGTTCCAGGGTCAACTCCCCAGACAGCGGAAAACGATCTTAATGCTGGAATTAATCAGAAAACCGTGACCCCGTCACAGCAGGTAGTTGCGGATATGCTCAAGATGCTTGTTGAGAATAAGTTCTTCGGCAGTACCATGGCACTCTTTGCGGTGCCGCCGGGCAGAACTTCAGTATCTAAACCCACGATAGTCATGTCCAGTGATGAAAAGACGGTTTATGAACCTGTTCCAGGGAAGCTGGTGCAACTTGCGCGGATCGATAGAAGTGATAACGAATCAAATCGTGCCAGGGTGGATGATAAGAATTCATACGCCCTGTTTCTGGAAGGGGTTCCCGAACTCGGCCTCGAAGGAGCGTACCTTGTTTCAGCCTTCACGGTGGAATCTGGGGAGATGTGGTATTTCGATTTTGCTCCGATGCACGACGAACTGGCGGCGATCGACAGCTTCTATGAAACCGAGAGAGCCCGGATAGATTTAGTGCTGGGTCTCTTAATGGTTGTTTCCCTTATCATCCTTATTGTTATGACGTTCCTTGTGCTGAGTTACCTGGTCCGCAAGACAATCACCAAGCCTATCGATGAACTGTCCGACGCTGCGTCAAAGGTTATTGAGGGCGATCTCGACGTCAAGGTGCCGATCAGAAACGGGGAAGAGTTCGAGGGGTTGAAAATCGCCTTCAACAATATGCTCTCAAGCCTGAGTGGAATAATGAGCAAGCAGGTCCGGCGCGATTCTGATGGTGTCGAGGTTCCCTGGATAGAGCTTTCGGAAGTCGACCGTAAAGCGCCTGAGTGGAGAAGAAAAGGCAGGTCTTTGATATTTACCCGGGTCACAGTGGCGGTCATAGTACTCTATATGGCGGCCGGCGCCCTGGGCCTCCTGCTCTTTCAACGCTCACAGGCCAGGCTGGTTGAGAAGAGCAAGGAGAGGATAGTCAGGACGGTGGCCGAGTCGGTAGCCTCGGGCCATTACTTTATCTCGAGCCTGATTCAAAGATATTACACACTCGTGATTCCCGATGTTACCGATTCCCAGGCAACCACCATGTTCTTCGACGCGATTTCGAATAAGACGATAAGTGAGCTTCAGCAGGTTATGAACGAAGGTCTAAAGGGGCTCATAGATCAGGATTTTCAGGGACTGGAGCTTGCTTTCGAGGCTTTTCCTCCCATGGCCGGGATAGTGAGCGAGCCGACTGTATTTCTCTCAACGGATGACAAATATATGTATATGTTAGTGCCGGAGAGGCTGTTGAACCTTTTCAATATGTCTGCCGGCGACAACACTCCCTACAGGGCGAGGCTCGACGACGATAACGCCTATATGCTGGCAAGAGACGGTTTTCCTGAACTCGGCCTTGACGGCGAGTACCTTGTAGTGGCTTACCGCCATGATACCGATCCATCGACGGAAGCCACCTTCATGTTTTTCGATTTCAAGCCGATGGGCGAGCAGTTGGCCGCGATAGATACTTTCTACAAGAATGAAAGCCGGCATACCCTGTTTTTCATGGGCATTGTTACCGGTGTCGGCGTTATCGCCGTGATCATAATTACCATTTTCGCGCTCGATTACTTGATTAGAACCCGCATCACAAAACCCATTGATGATCTTTCGGCTGTCGCCGAGCAGGTGATGGACGGAGACCTGGAAATCAGGGTCCCGGTTAATAAAGGGGAGGAGTTCGAGGGAATCAAGCTCGCGTTCAACGAGATGCTCATCAGTCTTGATGAAGTGATAACAAAAGGGCTTGCTCATTAGCGGTGGGAGGGCAAGGCACATGTGCAAAAAAAAGAAGCCCGCATCTTCTGATGCCGGGCTTCTTTTTTTGATGAAGAATCAAGTTTTTACGTTAAGTGGTAATCAGCTCATTTTTGTATAGTTCTGGTATCCGGGCATTATTGCTTTGAAATTGCGGGTAAACCTGGGGGCCATCGGCATTTGCACCATCATGTTCGCCGCCCTGTCCATCCCGAACATCATCCCGAGGTGCAGCGCGGGGTACATGAAACGTTTAGTGGCTTTCTTGGCAAGGTATATCGTCTTGTAGAGACGGTTGCACTTAAGGAACTCCCGGTACGCTTTTTCCTTGTCAGATACCGCCGTCGCCGCGATTTTTCCCGAGACGAACGCCCCGTGAAGACCGAAGAACATGAACGGCTCGATACAGCTGGCGAGCGAGCCGGTGATGATCTTGTTGCCTGCAAATAACCGTGGGTTATTAAGAGACGCCGCGGGCACCGGGAAGGTGAAATGCAGAAACTCGGGGAACTCAAACCCTTCCGCTTCGTACATCTTTTCCTTGAAAGCCTCCAGTGTTGCCTTCCCGATAGGATCGCGCTGAAACACATGGGCGAACACAAGGCCGTTCATGGAACTGGTATAGGCGTAGTCGGATGTAAAGTCGCCGAAATAGATTGATACGTGATTGGACTCCAGGTCGTCCCTGGTCATTCTTGATATAAAGTGGAACGATGTGAGGTATGGAATATTCAGCGCGTCGTAACCCTCGAAGTAGAGGCCGGTCGCGATAATGGAGTCCGGGGGCAGCTTCGCGAAATCAGCCTCCCCGATGACGGGTTGGTTGAACTCGAATTTGACCCCTTCTTTCCTGGCAAGCTCGTAAAGATAGGTGTTGATTGAGGTGGAACGGGGCCCCTGCTCCACCAGGTAACCGTCCACATGTTTTTCCAGGTTGGCGGTTATTTTCTTTCCATCCACGATGATGTTTGCGTCGTGTCCCATCGCGCCTCCGGGTAGAAGGTCGATTCCCGCGTACTTCTCATAGGCCTTGAGATCTATCGGAGTGCCTGCGACACCCGGGTGGTAGAGTGAGGAACCTCCGACCCTGGATTCCCTCTCGAGTACCAGCACATCTCTTCCTTCTCTCACAAGGTTGATTGCCGCGACGCAACCGGCAAGTCCTGCTCCCACAATGATGGTTTCTGGCATTTTTAACCTCCTGATGGTAAACACGTAAGCATTAAGCCTTTTGCGAAGAACACGAAGTTCTCAGATACTATCATATTGTTTATCCAATCTGAATTATCCAGAGTTCAAGAATCAAGTCCGGAGCGGCAACCACCGGACTTCAACTCTTTCGTTAATGAATCTTACTGTTATTCCGGGACAAACATAATTGTTACTGCTTCGCGTAGCACTGATATCCGGGCATAATCGCTTTTGCCCTTTTTGAAACCATTGGCGTCATAGGCATGTTGATGGCGAGGTTTGCGAAAATATCCATCCCGAACATCATTCCCATGTGCATTGCCGGGTACATGAAGCGCTTGGTCGCCTTCTTGGCGTTGAAGATGGTCTTGAACAGGCGGTTGCATTTCAGGAACTCCTCGTAGGCTTTGCCCTTATCCGAAACGGCCATTGCCGCGATCTTGCCTGAAACGAACGCCCCGTGAAGACCGAAGAACATGAAGGGCTCGATACAGCTTGCGAGAGACCCTGTGATGATCTTGTTTCCGGAGAACAGCCTCGGGTTGTGGACGGACGCCGCCGGCACGGGAAAGGTGAAATGCAGCCATTCGGGGAACTCGAACCCTTCGGCCTCGAACATTTTCTCCTTGAAGGCCTCCAGGGTGCTCTTTCCGATCGGATCGCGCTGGAACACGTGCGCAAATACGATGCCGTTCATCGAACTTGTATAGGCGTAGTCGGATGTGAAGTCGCCGAAGTAGATCGAAACATGGTTGGATTCGACATCTTCCCGCATCATTCTGGCTATAAAGTGGAACGAGGTAAGGTAGGGGATGTTGAATGAATCGTAGCCCTCGAAGTACAGGCCGGTTGCGATAATAGTGTCCGGGGGCAGCTTGGCGAAATCGTCGGAGCCGTTGAAGGCCTGGTTGAACTCGAACTTAACGCCTTCCTTTTTGGCGAGTTCGTAGAGGTAAGTATTGATGGAGCTCGAGCGCGGGCCCTGCTCTACAAGGTAGCCGTCGACGTGTTTCTCCATGTTGAGGG
Organism: Actinomycetota bacterium; assembly: GCA_016927325.1. Taxonomy (GTDB): domain Bacteria; phylum Actinomycetota; class Geothermincolia; order Fen-727; family Anoxymicrobiaceae; genus JAFGMY01. The sequence goes on along the minus strand of JAFGMY010000089.1, from coordinate 250 downwards.
TGATCTTCTTTCCATCAACGATCACATTAGCGTCGTGTCCCATCTTGCCACCGGGCAGCAGGTCTATCCCCGCATACCTTTCGTAAGCCTTCAGGTCTATTGGAGTACCGGCGATACCGGGGTGATAAAGCGGAGAGCCTCCGATCCGGGACTCTCTTTCGAGGACCAGCACATCTCGTCCTTCTCTTGCCAGATTAATAGCCGCGACACATCCGGCAAGTCCGGCTCCAACAATGATGTTTTCGGGCAT
>JAFGMY010000088.1 GCA_016927325.1 Actinomycetota bacterium | reverse complement strand
CGTTCCGAAACTGTCAAGATGGACAATCATGACCTGGTGTTTAACCCCGGTGTCCCAGCCTTTAGACTGGCACCGGTCTAACTTTTTTAACCCCAGGCTTTAAAGCCGTTGACTTCAAATCCGAGTTGGTGGGCTATCCTTCCCGCGAATGACCGGGTGATGTCTCTGATTGTTTCCGGCCTGTGGTAAAACGCAGGTACGGGGGGCATTATGACCGCCCCCGCGTCGTGCGCCTTCAGCATGTTATCCAGATGCACCCTGTTCATCGGAGTTTCCCTGGGCACCATGACAAGCGGTCTTTTTTCTTTCAAAGTCACGTCGGCCGCCCGGTGTATAAGGTTTGATGAAATCCCGTTCGCCACCGCCGCCAGAGTGCCCATCGAACAGGGAATTATCACCATCGCGTCAAAGCGGCTGGAGCCGCTGGATGGAGCCGCCGCGAAATCGTCGTACGCATAACACTTGTCGAACTTCAGATCTGGAGGCTTCAGATCCAGCTCGAGTTCGAGGACTTTCTCCGCGGCATCTGAAACTATGCCGTGAAGTTCAATACCGTTCTCATGCATGATATCGATGAAATCCACCGCCAGAACCGCACCGCTCGCCCCGGTAACGGCAACAATGATTCTTTTATTGCTGTCCTTCATGTGAACACTTCCCGGCCGTTGGAATGCGGTCGCGTTTCATCCCGGTATTACTTGAAGCCGTACCGTTTCCAGTTACGCTCTACCATCTTATCGACCGATTCATCCATTGTGACAAGGCCGGGGACCTCTCTATCCATACCCTCGTCGAGCCATTTTCTGGTGGCGTCGATGCCGATTTTCGCTCCCCTGCCCCTTGGTGTGGTGCTCGGCTTCTCCAGATCGGCAAGCTCCTTGTCGGTAATTATCACATCGACTTCCGGCCTGACATTGTTCGAATATGCCCACAGCACCTCGCTGTAATCACGGACATCCACGTCTGAATCGACCACTACCACCGTTGTCAGGTAAGCGAACTGGGGAACGACCATTCCCATCACCTGCACCATCTTAATGATATCACGGGCCTGGTTGGGTCTGGTCTTGTCGATCGAGAGTATCATCGTGTAAAGCGTCCCCGATTCGACGGTCAGGTTGAAATCAACTATCCCTCCTGGAGACATGCCTTTCGAGGCAAGATCCTTCAGCATGACGGATCCTAGCCGCTCAATCGTTTTGGTGAACATGTGGATTTCAGACGGGGGCTTGCCGGTGGTTGCGACATGCCAGATCGGGTCTCTTCTCATGGTTATCTTGTTCACATGGAAGATCGGGGTCTGTTTCGGCGGACTGTAAAAACCGTTGAACTCTCCGAACGGGCCTTCGGTGGCGCGTTCATGCGGCTTGACCACACCCTCGAGAACCACCTCCGCGGTTGACGGGACCCAGATATCGGAGTCCTCCGCCTTGACATACTTTACCGAACTCCCTTTCAGAAAACCGGCGACCATCCATTCGTCGAGCGGCCCCACCGTCGGGAATATGCCGGCAATCTCCAGAGCCGGGTCAGCGCCCACCGCAACCACAACGGGCATATCCCTGCCTGCTTTCTCATATTTCTGATACTGGATTGCGCCGTGCTTCTGTGGCAGCCAGTGCATGCACAGCCGATTTTTATCCAGCTTCTGCATCCTGTAAATCGACAGGTTCTGTTCCCTGGTTTCCAGATCACGGGTAAGAACAAGGGGAAGGGTTATGAATTTCCCGCCGTCCTCCGGCCATAGCTGGACCAGTGGAAGTTTATCCAGGTCCACCTGGTCGCCGGTCAGCACGATCTCCTTGCACGGGGATTTTTCTCTCGGCACCTCCACCGCAAGAGCGGCCGCGCTTTTTAACAGCGAACCCATCGCCCCCAGGGTATCCGGCGACATCATGAGCTGGAACATGTTGTTCGCCCGGTTCTTCAAACCGTAAGCCCTCATATTGAGTACATGCTCCATATTCTCCGTCGACATCAACCCCATCAGCTTCGCAATCCGATGGTTGTAGATATCGGCCACATCATCAACGCCAAAAGACCAGGCGACTCTCTTCATCGTGCCGAAAGCGTTGCCGAAGACCGGTATCTTCGAACCCTTTACGTTTTCGAAAAGCACCGCCGGGCCGCCGCAGCGAACCAGCCTGTCCACTATCGCGTTTATCTCCAGAACAGGGTCCACTTCCTGCTTGACCCTCACGAGATCCTTCTTCTTTTCGAGGAATTTTATGAATTCCCTGATATCGCTGAATGTTTTCGACACGAGCGACCACCTCCGGTATTAAATAATCCTTAAAACAAAATATATCAACACGGCCGTATTATTTTCGCCGCCTTCGTATTGTTGCGTACCGGTTCTCAGCCGGTTAACACTGGTAAAATATATCCGTATCTTATTTCAAATATCCTTGTATTTACTATCAATAAATATTTCCGATCCCGGGGGATTATCTTCACATATAGAATAAGTCGGACCGGCTGACCGGACAAGGACCACCCCGGACATCTCCTCTTTGCTCGGGAACTTCGAAATAATCGAAAATTCGTCACGCCATTTATCAAAAAGACCTCCTGGGATCTTCCTTCCAGCCGCCCATCATCCTGTCTTCCCGCACTATCTTCAACGCCAGGTCGGTCAACCGGGGGAAACAGGAGCTTCTTATCATGGCTATTCCACGGACAATAGTGCTGGGCACGCACACTTCCCCGTAGTTCTTCTTGACACCGTTGACCGTTTTCTTCGAAACCTTCTCAGGTGTCTGCCACCGGGTGAAGAACATAGGCTTGCCTCCGGTAAACATGCCGGTACTGACGAAATATGGGTCAATAATAGTGAAGTCGATTCCCTTTCCGTAAAGTTCCAGCCGTATCGAATCGGTCATCATGATGACCGCCGCCTTGGTAGCGCAATAAGGACCCATATATGAAACGCCAACTTTGCCCGCGACAGAGCACATATTAACAACATGTCCCGAACGCTGCTCAAGCATGCCGGGTATAAAAGCCTGCATCATCCATAGCATTCCGAGCTGATTTACCTCAACCAATTTTCTGGCGGCGTCCGGCGGATAGTCCAGTACGGGACCACCTCGAAATATTCCTGCATTATTTACGAGTATATCAACGGTGCCAATTTCCTTTTCGATCCTTTCGGCCAGCGCGAAGCATTCTTCCCGTTTGGAAACATCGAGTTT
>JAFGMY010000087.1 GCA_016927325.1 Actinomycetota bacterium | reverse complement strand
GCGGTTCGGACAGGAGCCCTTTCTTGATGTAAGAGTGTATCGAACTCCTGCTTATACCCGCAATTCTCTCGAGATCTGAGACCTTTAGAGGTTTGACCATGTCTTTATATTGAGCCATTATTTACCTTGTGTTCGAAATTCCCAGTAACTACATAATAGATTATTAACTGACAAGTAGTTATGGTCTTGATATGATTATAGCATTAATCAGAATGCTTATATTACGAAGACTGGAAACTCTTCCAACAGAAGTAAGATTGAGCTTGCCGCTAAGCCTGTTTCATATATGAAAATATTGACAGCGAAGAAACGAAAAATCTTATTGCGCCGCAATAGGCTAATATTTACCAGCCGATCGAGTTCTATGCCACCAGGACGATTCCGTTTAATGGGGTGGGTTTACAGTTTCCAACGTGATGAGCCGGGACTGCCTGCCAGGTGGATTTTTCTGTCAAGCTCCTCGAAAAGGTCGATGGCGCTTTGAGTCGCCATCTCGGTGGCTATGCCCTTGCTTCCCACGTCAGCTCCTACGTGATAGAGACCTTTGATTGGCGATATGCTGGGTGGGGTCTTATCGCCAACCTGGTCCAAAGACTGGGCTACACCGATGGCGTCACCTATGAACCTGCTGTTTTCTCCTGCTATGACATCAGGTGTGGATTCCACGCAGAAGAGTGTATGTTTCGAGATGCCCGGAACAAGGTCTTCCTCTATCTGCCGCTTGAAGTTCGCAACCCAGGGACCCCAGTCAATCTTTCCCGGCTCGACCGGCGGGCCGGGCGATATCGCGACAAGAATCTGTCTGCCGGGAGGTGCGAGACGGGGATCGATATTTGATGTGCAGACAGCCATTGTGCTGATCTCATCAGGCACTCTCCCGTTTAGGGCGTCGCGCATATTCCTGTCGAAATCAACCGGCATCTTTGTGCCGACATCAAACTTGATTATGGGCTTGTCGAGAGCGTATTTAAGACTTATCCCTCCATAACAATACTTGAGGCCGCCAAGATAATCTATGAATTTTCGCTCGTAATGCTCCTTGCCCACCAGCTTATAGCTGGTTTCCTTGATTCCCGTGTTGCTGATAACAATGGTCGACTCAATCAACTCACCTTGGACGTAAACCCCTTTAGCTTGATTATCCTCAACGACAATCCGCTCGGCAGGCGTCCTGGCTTCTATGTCAGCCCCATACCTCGCGGCCGCCCGCAGGAACGAATTTGGGATTGCGCTGACTCCCTCCCCTGTAACCGGGTACCCGAATATCCCAATGCCCGCATTCAGCATTCCCTGAATGGTCCTTATGAACTCGCCGGCGGATGTGTCATCAGCCAACACGCCGAAAGCTACCGCAGAAAGCCCACCGAACATGTACTGAACAAACTTGTCATTGGTGTATTTCGACAAAAAGGTCTTGAGATCGACCTGGTCCAATTCTCTTATCCTCTTCTCGCCGAGGAGCACAAACTGTAAAAAAAATCTCGTGATTCCCGGAGTATCAAATATTGAAAAATACTCTGATCTCATGAGATCCGGGAATACCGAAAACAGAAAAGATTTAATGGCTTCTACCGCGTTGCCGGTAAAATCCCAGCTGTATCCGAAAATGTTTGAAAGGAATTTTAGTTGAGCAAAGGTCTTATATTTGGGCATCAAGTCTGCGCATTTAACGATTCGTAGCAAATCACCATGAGGGCCCCTGCGGCATCTGCCAATCATATGGCCGTGATCCATCCGGAAACCCTCTATTTCGACAGTCGCCGCCCTTCCGCCGAAGAACTTGTTCTTTTCGATAAGCAATGTCTTCAAGCCTCGATAACTTGCCAAGGCTGCGGCAGCCGAACCGCCGCAACCCGAACCGATCACGACAACATCGTATTGCCTGTCCACACCATGCCCCTCTCTATCAGGCTCAAGCGTCAGGTGCGTCTATCAAAACGGAAGAAGTTCATGTAGACGCCTATCATTTCGCCCATAGCTAAAAAGAACACCTGCGCTGCTTCCATGTTTACCTTTACCGCTACGGAACCTGAGGTCAACGACTGGGCGAAACCCCTTACGATCGCCAGGGGATTCAGATTGAAAAAAGTCCTGGCAAACGCTTTGCTGTCGGACCATACAATAGACAGGTCCGGATTCTGGCAATCGGCCGCTTTCGACTTGAACCTGCCGCCCTCGAGCCTGTAATGCCTCGTTATATCAAGGTCATTCGACTTTATCAGCAGTGTAAAGACTTCATGTTTGAGGTTGTCCCTGAACGAACCACTTCTGAGCGAAGCGACCGCGAAAAGTAATCGGAGTGCCAGGCCGACGCCAAGCAGCAGATTATATAAAAAGAGCCTTATTACCATTTCAAACACTTCCCGGACCCCTCCTTTTTTTGTGAAAAAACCAACAAATACCTGTCTATGCAGACTTCTTTCTCATTAACCGATGATCTTACTTATTGCGCTCATGCCATCAGTTATACTGTCCGGATCGATCATGTTCTGTATCCTTCCCATGTATATCATGTACCTCATCATATCCCGGGGACTGCCGGGGAAAGACATGTATATGGGTCCGATCCCTCTGGCAAGAGCCTCAATCATCCCCGCCATAGCGACAGCGCTCGGCTCCGCTTCCGGCTCCCAGGGCTCTACGAGGCAGGCGTGCTCTATGTGTATGTAATGGCTGTCCTCATCCATGCACACATAGCAGTTGTCGACACCCTCATTCAATATCTTGTCCTGCCTGGCATAAGTCTCCTTGGCCTTGAGTGAGATGGGAAGCGCATGTTTGAAACACTGGTCGATATTCTCGTAAGCCATTGGCATCGATCCGGTGTTGTGGGATGTAGGCATGTAAGCGGCTTTCGCGATCCAGATAGCCCTTACTGCGTTCTGCAATGCCAGCTCGTAGGACCTCTTACCGAAGATCATCGTGTCAAGTATTTCACCGTTTGTGTCCGCGATGATTTTTTCAAATACCTTTATCCTGTGGGCAATCGCCCTCTCTGAGGGGGCGTGCATAAAGAAGGTCCAGAAACCGTTGCCGAACTTCTCCTTGTATTCCCCGGCGGCCTCAGCCTCCAGGTACTCCTGGTTAGATGTAGTTATGCCGCTGGTGAAAGCGCCGGCCGCCCAGCGGTTGTTGTAATCGATAATCTCGGCTTCCCCAAGCTTGTATAACGCTTCAGCTTCATTGTCATGGGAATCCCATACGACATACCTTAGATAGCTGTCAGGTACCTCTTCGCTGTCGTAGAAAGGAGGCTCACCACCACACCTGTATTCTGGTCCATACCATGGATAGAGTTTCAGTGCCACTCTAGTGAAGACCCCGTTTCCGCCGACTTGACCAACTGCTCCTCTCATCATTCCCCGGAGTGATGGTCCCGGGCCGTCTCCACAAAACCAACCCGCCCCTGGAGAGTTGAGCGATCCAAGTCTGAGCACTTCACCGTTAGGTAGCACCCACTCCACCGCAAGCACGTTTCTCTCGTTCATGGATGTTCGAACCGACGTACCCCCGGTTCCCTGCATACTGGTAGCACTGGCAAGGTTTGAGGCGTTAGGGCCTGCACCTACCAAGTGTGGCTGGAGCCCTTTTTTCATCGCTTCGATCTGGGCGACGCCCGCCGGAGGAAAGGATTCTGTAACGAGGTAGCCGTCCCGATCGTTTATTTCCAGCTTGTCCATGCGCCGCATGTCGAGAATTATTACATTACCGGTCATTGCCATCGCCATGCCGATCCAGGCAGAGGAATGAGCCTTGAATTTCAGCTTGTACTTCCTGCAGATTCCGACTATCTTCTGAACCTCTTCAGTGGTCCCGGGAAGAACCACACCGATCGGCAAGCGGCACCAGTGAAAACCAACTCCTCCCTGCGCAAGGCCGTTCATGTAGGAGTAGGTCTCCAGCACCTCCGGCTCTATCGATACGTTTCTCTCACCGACAGCTTTTTTTAATTCCTCGTAGGCTTCCTCAGGCATCGATAGTGGCAATTAAGTTACCTCCCCATAGATTTCCGGACCAGGTCAACTACGTCGTAAACCTCGTATTTCTGGTCATTTTCCTCCAGGGCGTCCCGGAAGTTTCTCTCGCACCACGGGCAGGCGGTGACCATCGCCTCGGCCCCTGTTGACTTTGCTTCTTCCACTCTCTCGAGGGCGGTCCAGGTCGAGAAATCTTCAAACGCCTCCAGCGCACCGCCTCCGGAGCCGCAGCACCAACTGTGTGCCCGGTTTCGCTCCATCTCGACCAGCTCTACACCGGGTATCGCCTTCAACACGTCCCTCGGCGGGTCGTAGCAGCCGTTCAACCCGAGCTTTATCGGCTTTTCGGGGACGGCGGCGAATATGTGCGGCTCGACCCGCTTGTACTCGCCTTCCCAGAGGATACCAGGCTCTCCTTTTCTCCCGAGCTTGCATGGGTCGTGGTAGGTTATCTTCATCGGGACCTCGTTCTCGAGTTTAATCTTGCCTTCTTTGATCAGTCGGTCGAGGTACTCGGTTATATGCAGTATTTCAACGTCCAGCTTTTGCCCGACCAGCGGGAAGAGGGCTTTGAAGGTCCCGTAGCAGTCGGCACAGGGAGTTACGAGCTTGGTCGCGCCCGATGCCTTGATCCTGCTTGCGAGCGCCTCGGCGTAGTTTACGAGCTCTCCACGAAAGCCCATCTCGTAGGCGCGGCCCCCACAGCAGCTGTCCTCCTTGCCCGCGGTGCCGACATCGACTCCGGCTTCCTGGAGTATTGTGACCGCGCCCCGGGCGTTATCCCAGAACTCCCCGTCGTAACAGACGCGGCAGCCGGGATGGAAGAGGACATCGGCCTTCTCGTTGTTGATGTCCTTTACATTGAGTCCCTCGAGCCACTTGTTGCGGTCGGCCTTGGGCTCACCGAATACGTTGTCCTCCCTCTTGAGGCCTTCTATTACCATCAAATGCTCGGGTATAAGCTGGCCGTTTTCGATCAGGTGGATTCTCAGTTCCTGCATCACCTCCAAAACGTTCAGGTTGTAGTTGTAGGTGCGGCACTTCACCTGACATGCGCCGCACATTGTGCACTCGAAGACTATATCTGCCATGGTTTCGGTGTACTCCTTGACCCTTCCCTCAAGTATAGAGAGAGCGAGAATCACCTTGCCGCCTGCAGAGTAAGAGTGAAAGTTCCGATATGCGACCGACGGGCACCCGGCCGAGAAGCGCTGACTCTTCATCAACTGGAACGGCATATGCTTGCAGTAAGAGCACCTGTGGCAGTGTGACACCTCATAGTGATAATCAGAAAGGCTCATTTCACATCTCCTTGAAACAGAGTTTTTCAGGGTTCATAACCAGGTTGGGGTCAAAGATACGCTTCAGCCTCCTTGCATATTTCACGAATTTCTCCGAGTCGGGATATATCAGGTCCGCCCACATCCCGTAGGGCCTGGAGTAGTACCCGCCCATCGCGTAAACCTTTTTCGAAAGCCCGGCATAGAACTTCTCCACCAAACCGTCACCGGGCTCCCCGTAGAGGTCGAACTCAAGGTGGCAACCGGAACCCTGCATCACAAACTGGGCGTATGCGCCTACGCAATCGGTATCGAAACCGGAAGCTTGCGCGGCATCGGCAGCCGCCTGGATAAACTCGGGTACCTTTGAAAGTGAAGTGAGGAAGAACACCTCTCTCACGTCACCCTTGTACCTCGTCTTCCAGTAGGGCTCACCCGACACTTTCCTGACCACGCTGTCCCTGTACCGTGCTTCTGTTACCCCGCCAATCTCTGTCTTCAGCTCTATTCCCAGCCGGGAGGCCTCGTCTCCCAGGTCGGCCTCCTTGTAATCGAACTGCCCGGCGGCAAGATCCGCGTACCCGCCGATGCTGAGCACCAGTATCCATGGAGGGAGCTTGGCTTTGAGCTCATCTATCTTCCCGGCATCCGTCTCGAGCATGCAGGCGAAGTTAAGGCTGTTCAATAAATACATCTCGTCGGTAAGCCTCAGGTACATGAACCGGTAGGAGGCGTCGATCAATTTGTCCGGCTCATCCGCCCCGACAAAATAGACCCTCTCATACTCGGGCAGCAGCTCGCACCGGAGCGCCATCCAGGTGCATATCGCGTAGCTGCCCTGTGATCCCTGCGCAATCCTCTTTACGTCCATGAACATCGGCGAGAAGGGAAGCTTATGTGCGCCTCCCACCTTTCTCTGGTCCTCAAGGGTCTTTCCCGGACCTGCCGCCCCACCCGTTCTGGTAAGATAGCCGTCCCCAAGTATGAATTCCGATGAGCATATGGGGTCGCCGAGGTCCCAGGAGTACTTGGGAACAGTGAAAGGCTCCCTTTCCATGAAGGCGCCGACTATCGACTTCGTGGACCTGGGGAGGAGCGGGATCATACAGCGGAGCCCTTCACGCTCGAGCTCCATCTCGAGCTCCTGGAATGTTACACCCGCTTCCACCAGGGCAACCCTGTTACGCCTGTTGATCCACATGATCTTCTTCATACCGGACAGGTCCAGAACCACGGCGCCATCCACGGCGGGGATGCTGTCGCCCCTGAACCTCGGCGGGCCGGAGCTCACCGGCACCAGGGGCACCTTCTTACTGTTGGCAAGCTTGACAATGTCCCTCACCTGTTCCGGGCTCTCAGGCCTGACGACGAGTGAAGGGGATCTTGGCGCTACATATGAATGATCACAGGAGAACCCCCTTAGAACCGCCGCTTCATCGGCTACCGAGCCTGCTCCCACGATACCTTCAAAATCGCTTTTATTCACCATTTT
>JAFGMY010000012.1 GCA_016927325.1 Actinomycetota bacterium | reverse complement strand
GAAGGGCCTAAAGCTTTTGTGAGCCACGGCCCGAGGGCGATAGGGCCGCCAGGGAAACCGGCGGGCCTCCCGTGCTTGGAAAGGAGAGATGCGGACACTGTTATATAGCTGAATGCATCCGCTTTTCCCGCAAAAAGGAAAGGTTTTTGTTTTTTTAAGGTGCTTATGAAAGGAGAAATCCGTGCCAAGGAAATTTTCTACGCTTAAGAAACCGTTGGTCCTGTTGCTCATCCTGATTATGGCGATATCGGTGTTCGCAATAGTCGGGTGCGGAAGCGGCAGTGATGATACGGCGAAAAAAGAAGATACCGCCAAGAAATCGGAACTGATCCTGGCGACAACGACCAGCACGCAGGACACCGGCCTTCTGGATGTACTTCTTCCGGAATTCGAGAAGGAGTACGGTATAACCGTAAAACCAATTGCTGTCGGCACCGGCGAGGCCTTGAAAATGGGTGAAGACGGCGACGCCGACGTGGTGATGGTACACGCGAAAGCCTCGGAGGAAGAGTTCATAAAGAACGGCTTCGGCCTTGAGCGTGTCGAAATCATGTATAACGATTTCATCATAGTAGGTCCGGAGGCCGACCCGGCAGGAATCAAGGGGTTGGACGCCGTCGAAGCGTTCAAGAAGATCGCGGGAACCAACTCGACTTTCCTGAGCCGCGGCGATGATTCAGGCACTCACAAGAAGGAACTGACGATCTGGAAGGAAGCCGGAATAGACCCCAAGGGTCAGCCCTGGTACATTGAAACCGGACAGGGACAGTCAAACACGCTGACCGTGGCCAATGAAAAACAGGGGTACATGCTCTCGGACCGCGCTACTTATCTTTCAATGAAGGAGAGCATTACCCTGGTTATCCTGGTCGAAGGCAGCAAGTCACTGCTGAACCAGTACTCGGTTATTATCTGCAACCCAGAGAAGCACCCGAATCTCGACTTGAACGTCGAGGGCGCGGCGGATTTTGTTAAATTCCTCACCAGCGAAGAGGGACAGGAAATGATCGGTTCGTTCGAAAAGTACAACACTGCTCTATTTCATCCGAATGCCCGGGGTGAGACCGATGGTCTCGGCAATAACAAGGAATAAGTAGAGGTCGTCTCCACGTGCCGGCGCGCCCAACGTAGCTTGCGCTTGTTTATCAGCGCCGGCACACCTCTCTTATCGATAAAGATATAATCTTAAAATGGGCACAATACTTGAGGCTTTCAAACAAGCAATAATATTGATTTTTTCGTTCGACCCGGAGTTCTACCGGATCGTCGGCCTTTCCATCGTCGTCTCCGGAACAGCGGCGGTCATGGGTTCGCTGATAGGCATTCCTGTCGGAGTAATGCTGGCTGAGTTTGATTTCAAGGGCAGGAAAACAATTCTGACTCTGACCCATACATTCATGGGTCTTCCCCCTGTTGTGGCAGGACTTTTCTTTTTTCTTATATTTAAAAGGAGCGGGCCTCTGGGTTTTCTCGATCTAATATATAAACCGGGCATAATGATAATGGTCCAGACGGCGCTGGCGACACCGATAGTCGCCGGTTTCACTCATGCTTCCATAGAAGGAATCGATCCCCGCCTCGGCCTTCAAGCCCAGAGCCTTGGAGCAAACAAGTTCCAGTCTGTCCTGGTTAAAATGCGAGAAGGGCGCCCCGGTTTGACAGCCGCGGTCATTGCCGGATTCGGAAGGGTCATAGCTGAAGTAGGAGCAGTAATGATCGTCGGTGGAAATCTCCTGCATCACACACGTGTTCTTACAACAGACATCGTTCTCCAGACTAGAATGGGGAACGACGCGTATGCTCTCGCCGAAGGAATTGTTCTCATATTAATAGCTATCTTTGTTAATGTTCTGCTTACCAGGATGCAAGCCGAACGTGGAAGAAATGAAATAGAGAAACGGGTTACCGGATATCCTACTTGAGCGTATGGAAAAGATAATCGAGGCACACGAATTAAAGAAAATATATGGAGGCCGCAAAGTTCTTGACGTTGAGCATATCTTTGTCAAGCCCGGTGAAATACTTACCGTACTCGGCCCCAGTGGAGCCGGAAAAAGCGTTCTACTGCGGTTATTGAACCTGCTGGAAAAGCCGACGTCCGGCAAAATACTCTTTAACGGAAATGAGGTTCAGTCTTTATCGGGTAAAGACAGGGTCGATGCCTCCAGAAGAATGGCAATGCTCTTCCAGGAACCGCTTCTCTTTAAAACCACAATATTCAATAACATCGCTTACGGGCTGAAAATCAGAAGAAAGCCCAGGGATATTACCCGGGAGAAGGTGGAATCTTCTCTTGAACTCGTTCGGCTTTCCGGTTTCGAGAAGAAGATGCCCTCCACACTTTCCGGCGGTGAAGCCCAGCGGATTGCGCTTGCCCGTGCCATGGTCACCGAGCCGAGCCTCCTGTTCCTGGACGAACCGTTCGCCAACCTTGACCGGTTGATACGCCGGGAACTGCAGGTGGAGGTCAAAAGAATACTCAAAGAAAACGGCCTCAGCGCGGTCTTCGTCACCCACGACCAAGAGGAAGCGGCAAGAATGGGCGACCGGATCATGATCCTCAACAAAGGCAGGCTGGTGCAGGAAGGAACTCCGATCGAAGTTTTCTACAGCCCTAAATCGGAGTTTGCCGCCCGGTTCGTGGGAATGGACAATATGTTGAGGGGCGTGGTCAGAGGAAACGATGATGGGCTGGTGACTATAGATGTCGACGGAAAGCTGGTTGAAGCCACCGGATACGCGGTCGTGGGTGAAACGGTCAATGTCGGCTTGAGGCCTGAAGACATAACAATTACCCCTGTAATCTGTGCGGGGGAACCAACCAGCAGCAGGAACGCACTGCCCGGCCGGGTGACCGACTTCGAGTTCGCCGGGCCTGTGGTTAAAGTCACCGTGGAGTGCCCGTTCAAGATTATATCGGTAATAACGAGACGCTCTTACGAAGAGCTCGATATCAACAATGGCAATGAAGTATGCATCAGATTCAAGGCCACATCGGTCAACGTTTTTGAAATTTCCGACGAACCGCATAAGATGATAGACCCACCGCGCCATGATGAAACACCGCCTCAGGACAACAAGAAACGCGGCAATCCCGTGAAGCGCCTGTTGAGGCATGTCAATGAGAAGTGAGCGTTTATTATATAAAATGCAACTAGCGTAACCGTAGGTTTCTTTTTCCGGAGTTAAGCAATGCCTGATGATTTTTTAAAGCTCGTACATTTAAATGAAGCGGTCGGAGTTCTGAAGGGGCTTATGACGAACACCGGTCTGACCACCGAGAACATCAAAGTAGAAAATGCCTGCGGCAGAGTCGCCGCTGAAGACATCAAGGCTCCAACCGATATGCCCGGTTTCGAGAGGTCGGCAATGGACGGGTTCGCGGTGAAGGCCTCCGACACTTTCGGAGCAGGTGAAAGCCTTCCCGCCTACCTGAATATCGCCGGTGAAATCTTGATGGGGAAACCTGCCGGTTTCGAAATCAGGGAGAGCGAGGCGGCCAGGATCTCAACAGGCGGAATGATGCCCCCGGGAGCCGATGCCGTGGTGATGGTCGAGAACACCGAAGTTGACGGCGGGACCGTGGAGGTATTCAAAGGAGTGGCCCCTGGTGAAAATGTGATCCTGAAAGACGAGGATGTTTCTACCGGGTCGATCGTTATTTCGAAAGGAACCTTGATTTCACCGACGACGGTCGGGGCAATGACCGGGCTGGGACTTATGGAAATCGAAGTTTTCGGCCTGCCGGTGGTCGGTATTATCTCAACCGGTGACGAGGTTATTCCACCAGACAGGGAACCCTCACCCGGGCAGGTTAGAGACATCAACACCTGTCTCTTGAAGGCGGCGGTGGAGAAGGCGGGGTGTATCTCGAAAAGCTACGGAATCGTCAAAGACGAAAACGAGCTACTCTTCGATACTTCAAACCGGGGGCTCGACGACTGCGATTGTCTTATGATCAGCGGCGGCAGTTCAATGGGTACACGCGACCTCACTATTGAAGTGCTGGGAAGACTGGGTGAGCCGGGCCTGCTGGCCCACGGCCTTTACCTCAAACCCGGAAAACCTACCCTGATAGCTTACTGCCGGGAAAAACCGGTGTTCGGCCTTCCGGGAAACCCCGGCTCGGCGCTGGCGGTCTTCAACGAGCTGGTTGTTCCGGTTCTGAAGAGGCTCAGGGGCGAGGCGGCGGAAAATATCCCGAGGGGCGCAAGGGTGGTGGAAGCGGTCCTTGAAACCTCTATTTCTTCAGCGACCGGGCGGATGGAACTGGTGCCGGTTTCACTTGAAAAAGAAAATGGCACTATAATAGCAACGCCGATCTTCGGGAAATCAAACCTGATCGGCACGCTCGCCAGGGCACGAGGGAACATAAGGATTCCTGAAGGCAGTGAAGGTATTGAGGCGGGTGCGACCGTAACCATCGAGCTGCTGGACTGATGAAAAGTGTTTAACACCGATGTCCCGGTCTGTGTGTTTGCCGTAAGGGAAAACAAACGGTCCTGCACCGGTCAGAATAATGTACCAATCAGCTTTAGACTGGAATAACGAACATGAAAAGAAATATTTACCTGGAGAACAGGCCGCTGGATGAGGCTTTGGGCAAATGGCTCGACGCAGTCATGGAAGAAGGCGCCCGGTTCCCGGGAGAAACCGAGACGGTACCGACATGGGACGCCTCGGGACGTGTAACCGCGGAGCCGATGTTCGCATTCGTCTCCTCTCCCCCGTTTCACTCCTCGGCAATGGACGGTGTCGCGGTGGACGCCGTGAAGACCTATGGAGCGACCGAAACCAATCCCGTCAGGTTGAAGCTCGGTGCCGAGATCGAGATGATCGATACCGGAGAACCGCTTGCGAACGATTACGATGCCGTAATAATGATCGAAGATTTAAACGAGGTCGAACCCGGGCAATACGAGATAATCAAACCGGTTGCGCCATGGCAGAACGTCAGGCCCCTCGGTGAAGACATCGTGCAGACCGAGCTCATCGTCCCCCAGGGACACCGTATTCAACCTGTGGATATCGCCGCACTGCTCAACGGTGGAATCACGTCGGTTCCGGTAATCAAGAAACCGAGGGTCGTTATCATCCCTACCGGAACGGAGCTTGTGGAGAACCCGACTGATCTGGGTCCGGGAAAAGTGATGGAGAGCAACTCGCGCGCGCTTTGCGCCTACGTGGAGACCATCGGGGGAACAGCCCAAAGGATGGACCTCGTACCCGATGAGTTCGATACAATCGACAGATCTTTTACGAAAGCGCTGGAAACGGGCGATATAGTCGTTACCAATGCGGGGACCTCAGCGGGGCGTGAAGATTTTACAGGGGCGATCATCGAGAAGCACGGGCGGGTGATTGTACACGGAGTGGCTATGAAGCCGGGAAAGCCGGTTATCCTCGGGGTCGCGGAAGGAAAACCGGTGATTGGTCTTCCAGGGTACCCGGTAGCCAACTTCAGGGGAGCGCTCGAGTTTCTCGAGCCGCTGGTCAAGAAGATGCTGGGACTGCCCGGACATCAGGGAAACAAGATTAAAGCAAAGCTTGCCAGAAAGATTTTCTCCAGCCCCGGCTTCGACGAGTTCGTCCAGGTGAAAGTCGGCAATGTCGACGGGCAGGTCATAGCGGTCCCCCTTCCCCGGGGATCGGGCGCTTCGATGTCGCTGGTTCGCGCCGACGGGGTAATCAGGATAACACCTGACGAGGAAGGCCTCTCCAGGTGGGAGAGCGTCGAGGTACTGCTCCACAAGAGCGATGTGAATGTCGAAGGAAACATCCTGGCTATTGGAAGCCACGACATATCACTGGACATCCTCTCGAGCTATGTGATCCGCAAAGACCCGGGAATAAGCCTCGCTTCAGCCAACGTCGGAAGCATGGGTGGGATCATGGCCATAAAACAGGGCCAGGCCCATATCGCGGGCACTCATATGCTGGACCCCGAGACCGGTGAGTTCAATGTTCCTTACATACTCAGGCAATTGAACAGCAATGAAGTCGAGCTGGTACACCTCGCGATGCGGACCCAGGGGTTCATGGTCCTGCCGGGAAACCCGAAGCGGATCAACGGGATAGAAGACCTGGCAAGGGATGACATCAGGTTCGTGAACCGGCAGAAGGGCTCCGGGACTAGGCTCCTGGTCGACCACCTCCTTGGAAAAGGAGGCATCGATCATGAAATGATAACCGGCTACAAGCGGGAGTTATTCACCCATACCGCCATAGCCGCGGCGGTGGCGGGCGGTACCGCCGACGCGGGAGTCGGGCTTCTCGCGGCCGCGCAGGCACTGAAACTTGATTTCGTGCCTCTCGCGGGTGAGAGGTACGACCTCCTGATGCGGGCTTCCTTTACAGGCGGCCCGGGACATACGGCGCTTATGGCCGCGATCATAGATCCCGGTTTCAGAAAAGACGTTGAAAGGCTCGGAGGGTACGATGCGTCGGAATCAGGTAAAGTAATCCCTATGGAAGTGATTAATAAATGAGCGAAGAAACAGGAGCGGAAGAAAGCTTGGAAATCCCGCAGGAGATAAATTACCTTCGGATTTCGATTACCGACAGGTGCAATCTCCGCTGTGTCTACTGCATGCCCGAAGAAGGGGTATCGAACCTCAGTCATGACGACATAATGTCATACGAGGAACTCAAGAGTTTTGCGGCTGCGGCGGTCGCGACCGGGATAAACAAGATACGCATCACCGGCGGTGACCCGCTGGTAAGAAAAGGCATCGTCGACTTCGTGGAAATGTTGAACGATATCGACCCCGGTCTCAAGATATCCATGACCACAAACGGGCTCCTTCTTGCGCGTTACGCAAAAGACCTGAAGAAAGCTGGCTTGAGCCGGATAAACATAAGCATCGACTCGCTGGACCCCGGCACCTATAGAAACATCACAAGGATCGGCAAGCTCGAAGACGTGATGGAGGGGCTGCACGCATCATTTGACGCCGGGCTCGAACCGGTCAAAATAAACGTTGTTGTACTGAACTCCATTAATGACGACCCCGTCCCGTTCGCGGAGCTCACCAGGGAGTTGCCGGTACACGTCAGGTTCATAGAGTATATGCCGTTCTTCAACGATCCCGGCAAATGGTATATCTCCAACGATATAACGAGGGCAAAACTCGAGAGCGCGATGAAGCTGGAGGAAGATAAAGGGCCTGAAGGCTGGGGGCCGGCAAGGGAGCACTTTCAGGTCGAGGGCGCGCTTGGCACCATCAGCTTCATATCACCCGTATCGTGCCACTTCTGTCCATCGTGCAACCGGATAAGGGTCTCAGCCGATGGGAAGATGCGAACCTGTCTCTTCGATCAGAATGGGACCGATATAAGGGATCTAATCCGCTCCGGAGCAGACATCGGCGAGCTGAAGCTGGTAATAGAAAAGGAACTGGACCGCAAAAGGCTCGAGGGTGACCACAAGCCGAAGCCGGGTACCCGCATCAGGGCCGGCGACCACATGTCCAGGATAGGGGGTTAGCAACATTGTCCGATGAACTTGAACAGGCCGGGCCGCTTTCTCACCTGGATGAATCGGGCCGGGCAAAAATGGTGGATGTCGGGGACAAGGCTGTAACCGCCAGGGAAGCCCGCGCTGAAGCAACCGTTAACATGACTCGGGAAACGCTCGACCTTATCACATCGGGTTCCATGCCCAAGGGAGATGTTTTTTCAACGGCACGGATAGCGGGGGTAATGGCCGCCAAGAAGACTCATGACGTTATCCCCCTCTGCCATCCACTGAAGATTGACTCGATATCTGTGGACTTCGACATAGACCGTGTATCTTCAGCAGTGAAAGTAACAACACTTGTCCGGGCGACGGACCGCACCGGTGTGGAGATGGAAGCGCTTCACGCGGCCGCGGTCGCCGCACTGACAATATACGACATGTGCAAGGCCGTCGAGCGCTCAATCGAGATCGCGGGCCTCCGGCTTGTCCACAAATCCGGCGGCAAATCAGGGACATGGGAGCGAGAGGGGCGGTAAAGTTTTGCGGAAAGGTTATGTGCGTTCGGTCAATATGTCGGATGAACGCGGGGTGCCGAAGGACAGTGTCGGGACCGCCGAGCTTATTCCCGGACATGGCCTGGAAGGCGACGCCCACGCCGGTAAATGGCACCGGCAGGTAAGCCTGCTCGCAATCGAGAGCATGGAGAAGATGCGGAAGACCGGGTTTGAAATCTACCCGGGCAGGATAGGAGAAAACATCACCACCGTCGGAATAGACCTGGTCGCCCTGCCGGTCGGCACAAGGCTCAGGATCGGAAACGAAATCGTGCTTGAAATCACCCAGGTAAGAAAAGCCCTGGACGATCCGACCGCCGTCTACTACTTCGAAGACGGTGAGAAGAAACAGCTCGACGTCGTGTTTGCATCTGTGGAGTCCGGCGGGAAAGTGACTGATGGAGATGAGATATCAGTGATGGAGAATCAAAACAGCGGCGCCGGGGCAGGCCGGGTCACTTCGGTAAATATCTCGGAAAAAACCGGTGTTGCCAAGGAAACGATTACCAAGAGCAGAGTCATGAAGAACCACGGCCTCGAGGGAGACGCCCATGCGGGAAACTGGCACCGCCAGGTAAGCCTGCTTGCGGACGAAAGCATCGAAAAGATGAAAGAGAAAGGCCTCAAAGTAATGCCGGGCGCCTTCGGCGAGAACATCACCACCCGCGGGCTCGAACTGAACACCCTTCCGGTCGGCCAGAAGCTCAGGATCGGCGGCGAAGTCGTGCTGGAGGTCACTCAGATCGGGAAGGAGTGCACCACGCCCTGCGCCATTTACTACCAGGTCGGAGACTGTATTATGCCCAGGGAAGGAATATTCGCCGCGGTCATCGAGGACGGGGAGATCGCGACCGGTGACGAGATAGTGTTGATCGATTAACCTGGAAGGATGTCCTCCTTTGGACGCGTCTCTCAGGTACGTGTTGAACGATCCCGGCCGATCAACCTTGAGGCGGGGTCTTTCAGGCCCCGCGGTTTATGACGAATCGCGTGTTATACACTCCCGGCCGATCAACCTTGAGGCGGGATAAAGAACGGGGTGGCGGTTCCGGCCGATCAACCTTGAGGCGGGGTCTTTCAGGCCCCGCGGTTTATGACGAATCGCGTGTTATACAATCCCGGGCCTGAGAGGGCCGGGATCAAATACTCGGAGTTCTTGTATAGCTGGAGGAAGAGATGGCGAAAGCAAAGACTTTCAGGCGAAACACGGCGGTCGTGACCGTTTCCGACAAAGGGGCGGCGGGCGAACGCGAGGACAGGAGCGGAGCGGTCGTAAGCGAGCTCCTGGAGGGTGCCGGATTCGAGATACTCAGCAGACGGATAATTCCCGATGACCGGGACAGGCTCGAGCAGCTTCTAAACGAGCTGTGTGACGAATGCGTGAGCCTGATCGTTACCACCGGCGGCACAGGCATTTCCCCACGCGATGTCACCCCGGAAGCCACCATGGCGGTCATCGACAAGGAGATTCCCGGCATGGCCGAAGCCATGCGGGCGGAAAGCCTGAAAGTGACACCACACGCGATGATCTCCCGAGCGGTCTGCGGCCTGAAAGGCAAGTCGATCATAATCAACCTTCCCGGCAGCCCGAAAGCAGCCAGGGAGTGCCTTGACGTCGTAATGCCGGCCTTAGGCCACGCCATGGACATGGTGGCGGGCGACGCTTCCGAATGCGCGCAGATGCGCGAGAAGACAACCTGAGCTTTGTTGACTTGCATAAGGGGCTGACAGATAATCATCTGGAGTTTGCAGGACTAAGGAGGTATTTGAGTTGCTGGGCGGATGGCTTTTAAAAATCATTGAGAGCCGGAGCGATGAGATCGCGATGAACTGGTATCGGCAGGTGAAAAACTCCGACTACACTCCCAGTTTTCATAATATTTCCGAGGAAGAAGCCCTGGAGATAGCGACCAATGTTTATGAGTACTTGAGCCATTGGCTGCAACCTTCCAGCAGACACGAGATCAAAGAGACTTACGAGGATTTCGGGAAGTCTTTCTACTGGAAAGGCTTCAAGATGTCTGAAATCATAATGACCCTGGTCCTTATCAAGCGTTACCTCTGGCTTCACCTTATCGATGAAGGCTTGATCTCAACAGACCTCGAGATATACCAGGCCCTCGAACTGAACAACCGGGTCATCCTCTACTTCGACAGGGCGATATTTCATTCGATCATCGGCTACAAGGAAGCGAAAGCGCTGGACGAGGGCAGTGTGGCTTGATCCGACGGCAGACCGCGATCGATCCCGCTTAGCTCGAAACATTTTTATTTAACCAGTTATGGAAACAACTAATAAACTTTTCCTTATCAGGCACGGGCAGACGGACCTGAACCGCGACAGGCGGTTCCGGGGGTATACACCAGCCCCTTTGAACGAACAGGGCCGCCTGGAAGCCAAGCGGGCGGGAGAGCTTTTAAAAGACAGCGGCCTGGAAATTATCTACACCAGCCCCATGGCGCGGGCGGTGGAAACCGCCGGGATAATATCGGGTGTGACAGGTTGCAGGGTTGAGACGGACGAGTCTTTTACGGATATCGACTACGGTGACTGGCAGGGGCTGACCGTTGAGCAGGTAATCGAAAAGTACGGCACGGGGCCGCTGCAATCCTGGAAGGAAAGGCCCGGAGAGTTTCGATTCCCGAACGGTGACAGCGTCGAGGAGATAAGAAAGCGGCTGGAACCGGCATTAATAAAAGCGGTGAACTCGGCCGGCCGGGGGAATACCGGCGTCCTGTCCCATCTTCTCGTTTTAAAACTCTGCTTTCTTGTCATGATGGGGCTTTCTTATGACTGGTTCTGGAAAGTAGCCCTCGATAACGGTTCTGTGGGCTCATTTCAGTACAGCGGTGAAGAGGGTTTCATAATTGAATCGTGGAACTGCCTGGCAAATTCGGGTGGAGCCGGCAGGCCATAGCGGGAGAAACGCCCTTGAACGGTAACCTCGAGAACTATTACTATCCCGGCCATCGTGAAAACGATAAAAGGAAGAAACTCGTATCGATACTCGCCGTAGCCGCGATTACAGTTATAGTGACCTTGATCGCGGTGCTGCTTATCGCAGGCGTGATCAAGATAGGCCACCCCCGAATCAAATCAGCGGTAATGACGAACAGCACAAACGCGCAGACGGAAAAACCCGGGAAAGAGGTCGAGAAGTTCTCCGGAAACGAAAGCCGTATTTACTGCTCGGCAAGAGTGAGGGCGTTCAATGACACGCCGCTCAGGGTGAAATGGCAAATGGGGAAACGGTTGATGAGGGAACAGAGGGCAACCTTCGGCGAGGTCATAGGCTCAATTTCAGCAAAGTGCCTTACCGTTGAAGGGTATGTAAATTTCTACCTGGACCGCCCCGAAGGAGGATGGCAGTACGGTAATTACAACGTGACTTTTCAGCTCGCCGACATTGAAACACGGGATATCAATTTCACGATCGGCGGGACAAACACCCAGGGCTCCGTCGAGATGAGCACATACGAAGACCCGGAGGGGCTTTTCTCGGTCAGCGTACCCGACAGCTGGTATAAAGCCGATCCTGATACACTCAGCGGCGGGCTCGCCGGCTTCATATCGGACAAATCCATCGACTACCCGCCCAGGTTCGAGATACTTGCCACCGCCTTTGAGAACGTTTCCATCGAATACCTGAACACTGTTCTCGAGTCACAAGGCACACCGGAAAACGAATTTTTTCAATCATACACACTGGGTGAAAGAAACGGCGCGATGAGGGATTTCAAGTGGACCTATGCAGAGGGCGATGCGTCTCATAACCTTCACTCTATTCAATTCGTTGTCCAGGGAGACAAAGCGGTATACGGTTTGAATTTCCATTCCGCGAGCAGTGAATATGAAGACAACCTCGGGATCTACAGCGCGATTGTGAGCAGTCTGAATATCCATGACGGTGACGCTCAGAAGGAATGACCCGGTATAAATCTTATTCTTGAACGTGTCACGGAGTAATCCTGCCGCGTGGTGTGGCAATCCCGGCACCCCTTGAGGCGGGGTCTTTCAGGCCCCGCGTGGTGTTTGGCAATCCCGGCACCCCTTGAGGCGGGGTCTTTCAGGCCCCGCGTGGTGTTTGGCAATCCCGGCCCTAAGAGAGAGACGGGCTAAAGACAGGGGGGCGGCCGCGAGCCCAATAGGCATATGGGATTGAACACCATGGTCCCAGGGGTTCCGGGGCCTCATGTTGTTCAGGGATTGAGAAACCTTCAGTTCTTCTCTTTCATGCGCTTGACCCAGAGTTCGGGTTCGAGCACCTCTTCCATTGTGGGCATCTTCCCCGGACCTTCCCAGACACGGTTCAAGAACTCAATATTCTCTTTTTCAACCACCCTGTCCACAAAGCTCTGGCCCAGCTTATACTGCTGAAGCTTAAGGTCTATGCCGATTAACCTCTGAAGAAGCTTCTCGACCCCGCTTTTCATCTCACGCCTTCGCTCGAAGCGTTCTTTCATGCTCGCGTAAGACGGAAGCAGTTCTTTTCCAACAGTGTCCATGACATGGTTCGAATAACCCTCCAGCACCGACATTACCGCCTGGACCTGGGCGAGTATTCTTCTCTGCTCCGGTGTTGAGATTATGGATATCAAACCGCCGATCCGGAGCGCGTCGTCTTCATGGACTTCCGACGACCTCAAATTACTCAGAAACCCCGGCTTCGCCAGGCTGCTCCAGTCAATCGTTGACAGGTAGTCCTGCATCAGAGATGAAACATACTCTTTCAACCAATCGTTGCAATGGAACTCGTAGCAGTGAGTAACCTCATGGAGCGTTATCCACTGGCGGAAATCACGCGGGTGCAAACCCAGTTTCTGCTGGACCCGGTGCAGGTTGGTTTCAACCAGGTACAGCCTGCTTCCACGCTCCGGGTCGGGGAGCGACAAATCAAACTGCCCGAGCACATTCCTTGCCAGGTATCCCATGATGATACCCACCTGGATGGTAAGCACCCGGGTTGCCATACGGTGCGCCCGCTCCTGCTTGGTAACCCCGCCCCTGACCTCAACTTCCTCGAGGAACTGGATGTATTTCTCCGATACCGTATCAAAAAGAAAGCGGAACGACTCTATGTTCGCGCCTATCCAGTCCTGCTGGGTGAAAACCTCCACATATTCCGGCATACCGACGGCGGCAAGACCCGAATAGTTCTCAATGTGCTTCATCGAGTCGCGGAGCATTACCTGGTACTGATCCACCATGTCCCCGGACAAGACGACCGGTGGGTCTTTCTGCAGTTCCAGTGTGGCCACGGCCACTTCCCTGGAGTAATCCCAGCTTATGAGCCCGTCCCCGGAGTACCTTATCGCGTTCTTGATTCCCTTGCCCAGGGGCATCAAGCTCATAAACGTTCTGGCAAAAGAGTCCACATAATCAAACACCACACCCAGAAGTGTTTTCTCGCTCCTGCTTTGTTCGCCTGCCGTCATATACTCCACTCCGCCTTATTTGGTCTTTTCCCATTTTTCCAGGTACGCGACCTGGCTCAAAGTGCTTCCCATGTTTATCTCCTGGCGCAGGCGGTTTTCCTTCTCCAGCACGTCCATGGCCCTGTTAGCGAACTCAGCGACACGCGCTTTCGGCACTATTACCACGCCATCATCATCGCCGATCGCCCAGTCGCCTGGGTGTATCCGCACTCCCCCTATCTTTATGGGTACGTTTATCTCTCCGAAACCCTTGGGCTCACCCGCGGTCGGCATTACGAGTTTCGTCCACACGGGAAACTTGAGTTCCCTTATGTCCGGAGTGTCCCTTACGGCTCCGTCTATAACTACCCCCGCCATCTCTTTCTGCTTGGCAGAATGGGTGGCGAGTTCACCCCACAACGCCGGCCCGGCGCCACCCGCGTCAATGATAATCACATCCCCTACTCCGGCGACGTCTATCGCTTCCACCGGTTTGGCCCAGTCGCCGGGATAGGTCCTGACAGTCACTACCGGCCCCACCATCTTCAACCCGTGTCTTACGGGCCGCAGGCCGGGCAGGTCTCCGCTCCGGTGCATCGCGTCGGATACGTTGGCGGAGGAAACCATCTCGAGGGCGTCCCTGACGCTGGTCTCGTCGACCCGCTTGTAAAGTTTCGTATCCTTCGGGACCCCGGTCTTCATCGATTCCTTGATTTCCGCCGCGGCTTTCCGGGCATCGGAGGACTTCGTAAGCGCCCCTCCAACAATCACTATCTGCGCACCGTGTAAAACAGCAAGCGGCGCCGTCTCGGAATTGATGCCGCCCGCACAGGCCACAGGCACTTTTACGCTTCTGCAGACTTTTTCGAGCACCGCGAACGGGTCTCCACCGGTCATCTGCACATCGATGGCCGTGTGTACGGCAATGTAGTTCGCGCCAGCCTTTTCAGCGGCTTTGGCACGCTCAACGGGGTCTTTTACCTCGATGAGATCGACCACTATCTCAGCCCCATAGTTGTGCGCCGCGTCCACACACTCCGATATCGTGGCGTCCGAGGAAGCGCCGAGCACGTCGATTATGTTCGCTCCGGCTTTGGCGGCATACTCGACCTCGGTCCTTCCCGCGTCTATTGTTTTCATGTCAGCTATGATTTTATGACCCGGGAACTCCTTGCGGATCTTGCGCACGGCGCTCAAGCCCTCGCTCTTTATCAAAGGAGTGCCGACCTCGATCCAGTCGACTCCTCCTTCGAGGGCCTCCCTGCAGACTTCGATCGCCCGTTCCAGATCAACAAAATCGAGCGCTATCTGTAGTACTGGTTCCAACTTTTCCCACCTGCCTTAAAAACATTAGGTGCGACCCGACATACGCCATTCGGGCGGCAATTCCCGGCGGTAACTTCTCTTATCAGGAAACGGGCTAAGTATAACACAGCAATTACGGTCCTTTTCTGTCCCGCAGGCCCGGAAACCTCTTCCGGACAACGGCTCCCGGCAACATCCGGAGCGTGTCCCGATCTCAATTTCCCGGAGGGGTGGAAATAAACCGTGATTGAAGGTATCGTAAACTCCGGATTCGACAGATGTAAAAAGATAACCGTCAGCTGACAGGTAACGCAATTTATAACGGAGAATGGATCAATATGGAAAAACCTGGCAGGAACAGGAAAGCAGAAATCAAGATAGGGCTCCTTGGGTGCGGAACAATCGGCTCCGGCGTGTTCCATCTCGCAGTCAAGAACAAGCGCGCCATCGAGGAAAGCGCGGGGCGCCCGGTCCGCGTATCGAAGATCCTGGTCAAGGACTTTGATGAGCCGAGGCCTTTCCCCGCGGATGAATCGATAATGGTCACCGATCCAGGCGGCATCCTCGAGGATCCCGACATCGATATCTTCGTCGAGGTCATGGGCGGCATCGAGCCCGCGAAGAGTTTCGCGCTCAGAATACTGAACCGCGGGTCCAACCTGGTAACCGCAAACAAAGACTTGATAGCAACGTTCGGCCCGGAGCTCATTGAAGCGGCATCGAAGACCGGCGCCAGGTTCAAGTTTGAAGCAAGCGTGGGAGGAGGGATTCCGCTCATCCGGCCGCTCGAGGAGTCTCTCGGAGGCGACAATATCCTTAAGATAATGGGGATAATGAACGGAACCACAAACTATATTCTTACC
Source organism: Actinomycetota bacterium (assembly GCA_016927325.1). Classification (GTDB taxonomy): domain Bacteria; phylum Actinomycetota; class Geothermincolia; order Fen-727; family Anoxymicrobiaceae; genus JAFGMY01. The sequence goes on along the minus strand of JAFGMY010000012.1, from coordinate 14,652 downwards.
AGGATGAGTTCTGAAGGCATAACCTACGAGGACGCGCTCATGGAGGCACAGAAGCTGGGCTACACGGAATCAAATCCCGAGTCGGACGTCGCGGGGACCGATGCCGCTCATAAGACTGCAATCCTTAGTTCCATCGCTTTCAAGAAAGGTGTCACCCAGGACCAGGTCTACAGGGAAGGGATCCAGAGCATCCGGCCTGAAGACCTGGAGAACGCGCGCGAGCTCGGCTATTCAGTAAAACTGCTCGCTATTACCGAGTGTGATGGTGGTGGGATATACGCCAGAGTCCACCCTACCATGATTCCGCTGGACCACCCCCTGACCAGCGTATCGGGAAACTTCAACGCCGTGTTTGTAATCGGGGAATCGGTTGGAGAACTCATGTTCTACGGGCAGGGGGCGGGCTCCCTTCCCACCGCTACCGCAATACTCGGAGACGTGGTAAATATAGCAGGCGAACTGGGAACACCTCTTGCTTCGAACCGCGACTACTGGTTGAGGCCCGCCGACGTCAGGAGCATCGGGGACGTCATGACAAAGTTTTACATGGTCTTGAAAGTCGTGGACCGGCCGGGTGTTCTCGCCAAGATAGCCGGCGTCTTCGGAGACAACGATGTCAGTCTCGAGAGCGTGGTTCAAAAAGGCATCGGAGACAGCTCCGAGATAGTGCTGATAACCCATGTCGTACGGGACGAAAACTTCCGCAGGGCAAGGGAAGGCCTTGAAAACCTTGAAGTAGTACTTGAAATACCGAGCGTTATCAGGGTTGAGGGCGAAACGGCGGCAAGCCATTAAGCTTCCGGCTGCGACCTGCCGGAGGTGTTTTCAATAGAAAGCCGCGTGCCAGCGGCCCTCGGATGATAAGTCCCTGAAAAATAAGAAAAAGTCCAGCATTTCGGAATATGCGAGGAGAGTTTTTTACCCATGGAAGATAAGAACAGCCGCCGGGGCTGGCGAGGCATAATCGAGGAATACCGCGAGTACCTCCCCGTCACGGAAAATACTCCGCTTATTACCCTGCGGGAAGGCAATACCCCGCTCATAAAGTCAGGGTATCTTTCCCGGGAACTCGGCCTTGATGTCTACCTCAAATACGAAGGGACAAATCCCACCGGCTCATTCAAGGACCGGGGCATGACAATGGCCATCAGCAAAGGGGTTGAAGAAGGAGCGGAAACTGTGATCTGCGCCTCCACCGGAAACACCAGCGCGGCGGCGGCGGCGTACTCAGCCGTTGCGGGAATCAGATGCGTCGTACTGATACCGGAAGGCGCGATCGCCCTGGGAAAACTTTCTCAGGCGTTGATGCATGGAGCACAGGTTATAGCAATCGACGGCAACTTCGACGATGCCTTGAACATAGTGAGGAAAATCGTGGAAGACAATCCCATAGTGCTGGTCAACAGCATCAATCCTTACAGGATAGAAGGCCAGAAGACCGGCGCGTTCGAGATATGCGATGAGCTGGGGCGCGCACCGGATATGCACCTCATTCCCGTTGGCAACGCAGGCAATATTACCGCGTACTGGAAAGGTTACCGGGAGTACAGGAAGAATGGCAGAATCGACACCCTGCCCAGAATGTTCGGGTTCCAGGCTGAAGGCGCGGCACCTATCGTGCACGGCCGCCCGATCGAGAAACCCGAGACGGTCGCAACCGCGATCAGGATCGGGAACCCGGCTTCCTGGAAAGGGGCGGTCGACGCCGCGGACGAATCTGGAGGCGGAATAGACATGGTAAGCGACCGTGAGATACTCGATGCGTACAAGATGCTCGCTTCCAGGGAAGGGTTGTTCGTCGAACCCGCCTCTGCGGCATCGGTGGCGGGCCTGCTGAAAGCCCACAAGAAAGGAGCGGTCAAAGCCGGTCAGACCATTGTATGTATTCTCACCGGCCACGGCTTAAAAGACCCCGACCGCGCGGTCGCCGAAGCGTCGGAGCCCCCGGTCGTACCACCGGATATCCCAACCGTGCTCGAGCTCATCAACCGACAAGACGGAGGTGTTCCTTGTCCGGGAAATTAAAAATTGCCATGCTTATCTGCGACGGCGCGGCGGACAAACCGATTGAGACGCTCGGCGGCAGGACACCGTTGGAAGCGGCCGACACGCCCAACATGGATGAAATCGCTTCGCGTGGAACGATGGGAACGCTCTCTACAGTACCCCCCGGGATGAAACCGGGAAGCGATGTGGCAAACCTTTCACTCCTGGGGTACGACCCGGCTACCTGCTACAGCGGCCGCGGTCCTATCGAAGCGGCAAACATCGGCGTGATAATTCCCGAGGGCTGGACCGTTTTCCGGTGCAACCTGGTTGCCACCGACGGCAGGAACATGATCGACTACAGCGCCGGCCACATCAGCCGGGACGATTCCGCTGAAATACTTGAAGCGCTCGACGAGAAACTCGGAGACAGGGAAACAAGGTTTTTCCCCGGCAACACATACAGAAATCTGCTGCTGCTGAAAGGCGACTACTCAAACCTGGAGTGCACCCCCCCGCACGACATTACCGGTGAGCCGCTGGATAAGCACATGCCCATGGGTGAAGGTATGGAGAAGATACTGGATCTGATGGAGCGCTCCCGGAAACTTCTGAAGGAACTCCCCGTAAATAAAAGAATAGCGGCAAGAGGCGGGGTGGTGGTAGACCTTATCTGGCCCTGGAGCCAGGGAACCCGGATAACGCTCGAGCCTTTCAAGGAGAGGTTCCACATGACCGGCGGAATAATCAGCGCGGTTGACCTTATCCTGGGGCTCGGGAAACTGGCGGGCCTTTACACCGTAGAGGTTCCCGGCATCACAGGGTACATAGATACGAATTACAGAGGCAAGGGAGAAGCCGCCGTGCGCGTCTTACTGGACGATGACTTCGTGTTTGTGCACGTGGAAGCCCCCGACGAAGCTTCCCACGTCGGGAACACCGCGGAAAAAGTGAAAGCGATAGAGCGGTTCGATGAGCTGGTGCTGGGGCCCGTTCTCAAACACTTTACGGAAGGCTCCGATGATTACCGGGTGATCGTTTGCCCCGATCACCCGACCTATATATCGACAAAGACCCACGACAGCGCACCGGTGCCATACGCTGCTTGCGGCCATGGCATCAACAGAGGAAACTCCTCAGCTTTTTCCGAGGAAGAAGGCCGGCGGGGAGGTCCTGATTTCAACCCCGCCTGGAAGCTGATGTTCCACCTCACCGATATCGACTCATGGCCGGGTGCATAAAGGAGTTCCGGCCGTAATGCGGATCTCTCTGATATCGCTTCAACGCCACGAATTATTGATTCTATTTCCAGTATTTATACTTTAATAATCAGTTAATATGAATTAAAATTACCAGTACCTTAATGAGTGTAATTGCAGGTCGATGACGGGAGGTGGCAGGCAATGAGAAGGCGGAAAGAGTGGCATTTTTTCTGGAGAAACTTCTGCTGGTTAGGGAGAATACTCCGCATGGAGTACGCCGGCGTGATGTTCATCATGGCTTACCTGTTCAGGAAGAACATACTGCTGGCAATGCTAATGGGCTACATTGGGATGGAGTTCATGTTTGAGGCGGTCACGAGGTGGAGTCCATACCGGGCTATCCTGAAGATACCATCAGGTAGAGCGTATAAGAAGAAGCTGAGAAAGCTCGAAGCAAAGAATGCTTAGCGGGCGGCATGCCGCAGCCGTAGCGTTCATCATTTTCTTCGCGAAGAGGGTCTTTTATCTTTTATCAGCCTCCATTTCAAGTTGAAGCAAAAAAATAAAAGACAAAAGACCCTCATATTCACACTGGTTCATTTCTTCCGGTTTGTCGCCGGGTGCCCGGCCTCAAGAGTGGATCGGATACTGCCGGGTAACAGGTGCCTGCCGCAACGGAGTTGTTCCCCGAAACATCTGCGGTCACAGCTTTTTGATATAATCCTGCCTGAGGTTCTTGTTCCAAATAGAAAGGAAGTCTGCTTTATTGGACCTATCTGAAGACAAACAAAAAGGAAGGGTAGTTATAGGAAGCGATCATGCGGGATACGCACTGAAGGAGCACCTGAAAAAAACGCTCTCCTCGCAGTTCGAGCAAGTGACGGATCTCGGGACGTACTCCGATAAATCCTGCGACTATACCGATTTCGCCGCGGCGGTGGCGCTCGAGGTAAGCCGGGGGAAGGCGATTCATGGTGTTCTTATATGCGCAACCGGCGCGGGCATGTCAATTGTCGCCAATAAGTTCCCTGGAGTGAGGGCCGTGGCATGCAACGACCATTATACCGCCGAGTACAGCAGGAGACACAACGACGCCAATATTATTACTATAGGCGCGTCTATGGTCACGCCCGAACAGGCGAATACGATCCTGAGAAAGTTCCTTGAAGCCGGTTTCGATGGAGACCGCGAGGGCGGGGAACGGCACAGGAGAAGGGTTAACAAAATAATTGAAATCGACCGTGAAAACCTGAAGTAACAACCTTTTTGTTTTCCTGGATCGAGACGGTGTTGTACGCGGGAGGAACACTTTGGCTTCAAATGCATTCGACAGAAAATTGAAAGATGTGGATCCCGAGATCAGTGAAATTCTGAGGCTCGAGCTCAAGCGTGAGAGAGAAAAGCTTGACCTGATTGCCAGCGAAAACTACGCCTCGCCCGCTATTCTGGATGCCCAGGGATCGATCTTCACCAATAAATACGCGGAAGGTTATCCGTATCACCGTTACTACTCCGGCTGTGAATACGCAGACCGGGTCGAAGAGCTCGCCGTTTCCAGGTTGAATGAACTCTACGGAAGCGAGTACTCGAACGTTCAGCCTCACGCCGGTTCCCAGGCCAACATGGCCGTATATATGGTCGCGCTGGAACCGGGTGACACAATGCTGGCCATGGACCTCAGGTGTGGCGGCCATCTGACACATGGATCTCCCGCCAACTTCTCCGGGAAGCTCTACAACGTCATCCACTATGGCGTCAACAGGGAAACCGGGTTAATAGACTATGAAAACGTGGCCCGGATCGCAGAAGCCACAAGGCCAAAACTTATTGTTGCGGGTGCAAGTGCATATCCCAGAAAGCTTGATTTTAAAGCATTCCGTGAGATAGCGGACAGTGTCGGCGCTTCCCTGATGGTTGATATGGCCCATTTCGCGGGGCTTGTTGCCGGGGGTGTGCATCCAGACCCGGTCCCTTACTCCGAGTTTGTCACCGGCACGACCCACAAGACCCTCCGCGGGCCGCGCGGAGGTTTCATTCTCGCGAAAGAAAGCTTCGGGGAGCGGTTGAACTCCTCGATATTCCCGGGTACCCAGGGCGGGCCTCTGGTGCACGCTATCGCGGCAAAAGCGGTCTGCTTTCACGAAGCGATGAAGCAAGAGTTCAAGGAGTATCAGCGTACCATCGTTGAAAACTCAAAGGCGCTCTGCGAAAAAATAGCTTCGGAAGGGTTCAGGATAGTCTCCGGCGGAACCGAAACGCATCTCTTCCTGATAGACCTCAGGGATAACGGCATCTCAGGCAAAAACGCGTCGTTGATGCTCGAATCAATCAACATCTGCCTCAACATGAATGAAATACCCTACGATCCGCAACCGCCGACAGTCACCAGCGGAATAAGGATCGGCACCCCTTCAGTGACCACCAGGGGAATGGAGCCCGGGGATATGGATACTCTCGGCGGGATAATCGCCCGGGCGCTCAGGAACCCCGATAACGGGCCTGTTCTGGCCGAACTCAAATCACAGGTGCTGGAGCTTGCCGAAGCGTTTCCGATATATCCTGACCTGGACTGACACTTCGGAAATGTCCGCACTGTAGAGTACGGACCGCAAACCCCGTGAAGATTGAGGCGGGACTCTCAGTCCCGCGCCCTGTCCGGCTTCTGTCCGCAACGGAGATTGCAAACCTTAAGACTTTTTTGTCTGGACGGAATGTTGATGGAGCAATTGGTTGTACTGGGTGGTATCATATCTTTATAACAAACAGCGTGCGGTAAAAACAGACCTGTCATGAGAGTTGCGTTAATAAATACCAATAGATTCGTAAGCCCTCCGGTAATACCTGTGGGGCTCGAGTACCTTGCGGGGCCTCTAGAGAAAGCCGGCCACCAGGTACAAATCCTCGACCTGACTTTCAGTGAAAGCCCCTCCGGCGATATTAAATCTTTCATCCAGGACATGGATCCCGACGTAATAGGGTTCAGTATCAGGAACATCGATTCGGTGCTCTACCCCGACAACAGGTTTTTTCTTGAGGAGATCGCGGATATGGTGAAGGTGGCGAGAGACCTTACGCAGGTACCCGCCATTGCCGGTGGATCGGCCTGCCTGTGTTCGCGGGAGGCGCTCCGGAACTACCTTGACGTTGATTACATACTGTACGGCCCGGGAGAAAAGGCACTCCCAGAGAAGCTCACCGCCATCAAGAACAGGATGATTCCACCAGGCGTTATTAACGGATACGAGGCCGGGATCGACCGCTATTTTTCTCACGAAAGGGGCCGTTTCGTCGATTTTACCCCCTATCTCGCCGACAAACACCCGGCGGGAATCCTGTTCCAGTCGGGTTGTCCGTGGGAGTGCAGTTACTGCGTCGAGCGAAAAAAGCCAACGGTCCACAGGGATATCGGATCGGTAGTCGCCGAGTCCCGCTCGCTTCACGACGCGGGAGTGGAAAGTCTCTTCTTCTGCGACTCCGAATTCAATCTCGACCTTGAGCTCTCGAAAGCATTCCTGGAGAACTACATAGAAAAAGGGCCGGGGCTCGAATGGACCGCGTATTTCAAGCCTGCTCCCTTCGATGAGAAACTGGCAAGCCTTCTCAGGAAATCCAGGTGCACTCTGGCGACACTGTCAGTCAACAGCTGGGAGCTGTTCTCGGAGTCGAATCCCCACAACATAGGCAGCGTCAAGAAGTTCATTGAAAATTGCAGCATGAGGGGAATAAAGGTGGCTGTCGACCTCATGATAGGATACCCCGGTGAAAACAAGGTCCTGATCGAAACCGCGCTGGACCTGCTGGCAAACGCCGAGCCCAATAAAATCGGGGTAAACCAGTATTTCAGGCTCTACGAAGGTCTTCCGGTAATGCGCGACCTTTTCTCCGAAACAGACAGCGTCGAACTCCTGGGGGAAGTCGAAAACAATTCCGACATGCTGAGACCTATATTCGCGACCGCCCTCGACCCCGAGTGGTTGAGTCTGGAGGTAATGGACAACAAGCTGTTTTTCATAGAGGGGTCCGGCAGGGGTGTCAACTACCTGAGGGTCTGATAAACAGATCCACAACGACCCGCCGCGGCGGTGTCCACGGAGACGAATGAATATGCCGGCTAAAGGCGGAAACCACACAGGCCCGCATGGCATTCCCGGGACGGAAGGCCCCGGGCTTGGCGGGAATGAGGTTGAAGCCGGTCTATGTGTGATTGATATGCGCGCCGATCATTTCATAAGCCTTGTCGAGAAACGCCGGGTCCTCGATTCTTATCTTGATAGCGTCTTTGGGGCATACGGTGGCACAGCGCCCGCAGGCACGGCAGTAATCCCCGATCTGTGCCTTCCCGTACGGCATGCTCATCGCGTTTACATAACAGACATCCACACACTTCCCGCATCCGACGCAGTCATCGGTAACCTCAACGGATATGCCGTCCAGCCGGTGGAATATCCCTTCCATGTCGTCAAGCTTCATATACTGAACTCCACGGCTTATACAGCAGCACTCACAGCAGAAGCATATTGAAAGCAGCTTACCTTTGTCTTTAACCGCGAGAACGGTGTTGTCCTGCCGGACCTTTCCGCATATAGGAACAAGCCCGGTACCCGTGGCCCACTTCACATGCTCCCTGGCCTCTTCTACTCCGACTTCCCTGCCTATTTCGGGAGAAATCTCCATCGCGTCGTCACCCAGGAACAGGCACCCGATCTCACGTGGGTAGTTTTCGCAACCGCAGGCGTGGCGGCAGGCGCAGCCTTCCGTCAGGATTACTCTATGGGACGCCTCGTCAATGAACCTGTACAGTAGATCCACCGGCAGCGGGGCATCGCCCGGCAACTCGATATCCTTGTACATGGGAATAAACCGGATATCGTTTTTCTTCTGGCTGAACCAGGGGTGATTCCTTATAACCGGAAACCGCGACATGAAGAACAGATACCAGTCTCCCAGGGTAAACAGCATGCGGCCGACCGTACCACGATCCTTCATTGGAACTTTCACATCGAACAGCGGGATCTTGTGCTGAATAACATACTGGAGAGGTGGTTTTACCTTCATCTGACGGTTCCTCCTTGAGCTGGAAGCCCTGGCCGCGGCCCCGATTGTCAGTAAATCCGTGATTAGTAACTTATTAATATGCTGCTGATTATATATCCCCCGAGAAATCAAGCGCAACATGGTATATAACCCCAGAGCAGGTGTCTGCAACCGTGGGATTCACCATTTGATTTATTGCCGATTTTCACTCCCCGCACGTAGTGCCGGAAAGATCGACAACTATGGAAGGGTAACCCTTCCTCCGCATTATGGTGTTTAACTCCGGCGTCCCAGCCTTTGTGCCGGCTCTGTGTAATACTTGAAACCAGCACCTGTCCAACTTTTCTTATTTCTCATTGGGGGCCTGGACAGACCCCGGCTGGAGGTTGTTTATACGGCACCGCAGGTAAACGGGCAACCAGCGACAAGGTTCAGGGGTGGGGCGATCCCAAGGGTGCCCTGACCTGAACAGGTGTTCAAAGTTACCTCCAGGTTAAGGAAATATTCACTCCGGCAGATGGCTGGTGTGCGCGAGAATCCGGTCGCGGGCCTTTTCAATATACTCTGGATCATCAATGCGGAGCTTGATGGCATTCTGTGGACATACACTCACACAGCGCCCGCATGCCCTGCAGTAATCACCGATCTGCGCCTTCCCGTAAGGCATGCTCATCGCTTTCGTGTAACAAACCTCGACGCACTTACCGCAGCCAACGCAGTCATCGGTGACCTCCATGTGAACACCTTCAAACTTGGTGAACAACTGCTCCAGGTCATCCAGTTTCGCATACCTCAAGTGCCTGCTGATGCAGCAGCACTCACAGCAGAAACAGACCGTTACAAGGCGGTGCCTGTCCTTCACTCCGAATATCGTGTTATCCTGCCGCACTTTCCCGATCAGCGGCACCAGGCCTGAATCGATTCCCCACTTCACATGTGCCTTCGCCTCTTCAATGCTGACTTCCCTGCTGATAGTCTCATCCATCTCCGGAGCCGAGTCACCCAGGAACAGGCAGCCAATCTCCTGGGGGTAATTCTGGCAGTTGCAGGCAATCCTGCAGCCGCAGCCGCTTGTAATTATTACCCTGTGCGACGCCTCCTCGATAAACCTGTGAAGTATTTCAATCGGGAGTGGAGCGCTCTCTGGAAGCTCGATATTCTCAGCAGTCGGTACCCATCGGATATCGCTCTTGTCGGTGTGCCACCATGAAAACTTATTGAGGATAGGAAATCTCGACAGGTAGAACATGTTCCACATGTTGTCAAAGAGGAACCGGCCGGTCTTGTTTCCCTTCTTCCCGTTCATCAAAGGTATCTTGCGGTTTGTCAGGTAGGCCATAGGTGGTCTTGGCTTGAACATAAAATACTACCCCCTCGAATCGGTGGCTCTCGCCGCAACGGCATTGACTTGCTAATGACGGTAAATAGCAGGTACTCACTTCATACAGGTGTTCAGATTATATAACGGCCGGTAAACCGGGCGCAAACTGCTTCCGGCGCGTAAATGAGAACGGTCATGGTCCGGTACACTGGTGGGGGCCTCTTTATACGCATTTATCATGGATGCGGGCACAGGCACTGCCTTCAAATTAGTCAATGATAACCGGTTTTCTCCACCCGGCATGTAAAACAGCCCAGAAATATGTTTTACTGGTAATGCTTAAGGGTCCATATTTCCTCATGCGGAGGTTAATTTGCACAAAGGCACGAGGACGCTGTTTCTGGTTTTTATTACACTTGGCGTGCTGGCAATCGTCGGTGGCACGGCGGCCGCTGTCTACGTGTGGCGATGGAGCAGCGCAACCAACAATATTGTCGTAAACAACATGGATGTCGCAGAACTGAAGGACGGAAAATATTACGGCAGATATAGAGTCTTTCATGCCGCGTCCGAGGTGGAAGTCTCGATCAGGGACGGCAGAATCATAGACATCTATCTCCTGGAAGGTACCTCCAACAAGGACAGGATGGAGAAAATTTCCGAACGCGTAATCGACGAACAGTCCCTGGACGTTGATACGACCTCCGGGGCCACCGTAAGCCAGAAGGTGGCACTGAAAGCGATGGAAAACGCCCTAAAGGGAGAACCCAGGTAATCCCTTCACCGGCATTTTCCGCTGTAACCCCATTGAGCACAGAATCCGTCATTATCTTTTACAGCACCCGGCGCACAGTGCATTCAGTTGTCCCGCTCCCGTACCGATTAGATACTCTGAGGACATAAAAACCAGTTTATGGAGATGAAAATATGCGAAAAAGAGAAATAGGTTCCGGGCAGCTGAGAAATGTGGTAATAACCGGCGGCGCATCCGGGATCGGACAGGCCCTGGCTCTTGCCTTCGCGGACAAAGGCTGCAAGGTAGGCATCCTCGATATCGACATGGAAGCCGCGGAAGAGACCCTTGAGGCCATCAGGAGCCGTGGGGGCAGCGGGGAAGCGCTGCTGTGTGATGTCAGCAAACTCGAAGACGTTGAAAGAGCCGCCTCCTATTTCTTCAGTTCATGGGGAGCAGTGGATATATTAATAAATAACGCGGGGATAGGATGCGGTGGTTATGTCGGCGACCTTCCTATTTCCGAGTGGAAAAAAGTGGTTGATACCGATCTCTGGGGCGTTATTCACGGATGCCACGCTTTCATTCCCGGAATGAAAAGCCAGGGCGGAGGTCATGTGATTAACACCGCTTCGACCGCCGGGATAATGCCGGTCATGGGCTTTGCGCCTTACTGCGCATCCAAGGCCGGAGTTGTGGCTATCTCCCAGGTTCTCCGAATGGAGCTCGCCCCCTTCAACATCGGCGTAACCGTTGTCTGCCCCTCGCCGATCGCAACAAATATCGTCAAAAACTCGATGAAGCTGATCAGCGTCGAAAGCATCAGGGAAACCGACTGGGCGGTCGCGATGATAAAGACAGCCATGGACAAGTCCGCGGTTACCGCCGGCGATCTCGCCGGAAAAGTCGTCAAAGCGGTCGAGAAGAACAGGCTCTATGTGCTTACCAACGCCACATCCAGGCGGGCGTGGCTTGCCGTCAGGCTCGGACCTTCCGCATACTTCGATTTCTGGGCTTTCCTGCACAGACACAATATTGCCTTGAAACTGATTACCTGCCTTGCGGACAAAGGTGTTATCTGACCGGGGCGGGTGGATTTCTCTTCACCGTCACATCAACCATTTCAGTTATTGAAACGATTGCTGTTAAAATGGGTTTGTCCAATTACTGACGCGTATTCCGAAACCGGAAACCTGCCCACTTGAGAAAGAGAGACGATGGAAAAAGCGGACATTAGAAGCGATATCCTGAACCTCGCCCAGGTGATCGATTATCAGGCCGGTTCGGTTGTAAGCCGGGAAATCGTCAAGGGAAAGACTGGTGGAGTAACCGTATTCGCTTTTGATGAAGGCGAAGGCCTGAGCGAGCACACCGCGCCTTTCGACGCCCTGGTACAGGTCCTGGATGGAGAAGTGGAAGTCATGATATCCGGTAGATTGCTCCGGCTCGAGGAGGGTGAGTCGGTTATCATGCCCGCGGACCAGCCCCATTCGCTTAAAGCGTTAAAAAGGTTCAAGATGCTGCTGACCCTGATAAAGTCTTAGATGCCGGTAAACGGCATGCTATGAGCTGACAAGCGGGCTTAATCTTTTTACGGCCTCGTCAAAGTATGAAGGATCGTCCATAGCGATTGTTATAGACCCGAACGGACAGGTCGCAACACACCGCCCGCAACCCTTGCACTCCTCCCCTATCCGCGCCCTGCCGTTCACAATTTTTATCTGGTTCATCGGACAGGCGTCGACACACTTCCCGCAAGCACTGCAGTCGCCGGTCACCTCAACGGTAACCCCGCGCAACTTTACAATGCCGTCGCGCGCTTTTCTTGGAATGTACGCGAACTCCCTTCCGATACAGCAGCACGGGCAGCAGAAGCAGACGGTCATCAGCCTGTTGTGCTCTTTGACCCCCAGGACGATTGCGTCAAAACGTACTTTGCCGATGTTGGGAATGAGACCTGAATCCACAGCTCTTTTCGCGTAGTCGAGCGCTTCCTCCTTTTGAACATGTCTTCCAACAGTATCTTCAATCTGTCTTGCGCCTTCGCCGAGAAAGAGGCAACCGATTTCCGGGTCGTAATCAGTGCAGCCGTTTTCCCTCCGGCACATGCAACTGTTGGTAATAACATGCCTGGGCGAAATATCGATGAAATGTTCGAGCAGTAAGAACGGCACAGGTATATCACCCGGAATTTCCAGGTCTTTGTTAACGGGAATAGACGAAATACCGAGAGAACTTTCACCGAGAACCTTGCATATGACGGACTTTGCCACCGGCAGCTTCGACGCGAGGCGGATCATGGTCCTGGATTTATACCCCACCCTGGTTATTACCCGGACAGTTTCTTTTCCGTGTCCCATGTTTCCTCCATCGATCGATCACTTCAAAGGTTTACCGGCGGCAAGTTACAGTTTCAAGATGAAGATTCCAGCGTTTTTGCAATTATGCAGGTGTCGTCGTTCGAAAATCCGGGCGGGGTCTCTTTTTAACACCATTTCAACCTTATCAATTAGCATATCTGCTTATGATCATAACAAGCTAAGCGGCCGCATTCAACACAGAAATCTTGCTGCTGAGAGTCTTCCCTCCGATCTTCGGGCAGGTTCTATCGGGCGGCTTGTTACGAATTCCCCCCGGATAGAACCTAAAAAACTGTTTAGCATTCCCGGCCCCGAACAGAGCCGGGCTCAAGATTGGAGGGTGTTGGTCCCGGCCGGTCAACTTCCGGGCAGAGTTTATCAGGCGCTGTTTATTACGAATCCCGCTGTTGTGTGACAAATCCCCGCCCGAACCGCCGCCAAAAGTTCAGGGTAACGGTCATACGCTTTGAAGGTTGTTCTCATGGTGACAATACCTTGTGTAACGCTATACTATTGTTACCTTAAGATAAGCTTATCCGACACCGAATCAGATAACAGGTAAGTGTCTTCTGGAAAGAACCGGGTGTTTCCATGAAGCGGTTCATGGCAATTATATTGACCCTTGCTCTTCTGACTGCTCCTTGTTTTCTCATGAGCACAGCGGACAGCGAAAATACTGTTTCAGCCTCGGAAAATACCTATTACGTTTCAACATCGGGAAACGACTTAAACCCGGGCACAAGCGACAAACCGTGGGCCAGCCCCGCCTATGCTTCCCGGCAGATTAAGTCAGGCGACACCCTCATCATACGGGGAGGAAAATATTGTCTATGTGAATATGATGACGACATTCTCATGCCGCCGTCCGGCACCGCTCAAGCCTGGACAACAGTAAAAGGGGAAGAAGGAAGCCGCCCTGCTCTTGCAGGTAAAGATGATCTCAGCCATGCCATAGAACTTTCCGGAACAAGCTATATCAGACTCGAAAACCTGGAGATAACAAGCGACAACAGTGCTGATTTCAGGGAAGGGATCTCCGCGATAGACGGTCCCCTCGAAAACGCCGTAATGAAAGATCTTTATATACACCATATCGACGAATTCGGAATCGATATCGCCGATACGAATCAGCTTCAGATTCTCGACTGTGATATCGAATACTGCGGTTTCGGTTCAATCGGAGGCCCGGAAGGAAAAAGCGGCGGTTGGAGAAACACCCGCATTCAAGGCTGCAGCCTTTCCTTCAACGGGCACTACTATCAGGGCGGACCGGATCCCGGGCCTTATGACCGCCCGGACGGATTCGGTATAGAGGCCTCTAGCGGGCCTGTCGAGATCTCGGCCACCACCGCGGAACATAACCGGGGTGATGGCCTCGACTCCAAGGCGTCGAACACATATATCAACCGCTGCATTGTCGCAAACAACAGCTGTGACGGGGTCAAGCTATGGGGCACCGGCAGCAAGCTCGAGAATACTCTCATTTACGGAACGGGTGATGGCGAGGGCGGTGCTTCTCCCTGGGCGGGGCTTGTTATCAGTGACGAAACCCATCCGGACGCAGAGTTCCTGATTGAAAACGTAACAATTCAGGACAACCCCCAAAGGGAAGCATACCCGATGTACGTACAGTACGAGAGCAGCAATCCTATAAAGGTGACCATGCGCAACACGATTGTCGACAACGGTTACGGAACAGCCTGGTTCGGAGACAGCGTAGACCTTACCTTCGAAAACAACCTGGTATACCGGCCCGGGCAAAACGAGCAGGTATACGCAAACGGTAAAGAGTATACGGCAGCCGAACTCGAGTCGGGAGCGCTGGGTTCCGGTAACCTGTCCAAAGATCCTCTGTTCGTCTCACCGGCATGGGGTTCCAACGGGGACTACCGCCTGAAGAAAGGGAGCCCCGCAATCGATTCCGGGACAATAGTGGGAGCGCCATCGATCGACCTCGACGGAAAGACCAGGCCTGTTGGAAACAGTCATGACATGGGAGCTTACGAATACGGGGAG
>JAFGMY010000086.1 GCA_016927325.1 Actinomycetota bacterium | reverse complement strand
TAGTAGTACTGGTTGAGGTCTTTCTTGAGCCCGCCGATCTGGAACATCTCGCAGTCGGGTTGGACAACATGGTTTCCGGCGTTTACCACCAGCCCGGATTCGTCCACCACTTTACACCCCGCAACACATTCACCTCCCGCCCGCCGGGCCTCCTCTTCCAGCCGCTCGAGCCATTCTCCATCTATGAGTTCGACCTCACAGGAAAGCAGCACCAGGTCAGTTTCAACCTCGTCAAGAACCAGGTTTTTTCTGGATGAACCCGATGAACCGTCAGCAGTAACCACCGTCCGGAATCCAAGCCCGGAAAGAAACCTGCCTTTAGCCGCGCTGTCTCCACGGGGAAGAACAGCCAGCTTGTCGATACGGGCGGTGCGCGGGTCTTCTCCAAACGCGCGAGCGAGGTTCACCGCCCTTTCGCTTCCGTCCCAGTCGTATATCGCTACTGTTAATTTTCTGTCCATCACCGCTCATTTCAAATCAATAACCGGCCCGATGCCGCGTTTGTCTATTTCTTCGCGGTCACCACGTAGTCCATATTGCCGAAAAGCACCGTATTCAGTTTCTCGATATTGTCGTTCAGTTCTTTTACCCACGGCTCGCCGGCTTCCGGCCCTGCCGGCACCACCTTGGACAACCTCTGGTTCCGCGGAACGGGATTGATAAATTTCAGTTCAACATCCTCAAACCCGGCCGACAGAAGAAGAAAACGGGCGGTTTCCGGGTGGATCGGCTGAATGTGTGAAAGGTCCGCGTAAAAGAAGCTGGCGAAAATCAGCAGGCACTGCGGGTTGGGTGTTTCAATTATTATGCTGCCGCCGCTCTTGAGCTTGGCAAACGAGTTTCCAACCAGCTTGATGAGTTCGGCGGGAGTGAGGTGCTCTATCACCTGCGAAAGGAATACCCCGTCCAGGCTTCCCTCCGGAAGAGCGGCCAGGTGTTCGTTCGCGTCTGCAACCTCCGCCCGGAGCCCGATGTCATTGCAGTACTGCACCGCATCCAGCTCTATGTCGATGCCGTAGCCGCCGATACCCTTTTCCTTGAGCAGCTCCAGAAACTCCCCTTTGCCGCTTCCGATATCCAGAACGTTCTCGCATCCCTCGAAGTACTTGAGGTACGGCCGCTGGCGCTTCTTTACCAGTTCCCGATCCCCCCTGTGAATGCTTTCAAACCAGTAATAGTCGAAGTGAAACATGGACTCGGCCAAGGCAGAATCGGGCCGTCCGGCACCTGAGGCCCCGTCTTCGATTTCCGGTGCCGCGGCAACACCACTTTTGCGTGGTGGCTCCGGCGCCTGCGGAGCGGGAGTTGCATCCACCGGCCTTTCGGTGGCATTGAACTCCCGGAGGGACCGCTCCAGCCGCCCGACCCTGTGGTCGAACCTCTCCGATTCGAAGTTCTTTACCCGTGTCGCGAGGTTTTCTTTTTCGATTATCTCCAGGCGCGCGTTGATGCTCCTGAGCTGATCCACCATCTCGTGAAGGGTCCTGGCCGTAGTGCCGTGAAAACCGTGAAGCTGGGCAACAACGGGGTTCACATACCAGTAGACCGACTTCCTGATCACCGTCTTCACGAAGTTCTTGACCGGTACGACAAACCTGGCTCCAGCGCCTTTTTCCTTCGACGCGGCCGTGCCCGGCGGCATTGCGAGGCTCTGGTCGACCGACACCAGGCTCTGGGCGATGTTTTCCCAGGCTCCCGGAAGAAGATAGATAACATCCTCGACCTCGCGCACTTCGGAGTGGTAAGACTGGCTGTGGCCGGTCTCACGCTCCTTGAGCACTCTTGTTATATCTTCCAATACCTCTTCGATATCAACATCAACCGGGTTCAACTGAACTGTCCTTTCAGGGATTGATCTTTATCTCGCACGGTATATACAGGAGTCCCACATCGCTCGATTCGCTGTGAACATCAAACGGTATGTGCTTATCCAGCCAGTGGTAGACCGTGTTGCCGTCCCTCGAATGGCAAGCCACGCTGACCATGTAGCGGCCGTCCAGCATTGGAAGCGAACTCATGTCGAACTCTATCTCGCCCTCCGTCGACACCCTGCCGAGCTCCAGGCCTCGAAGGGCGGTATTCGTCCCGTAGGCGGCGAAACCGCGGTAGTCGTCGAGGCTGAAGCCGAATACCGGGTCGTCTACCGGGTCGTTGGCCTTGAACCTCACCCTGACTTTCATCGGGTCGCCGGTCTTGATCTCGGTTGCCTCTTTGCCTTCCTTGTCCAGAACTTCAACTGAAGTAAAGACGATCTTCCTGTTGCCCCTCTCTGAAGCTTCGTCCTCGGTTTCCATAGCCTGGTGGTAGTAGTTGACTACGTCCCTCGGGTTTCCTTCTTTTACCACCTTTCCGTGCTCCAGCATAACAACCTTGCTGCAGATCTCCCGGGTGATTTCCACGTTATGGGTGACAAAAACGATCGTCTTGCCCTGCGACCTGAAATCATCGATCCGGTCCAGGCACTTTCTCTGAAACGCTTCGTCGCCGACCGCGAGCACTTCATCAACCAGCAGTATGTCCGGGTCGACGTTAATCGCCACCGCAAACCCAAGCCTTATATACATGCCGCTCGAGTAGTTCCTGACGTGGTTGTCGATGAAACGCTCCAGCTCTGAGAAAGCGACGATATCGTCGAATCTCCTGTCCACTTCTTTCTTTGAAAATCCGAGGATCGAGGCGTTAAGGTAAATATTTTCCCTGCCGGTAAGATCGGGCTGGAAACCGGCGCCGAGTTCCAGGAGCGCCGCTATGCTTCCGCTGGTTTCTATCCGCCCGCTGGTTGGGTAAAGAATCCTGGTCATGCACTTGAGGAGAGTTGATTTGCCTGACCCGTTAGCCCCGATTATTCCGAGGGTTTCGCCCTGGTCCACGCTGACGTTAACATCCTTGAGCGCCCAGAACTCCTCGTAGCCGCGCTTGTGAAAGAACAACACCTTTTCTTTCAGGCTCCTGACGTTTTCGTGATGGAGCTTGAACATCTTCGACACATTTATTGCTTCAACCGCTTTTGCCATTTGTTCCTCGTCTATATCTGCTCAGCAAACCCGCGTTCGGTCTTTGTAAAGAAATAATAACCGCCAACCAGTAGAAAAATCGAAAATATCGACGTTCCGGCGATTCCCCAGAACGAAAGATACGCGGCTTCTTTTGCGTAATGCTGCGGGTTATACAGGATGTACTGCCACAGCAATACTATGTTTGTCATCGGGTTTACCAGGTAAACAGGTACGTATTTCGAGAAAGAAGGATTCCCTGTCAGGAAAGATATCGGGTAAACAATCGGTGTAATCCAGAACCATGCCTGGGTAAACACCTCCACAAAATGCTGTACGTCCCTTAGATATACATTCGCCGCTGAAACAATCAAGACCAGGCCAAGGGTAAAAACAATTTCCAGAAGCAGTACCACGGGGAAGAGAAGGATATACCAGCTGAAGTGCCACTGCAGCATCAGCATGAAAACAAGAAGCACCAGCATCTGCATCACAAAATGAAAAATATTGGCTCCTACCGCCGCCAGGGGCAGTATCTCACGGGGAAAGTATACCTTCTTGACCAGCCCGGGATTACCGACAATTGAACCGACCGCCTGCATCAATGAGTTAACAAGGAAAAGCCAGGGAAGAAGTCCGGACATCAGCAGTATTGAGTACCAGGGTATGTCAGAGCGTGCGAGAATTGAAAAAACGATACTGAAAACAAGAAGCATTATCAGGGGATTCATGAATGACCAGACAAAGCCGAGGACGGAGCGCTTGTACTTGACCTTCAGCTCCTTGACGGTCATGTTCCACAGGAGTTCCCTGTGTTTCCATAAATCTTTGAGTTTTAAGATCAT
>JAFGMY010000085.1 GCA_016927325.1 Actinomycetota bacterium | reverse complement strand
GGCCCCACCGTAACCGATATCAGTTCAGGGCGTGAACCGGATGCCTTCAGGGCCTCTTCCAGCACCGGTATGACCGACTCAACGTGGGCCCTCGCCGCGATTTCCGGCACCACACCTCCATACTCCCGATGAAGGTCGACCTGTGACGCGACCACATTTGAAAGCAGCTCCCTGCCGTCCTTCACAAGCGCTGCGGAACACTCATCACACGATGACTCAATTCCAAGAACGAGCATTAGAGATCACCGGCCTCAGCTCGACGCCTGGAGCCGATCGATTCCTTGAAGTCATATAGCATCTTCCTGTAATCCGGCATCCTTATATCCCCGGTCGCCATCAGGACCGCGTTTTCTCCGGTGTCATAGTAGTAACCCATCTTCACACCCAGTACCTCAAACCCGAAATGCGTGTAAAAACCAAGAGCCGGCTTGTTTCCTTCCCTTACCTCGAGGGTCATCCACCTTGCCCCCTTTTCCAGGCAGCTTTCCATGCACTCAATCAGAAGCAGTGATCCGAAGCCCTTTCTCCGCTGGTCCCGGGATACCGCGAGATTAGTGATATGGCCTTCCTGATCCGCAATATCCGCGCCGATGTAACCCCCCAGCCGCCCAGGCATCGCCATCACCAGGTAAACCGCGCTTTGTGTATTACGGAGTCCCTTGAGGAAAATCTCCGCATCCCATGGCGTGGGGAAAGTTGAGCGCTCAATCTCGAGAACCTTTTCCAGATCCCAGAAACGCATATTCCGCACTGTCGGTTTTTCCCTTAAGTCCATTCCAAGCCTGTCAGGTAGGGTTCTTCAGATATATGGGCTCAACTTCACACGGATCGGTCAATCCTGATAGCGCCGCATGTCTACCGGCCCAGAACATATCCCTGGCACCCGGTGCGGCCTCCCGGGAGTTTATAGTCGACACACCAGCGCCGTGCAGGGTATCAAGAAATTCTCTTTGAATGGAGCCGACGACGAAAACTTCACTGCACCCCGGCTCCAGAACCGCTTTCGCGGCTTCCTCCACTTGAAGGCAAACCGGCCCCAGAACCTTTTCGGGCATCCCGGCCACCGGCTTATATGATGCCGCGTAGAGCATGTCCCTGCGTGCATCCATAACCGAAATAACAAGGTCGCAGCTGCGCGTAACCGATGCCGCCATAATATCAAGAGAACAGATGCCGACCAAGCCCTTGCTCAGGCCGAAAGCCAGGGACTTCGCCGTGGTTACGCCTATTTTCACCCCCGAGAAAGTCCCGGGCCCGGTTCCGGCCACAACCAGATCGATATCTTCAGGCGCGATGAACAACTTTTTGAAAAGAGAATCGATCATCGGCATCAACCTGCCCGAGTGCCCCTTCTCAATCTTGAAATAACTCTCATAGCACTGATAGCAGGAAAACCCGAGACCCACCGTACCGATATCCGTCGAGGTATCGATCGCGAGCATCAGGGGTTTATCGCCCTGGAACCTGTCCCCGCATCCGGCTTTTGAGTTCTCAGATTTCATGATCGCCTAATCCTTTCTCCAGATATCTGAGTTTTTCCCTGTCCTTATCAGACACAAAGAGCTCCACCAGCCTTTCATCGCCCCCCGGCCCGAATGAAAGGTTCAGAGAAATTACCTGTTCCGGAAGCGCATTTCGTACCTTTTGTGCCCACTCCACCGCGCAGATCCAACCACCGTCAAGATAATCGTCAATCCCCGCGCCGACAAGATGGTCGCCGCTCTCCAGGCGGAATGAGTCCACATGGCATAATTTTATCTCAGGGTAAGGGTGTATGATCATGAAAGTCGGGCTTGTCACTGGACCAGTGTATCCAAGGCCTTCGGCGATTCCCCTGACCAGCACCGTTTTCCCGGTACCCAACTCTCCATCGAGGCAGACAACATCACCGGGCTCCAGTATCGAGCCGATGACGCGTCCCAGATCCAGAGTCCGCTCCACTGAATCGCACTTAAACCTCAACTCGTCCTCCAGGTGTCTTGAGGAAGCTCACCCGCCAACTAAAACAATCCCATCTGCTCCGGCTCCGGGGCCGGAGTTTTTGGAGGAACGGCATCTTCATCCAGATATTTCCTCAAGTTCTCGAAATCTTCCCTGATCATAGCCATATTCTGCGCCGACCTCAGCGCGGCGGCAGGATGTAAAACGGGGACTATGAAGTAACCCGGACCCTCGACTTTTTGTCCGTGCAACCTGGTAATCTGCACGTTCCTCTGAAGTATGACCCCCGCGGCTACGCGGCCAAGCGCGCACAGGACCTTCGGCTTGATCAACTCGATCTGCCTGACCAGGTACCGGTTGCACTTCTCGATCTCGTCCGGAATGGGGTCCCGGTTCCCGGGTGGTCTGCATTTGACGACGTTTGTTATATACACCCGGCTGCGGGTCAAACTTATACTTTGCAGAAGTTCATCCAGGAGTTTCCCTGCGGGACCGACGAACGGTACTCCCTTCGCGTCTTCCACTCTTCCCGGCCCCTCACCCACAAACAGCAGGTCGGCATTTTCATCGCCCGCGCCGAAAACGATATTCGTCCTCCCCTGGTGAAGCCCACATCTCGTGCACACTCCAAGGTTCTCCCTTAATTCCGCAAGTGTCGCGGCCTCTTTCATACCTCACCCCATTGACCTTTTCATTTAACCGGAACAACCGCTGCAGGAAGCGGCAGTGCAGCTTCCGCATGAGCTCGAACCTGAAGCCGTGAACTTTCCGCTCGATTTCACCCCGAAAGTGCTGAACAGCTTCTTGAGATCTGCGCCGCCGCATTCCGGACAGACCACTTCCTGCCCCTCACGGCAAAGCTTCTCAAAACTCTCCCGGCAATCATTACACCGAAACTCGAATATAGGCATAAAACCTACCTTTTAGCGACTGATAATGCAGACCGGAACAGTTGTCAGGTCCGCGATCCGAGTATATCACAAGCGGCGGGTACTCCCCCTGCACTTTCCGCCTTCATAACAGCGTCTCTTACAGCGTCGGCTACACACATGGCGGCCAGCGTTTCAATCAGGTGAAGCGGAGCTTCCACCTCCCCGGCGGCAACAGAGAATACCGTGTCCCCGTCAAAGGCCGTGTGCGAAGGCCTGATCGCTCTTGCGATCCCGTTATGCCCTTGAATAGCAACTCTCGTAAGCTGCTCCGTGTTCAGTTTCGCGTTGGTCGCCACGATTACAAGTGTCGTGCACTCCATCTTGTTGTAGTTCTCGAATCCGGCCGACTCAAGCAGGAACGACTCCGCGCCGATAAACTCGTTCCCGGGGCCGCGCACTCCCGCGATAACACGTCCATCCTCACCTGTGACATCTCCAAAGCTGTTTACCACAGCCGCCGCTTCCATTTGGAAATCGCCGCTGCGGTAGACTGAAATTCCGAAGCCCCCTTTGGTTGAAAGTGCGCGGCCGGCCGTATTCCCAACTGTTGCCCCAATGCCGGCACCTGCGTTACCGACACTCCGTTCATCTTCGCTTGCGGCCACGCAAGCTTCATACGCCATCTCCGGCCCCGGCCGGAAAGACCCGTCGCCGACATCCAGATCATATATTACGGCGGCGCTTACTATCGGTACCGGTCCGGCGGTGGTTGGAAAGCCCAGACCGTTTTCCTCGAGGTACTTGACAACGCCTGCGGCAGCATTGAGGCCGAACGCACTGCCGCCCGAGAACAGTATCGCGTTGGGGCCCGGCACCGAATAAGTCGGTTTCAGCAAATCGGTTTCTCTGGTTCCCGGCGCGCCGCCCCTGACCTCGCAAGACGCGACCACACCTTCCGGAAGCAAAAAAACCGTACATCCTTTAAGTGCATCCCGGTTAACCGCGTGCCCGATCTTTATGCTACCTATCAATTTCATCACCCCTCGTCCGTCGACCGCTCTCCATATCCAAACAGCACCCCTCACAAACACTCAAAGTCAACACTTCATCCTCCCCTTGAAATCAGGGGCAATGTATTCAAGCGCCTGCTGCCGGTTTTCGATCAGGCCTTCCCTCTGGCATACAAGCACTTTCATCAGGAGCTCCCCTGTCTCGGGGCCCTCATTCAATCCACCGTGTACCTTAATATCGTTTCCGTCAATCAGCCGCTCTCTCTTCACTGACCAGAAATAATCGGACGCGACCCTCCTTGTCAAACGTGTGAAACCGGAAAGAGCTTCTTCGGTTACCGCATCTCCACGCGCCGCCGCACGGTCAGCCAGAGAATGAACACAGAGATCCACGCAGAGGTCACCCATCTCGCGCACAGCCGCCAGCCTGCTCAACGTACTCTCGTTTTTCTTCGCCAGAAACCCCAGTTTCATGTGGTTCCTGGAAAACTCGACCATGTAACGTCTGCCTCTTTTCCCGACTTCAAACCTCTCGGCAATTCCCCCGGCGAGCTTCGCGCCTTCGTTCTGATGTCCCTGGAACCTGATCCTCCCGGATGGAAGAACGTCGATAGAAACCGCTTTTCCTATATCATGAAGCAATCCCATAAAGGACAGATAGGCACGGCGTGTAAAACCCCCTTCAACTCCGCGGGACAGATATGCTTCCATCTCCCTGCCGTTTGCCGGAAAAGAGCCGGGCAGGTTATTCATTATTTCTTCCAGGTTATCAAGGGTCTTCATGGTATGGTCCCATACGCCCAGGTGATGATAGTAGTTCTGCGGGACATCATATATCGCCGCCAGTTCGGGAATAACAGAGCCGATTATTCCCGTTTCCCTCATAATCCGGGCCTTGCGGGACAACCCGCCGCCTTCAAATGTGCGAAGCAGCCTTCTAAATACCCTGCCCGGTGGTACCTCCACCAGGCCCCGTGAAGCTTTTTTCAGTTCGTCAAGAGCTCGAGGGTCGGGCGTCAGACCATAGCTCGCGCACAATCCCACAGCGGTCAGCGACCTGTCCGGAATCCCGGCCGCCGCACCCTCGCTCGACACCCGCAGCTTTTTACTTTCAAGGTCTTTTAAACCCATGTAAGGATCGATCAGCTTCATCGGTGCGGCTGAACCGAGATCGGCCGCCATTGAGAGAACGGTGAATCCTGAACCGGCCAGATGCTCTGTTATGTTCCTTCCGTTCATCCTCATTAGGGTTATACCGCGGGAACTTTTTCCTTCGGGGTAGAGATGGTAGACATCGTTATTCCAGGTGACCTTCACCGGCTTCACGGAAAAACTGTCTCCGAGCGACTTCGCCACCTCGGCCGGATTGTTTTTACAAACCAGTAGAATGCCACCGGGCTCCATGCTTCGGATCGACTCGAGAACGTAAGCGCCGCAAACGTAATATACCGCCTCACCAGGCGGTCTAATCACATCCATTATCCTGTTCAGAAGGTCATCTCCAACGATAACCCTGTTCAGATTATC
This sequence comes from Actinomycetota bacterium, assembly GCA_016927325.1. GTDB lineage: Bacteria > Actinomycetota > Geothermincolia > Fen-727 > Anoxymicrobiaceae > JAFGMY01. The sequence continues at coordinate 36,843 of JAFGMY010000085.1, read as the reverse complement.
TTCAAGACTCATCATAGGGAAATCCTGTCCGGTTTATCAGTCGCGCTCCCAGAAAACCCTGACAAGCGCTCCACCCTCCTGCCACTTCATCACGAGGTTCCCCTTGAAAGCCTTCTGCAGCTCTTTCCCCATCCTTTCCGCAAGGTGTTCGTCAGTAGTCTGGATAACCGTATCACCGTTATCCTGCGCAACGTCCAGTATCCTGGAACTGACGTTTCTCTTTTCCTTGTTTTTCGCCACGCGGTTCACCAGATTCCAGACCTCGTCCTTGTGACGGTCGAAAAAGCTACCCCTCAGAGTAACAATTCCCTCGATCTGTCGTCGTTCCAGGCGGAGACACCCGGGGCAGGTCGCGTTTCTGCAACCCTCTTTCGCGTACTCCCTTACGGTCTGATTGTCCGGTTTTGGTATCCAGCGGCGGCCGTTGTAAAGCGCACCGCATGTGGGGCATCGCTTATTCACTTCGCCCTCCTTTAATGGTTTTCAACTCCGGTGTCCCATGTCTTTTGTCATGCGTCAGCATTATTAAAGACATGGCACCGGTCAAACTTTCCCGACATATGTCCTTGGGACTCTCGAGCTGATCATGCAGGTTACTTCGTAGTTGATCGTGCCAAGCTTGCGGGCGATTTCATCCGCGGTAATCTCCTCGTCTCCGTCCTTTCCGATCAGCACGAACGGCGCCCCCTTCTTCACTTCACACTCTCCCAGATCGACCATGCAAAGATCCATGCATACCGCCCCTGCGACAGGCCGTCTGACCCCGTCGATCAGTACCTCGGCGCACCCCGTAAGCATCCGGGAATACCCGTCGGCGTAACCTACGGGGATCGTTGCGATAAATGTGTCTTTCGGCGGCCTGTAAAGAAGGCCGTAACTGATTCCCTCGCCCTCGCGAACCCTCTTGACATAAGCCACCTCACCCACAAGAGACAACGCGGGTTTCAACCCGGTGAACCGTGACAGCTTCGAAGATGGAAAAAGGCCGTACATCGCGATACCGGCCCTCACCAGATCGTAGTGACTTTTCGGGAATGCGAGAATTCCCGAACTGTTCGCGGCGTGTTTTACGAGCCGCCTCCCGAAAATCTCCTCCGCTTTTTTTGATACACGGTCGAACTCGCCCAACTGCAGTTCTGTAAACGGATCAGCCGGTTCGCTCGCAACCGCGAGGTGTGTATATATCCCGGCAACATCGAGCGCAGGCAAATCCTTCAAATAGATGCAAAACGACTGAAAATCCGCGGGGTCGACACCTACCCGGCGCATTCCAGAATCGACCTTGATATGCACCCTCACGGTTACCCCGGTCTTTGCGGCCGCTTCCGACAGAGCACGCGCATACTCCCTCGTGTAAACCGTGCAAACGAGTCCGTTCTTCACCGCAACGGATGCTGCGCCGGGCGGAGGCTCGAACAGGAGATGAACCGGGCACTCTATCCCGGCCTGCCTCAGCCTTACCGCTTCTTCCACAAGCGCCACACCAAGGCAATCGGCACCGGCCTCAAGAGCGGCCCGTGAAACCTCAATGTCACCATGACCATACGCGTTAGCCTTGACAACCGCCATAAAAGCGCAGTCCCCGGATATTTTTTCTTTTAAGTACAGTACGTTATGCCTGACGGCATCCAGATCTATCTTCGCTTCGAGCGGCCTGTAAATTCCTGATTCGTTATTCATTGCCGGGTAAGCACCTCTTGTTTCAGCGCCGGTTCTTCAATCTTCACTGACGACGGGAATGTCTCTGCTGATCAACCGGACAATATCCTTCATAGTGATTATTCCAACCAGTTCCCCCTCTTTCACCACTGGAAACCGCTTCATTTTATTCTCCGACATCTTTGTGGCCACATCCTCGACTGTTTCTGAAGCATCAACGGTCACAACATCTTTTGTCATAACGTCACCTGCAGTGTTCCCGACAGCACGGCGGAACTTTTCGTCAAATTTCTTAAGGCTTCCAGGCACAAAAACATACCCGGCCAGAAAGTGTACAAACGAGGGGAACTTCACGTCTGAATCGTGTACGATCAAATCGCTTTCGGTGACGATCCCGAGAAGCCCGCCGTCATCACCTACGACAGGTAATCCTCCTATGTCGCTCTCTATCATCTTTTTTGCCGTTTCAACAACCGTAACGGAAGGTGCGACAGTAATCGGATTCTTCGTCATCACCTGCTCAACTTTGATGCTATGCATATTCTCCCTTTCTTCCTTCGAGCAATAGTTCCTGTAAACAAAACATGATTACCGCAATTTCAGCCGGTATTAATTTTTCAAAAACCAGCTTATATTTTACATTAATATGGTTTATTACTCCGATTCACCATAACAAGCGGGACCGGGAAGTCAGCAGTTGGAAATCACCATATTTCCGCGCATGGCGCGCTCGAACGGATTCCATTTCCCGGCAACCGGCACGGGCGTGGCACAGCAGTTCTCCCGTCCACCGAAGCAGACGAAATCGACTCAGGCCGCGTCAATCGGACTTACTGTACCGGGGTCCCGGCATGCGCGCTCCGCACTTCTTACACCAGGAAGAAAACCGTGGCTGAAACCACACTGTCCTTGAAGTAACCGAACTCGCAGCTTCTATGACCCGTACCGCAGATAATAAACCATGATTACAACCGGCCGGACTTGCGCAAAGCAAGAGGAAGGTGCCTTATTACATCACTTGCAACCATTCCGGTCATGCCGTCCATACTGGCGACAAGATCCGCCGAATAACCGTGAAAGTACACACCGGCTACCGCGGCATCAAACACAGAGCATCCCTGGGCTATAAGTGATGCGATGCAACCGGTAAGTACATCACCCATTCCCGCCGACGCCATACCGGGGTTGCCGCTGGAGTTTATCCTGACGCGGCCTTCCATGTCCGCGGTTACCGTATTCGCTCCCTTCAGGACGACGATTACTTCCCAGTTTTTCGCGGCCGCGGCAGCGGTCCCGACCCTGTCCGCCTGTATCGCGGCACTCTCCATTCCCAGCAGCCGGGACATCTCCCCGGGATGTGGAGTTATTACCAGCGAACCCTTCCGGTCTTTGAAAATATCAGTATGCCCGATCATCGCGTTCAGACCATCCGCATCAAGGACCACCGGCACTTCCGCTTCCGCCACCAGCTTCCTTACCATTTTCGCCGTCTCGTCATTAACGGATATTCCGGGACCGACAGCGAGCGCATCGAAACCACCGGCAACCTTGAGTATCTCATCCGCGGCCATAAGGGAAAATGTTCTATCCGCGGTCTGCGAATAAGGACGGGTCATCACTTCGGTCAGTTTGATTTCGAAAATGTCATGCAGGCCTTCCGGCACACCCAATGTAACGAGCCCCGCCCCCGTTCTAAGCGACGCCCTCGCGCTCATTGCCGGCGCGCCGGTCATTCCCGGTGCGCCCCCGACCACCAATACCCGCCCCGAGTCGCCTTTATGGGCATCCGGTCTCCGCCCGGGAAGAAGCAGATCGGCGTTTTCACCCTCCACCGTCTCGATATTTGTTTCGGGCACCTCCTGTAGAAAGTGCATCGGAATCCCTATGTCCGCAACATCGAGCTCGCCCGCGTACTCTTTTCCTGGGTACTGGACCAGCCCGACCTTTGGAGCGGCGAAAGTGACCGTCCTGTCCGCCCTGACGGCGACACCGGGAACCGCGCCTGTTTCACCGGAAACACCGCTGGGAATATCAACCGACAGTACCGGACACTCCACCTCGTTGATCTTCTCTATGGCCGCCCGGTGAATCCCAGTGGGCTCACCTGAAAACCCAGTTCCGAATATCGCGTCTATGACAAGACTGAAAGGTTTCATCTCGCAGTACGACCGCTCCAGATCAACAGGGTCGGTTGTCACATGGATGGGGATTGATGTTCCAGCAATCCGGTTATAGTTCTCAAGTGCATCGCCTTTTAGTTCGGACGGCCGGCAGAGCAGAAAAACACTCACGCTGTTACTAATCTTGTCGAGCAGACGGGCTATCACAAATCCGTCTCCCCCATTGTTGCCCTTGCCGCACCATATTGCCGCATTTGCGCTGGAATCGTAAGAGATCATATCCATCGCCGCATGCGTCGCCGCTTTCCCCGCGTTCTCCATCAGCACAATCCCCGGGATACCGCTCTTTATCGCCGCACGGTCGACTGCCGCCATCTCCTTTGGAGTTACTACCTTCAATCCGCCCCCTCGTATTTCTCGAATGCCCGTTACGGTAATATGCTTTATTTTACGTCCAAGGTCCTTCTTAGCACAGCCCTTCCGATGCCGGAATCAAGGGTTTAACCCCGAAGAGGGGTGTATGGGAAGGGGTCGTTCAGGGAGGGTATTTTATCTTTTCTTTTTTACCGCCTCCTGAAATGAACGCCTGATAAAAGAAATAAGACCTTACCTTCTTTAAACCGCTCAGCAATCCGGGGATCGAGGCGGAAGACCGTTCCCCCGCGGATATGGTTATCGGTTTCTATTGCTTATAAATCTTTTACGGTGCGACACTCTTGTCGCACTTCCGATTTGGCTTTTGTCCGCACCGGAGGTTAAGGACCGCAAACCGCCTGAAGATCGAGGAGAGGGATCCTTCCCCAGCAGGTTCCTGCGAAGTTATCGCCTGGCACAAGAGCTGAAATTGACAAACCGTTTATTCGACGGTAACTGTTTTTGCCAGATTGCGCGGCTGATCGACATTGCACCCCTTGAACTTCGCTATGTGATACGCAAGAAGCTGAAGAGGAATAACCGTCAGAAGGGGGTACAGCACTTCCATCGTCTCCGGCACTTCAAACACCGCCTCGCAGATATCGGCGATCCGGGTGTCTCCAACCGTGGTCACCGCCACCACCGGAGCTTTCCTTGCCTTTACCTCCTCGATGTTGTTTATCATTTTATCGTATACAGAATCCCTTGTTGCTATGGCAACAACCGGGACGCCGTCGTCCAGAAGTGCGATCGGGCCGTGCTTCATCTCCCCGGCCGGATATCCTTCCGCGTGAATATAAGATATTTCCTTCAGCTTGAGAGCGCCTTCCATGGCGATGGGATACCCGAAGCTCCGGCCGAGATAAAGAAAATCGGGACAGTTCTGGAACTTCCCTGCCACCTCCCTGACAGTGCCGTCGAAATCCAGGACATTTTCCATCTTGGAAGGAATGCTGCGAAGCTCTTTCATAACACTATCGCAAATTTCACTTGAAACGGTCCCCCTCAAAAGGCCGATCGACATGGCAAGCGGGTACATAACCGCCATTTGCGAGGTGAACGTCTTTGTCGCCGCGACCCCTATTTCCGGACCGGCGTGTGTATAAATTACGTCATCCGAATCGCGGCCCATCTGGCTGCCGACCACATTGACGATCGACGTGACCCTCGCCCCCAGCTTCCTGGCCGCTTTAACGCTCGCAATAGTATCCGCGGTCTCACCCGACTGGCTTATGGCGATAACGAGATCGCCTTTCGCCACCGCCAGGTCGCGGAAGTGGAACTCCGAGGCTATCTCGATCTCCACCGGAAGGCATCCCCACTTCTCGAGTAGAAACTTCGCGAGGATTCCCGCATGGTATGAAGTCCCGCATGCGACCACTATTATGCGCCTGAGGTTTCTCGCTTCCTCGCCGGAGAGGTCGAGCCCCTCCATTTCAATTTCCCCCCTCGAGTTAAACTTATCCGCAAGCGTGTCCTCTACGGCCTTTTTCTGCTCGAAGATCTCCTTCAGCATAAAATCCTCATAACCGCCCTTCTCGGCTGAATCGATGTCCCAGCCGACCTCGGCGGAATCTCTTTGAACCTCCGAACCGTCCATGAGGATGATCTTCAGCCCTTCAGAGCCGATCGAGAGTATCTCATCGTCGTCAAGAAACAAAACGGTGCGTGTTCTTGAAAGAAAGGCGGGGACGGCGGACGCCACGTAATATTCCCCCGGCGCGATGCCGACAACCAGAGGGCTGTTGCGCCTCGCTCCCACTATCTCGCCGGGGTTCTTCCTGCAGGCGGCTACGACGGCAAAAGAGCCTTCGACCTGTGAAAGCCCCTTTCTCAGAGCTTCCGCAAGGTCTCCCCTGTAATGTTCCTCGATCAGATGCGCAAGCGTTTCACTGTCAGTATCCGACTTGAAAGTATGGCCTCTTTCCGAAAGTTCGTGCCGCAAGCGGGTAAAGTTTTCAATTATGCCGTTGTGTACTATCGCGATGTCGCCGGAACAGTCCAGGTGTGGGTGAGCGTTCGACTCCGTGGGAGCGCCGTGGGTGGCCCACCTTGTGTGACCGATCCCCAGGGTTCCGGGCATATCGAAACCCTCTAGAACCTTCTCCAGATTGTCGAGGTTGCCAACCGCTCTCACGCAGTCAAGTTCGCCATCCGGAGAAACCACGCAGATGCCGGCGGAATCATATCCCCGGTACTCCAGCCTTCTGAGACCTTCAAAGAGAATTGATTTCGCCTGTTTGCCGCCGGTGTATCCAACAATACCGCACATATGTTATCAGTCCCATGTTAAATAGAAATTACGTACGAATTATCCTGCTATTTCGAATCGAGTTCAATCGAGATCGCGTCTGCTATCGCATTCGCTATTGATCGGGCTCTGGCTTCATTGTCCGCCTCCACCATTACCCGCTCCACTGCTTCGGTGCCGGAAGACCTGACCAGTACTCGGCCCTTGTCGCCGAGCTCATCCTCAAATTTCCGGATAGTATCCCATACTTCCATTTCCGCCTGCAGGCGGCGGCCGCTCCCTGATCGGACATTAATTAACACCTGTGGGAACTTTTTCATTGACCCGGCGAGCGTTGAAAGCCCCTCCCCGCTCTCCTTCACGATCCGGGAAAGAATAAGTGCGGTCAACGTGCCATCCCCCGTGGACGCATACTCCCTGAATATGATGTGGCCCGACTGTTCGCCTCCCATAATGGAACCCGATGATATCATCTGCTCCATTACGTACCGGTCTCCTACGGGGGTCTTCAGCGTTGAAATCCCCATTTCTTCCATTGCTTTAAAAAAACCGAAATTGCTCATTACGGTAGAGACCACCACGGGAGGATCAAGCAGGCCGTTCTTCTTCAAGTGGCCGGCGATTATGGCCATAATGAAGTCGCCGTCAAAGACGTTTCCTTTTTCATCAACACAGATACAGCGGTCGGCGTCACCGTCAAGAGCGAAACCAAAATCAAATCCGTCGCCCCTTACCTTTTCGACCAGGGCTTCCAGGTGAGTCGAGCCACAGTCTAAGTTGATGTTTCTCCCGTCCGGGTCAATCCCGATCGCGTCCACGTCGGCGCCCAGCCTCCGGAAAGCTTCAGGGCATACACGGTAAGCGGCTCCATTCGCGCAATCCAGTGCAATGTTTAAACCGTCGAGATCGGTTCCGGCACATTTCATCAGATACTCAATATATAACTCTTCAGCATCGCTCTCGTACACCAGTTCCCCGACCGCATTTTCCACCCCGCCCGTGGACACGTTTCCGAACTGGGCTTCTATAACCTTCTCGGCATCGTCGGGAAGCTTGACACCTCCGGGGCCGAAAACCTTGATCCCGTTGTCCTCGAACGGATTGTGCGACGCGGAGATAACTATTCCGGCGTTCGCCTTCAGCTTTTCCGTCAGATATGCGATTCCGGGAGTAGGCAGAACATCCGCGATAAATACGGTCGCGTTTTCCGACAGCAGGCCGGCCACCACGGCCGACTCGAGCATGCCGCCCGATATCCTCGTGTCACGCCCCACCACAACACGGCATTCATGACTTTTTAAAGCCCTCACCACCGCGCGCCCCAGGCATAAGGCAAGCTCGGGAGTCAGATCGATATTGGCTTTTCCTCTGATGCCGTCTGTTCCAAAGTATTTCTTCAAGGCGCCTCCAGATACGACTCCTTCTTCCCGCCGAACGCTATTATATTACAGGCATGAATACGTCATATACCATGATAATTCAACATGGCTCAATTGGTGAAAGGAAATAATAAGGCGGTGCTTAACGCTTGGAGAACTGTGGCTTCTTCCGGGCACTCTTGAGCCCGTACTTCTTTCTCTCTTTGATCCGGGCGTCACGGGTGAGAAACCCCGCCTTCTTGAGTTCAGGCCGGTAAGATTCATCAACCTCGACAAGGGCCCTCGCGATACCAAGCCTCATGGCACCCGCCTGGCCTGTCATGCCTCCGCCGTTTATCGACGCCTTGACATCATAGCTGCCCTTCAGCTTGAGGTGGACGAGAGGTGAAAGGACTTCTATCCTATGACGCTTATTTGAGAAGTAATCATCAAGCGGCATACCGTTTGCGATGACCTCGCCGGTACCGGGACTAATACGTACCCTGGCAACTGCTTCTTTCCGGCGGCCTGTTCCTGCGGTGCATTCCTGACTCAATTTCTTACCTGTCCTTGAATTCAATCGATTGCGGGTTCTGGGCCTGGTGCGGATGCTCGCTTCCCGGATAAACATGTAATTTCTTCAACATCGCGCGGCCGAGCCTGTTTTTCGGCATCATTCCCCTGACGGCATTATATATAATACGCTCAGGTTGCTTCTGCTTAAGATCCTCGTACGTTTTTTCCTTCAGCCCGCCGGGATACCCGCTGTGATGATAATATTTTTTCTTATACTCTTTTCCACCGGTAACAACCACTTTATCGGCGTTTATTACAACAACATGATCGCCGGTGTCGATATTGGGCGTATAAACCGGCTTGTGCTTGCCCCTGAGCATCATGGAAACCTGAGTCGCCATGCGTCCCAGTACAAGCCCCTCCGCGTCGACGAGATACCACTTTCGCTCGACGTCCTGCGTCCGTGCTGAATTTGTGCTTTTCGTAAGTTTTAATTTTCCCATAAGTATCCTCACAAAAATGACGCCCCTCGGGCGCCAATATAGTACGTTGATAATAGGTTAATCGCCGACGGGTGTCAAGATTTACCCGATCGGCATCATTTTAAACATCAAAGCGGCGTTTTCATAGATCCAAACCCCGCTTTTACCGGAACCGGTAAACGGCGAATACTGACACGCGACCGCACACAGTGACAACTTCACATCCTGATACTTATAACATTGTTCATCAAACCGCACCAGCTCATAAGTCGTTCTCAGGATATCTACTCAGATTGGAATCACTGCGTTGCCGTGACTGATAACGACTTGATCTCAACATGACCCGGAGTGCTAAATGCCGGAGAAGTAAGCTTTTACGCCCTGCAGTATCGCGGCGGCGACCCTGTCCTGGCCGGCCGGGTTGCCCCTGACCATCGCGGGGTCGTTTTCAATCATTACGACAGGGACGGTCGACAGTACGGAACCGACGAAAGCCGATCCGCTATTACTTGATGTTCCTCCACAGTCGTTCTGAAGTGAGTTTATTCCCACACCCTGAAGATAAGGATACATTGCATTGGCAAGCCTGGCACTCCCGGCAGCCACATCAGGGTCTACATACTTTATGCTGGAACCATTCTGCTTGAACTGGCCCGCCGCCGGATAGAGCAACGCATGCAGACCCGGGTCGAAATGAATTCGAATCACGATCGAACAGGTGTTGCCGATATCGGCACGCGTTCTTAAACTCGCATAAGTATCCGCCCTGTTCTTCGTCATCTTCACTGTGTAGCCCGCCTGCTCGAGCTGATCTTTTGTCTTAACCGCAACCTCCCAGTTCGACGCCAGCTCACCAGCCGCTCCGCTGTTGTCAGCGATGTTGAGGCCTGTTGCCGGGTCGGTCTCGCTGGCGGGGCAACCGGTCGAATGGCCCGGATCGAGACAAACCGTATAGACAGATCCAGGCTCCGTTTCCGGATTTTCGCCGTCCTGCCGGCCTGAGGCCTTACCGCCGCCGTCCGCATCATTGGACCCCGGCATCATCGACCCGCTTTCACCGCTCTCACCCAGAGCCCGCTCGGACTCGTAAAGGCCTTTGAGCCGAACGATTATAACATCTCCCTCTTCCACCTCCGAACCAGCCTTTGGATACTGCTCCACAACTTCAAGGCCGTCGCATTCACCGGAGCTGTCCTGCAGGGAGTCTACTTCTATCCCGAACTTTGCCTCACCGGCCTCGGTCCTCGCTTCCTCGTAAGACTTTCCAATCAAATCAGGCACTTTCGGCCCACGCCCGCCGGATGCAAGCAAGACCACAAAGCCGGCAACAAGGGAACCCGCAATGATAACCGCGGTCACGCTGATCAGCACATCCCTTACAATGCGGCGGCGGCGCTTCCTGTCGTCGCATTCAAAATCAAAGGTCTGCCCATCGCGACTTTTAGAATTCTCCCCTTCTAAAGTCTCTTCGTCCAAAATCATTTACCTTAACAATAATTAACAATAATAATCATTGTTATCATGTTACAACATGAATGCCGCTATTTCAACCCCGCGTTGTTTCGAAATTAAACGTGAATCAAATGGTTGGAATCCGGACACTCGTATCTGGGGTTGGACCTGTGCCACGTCTCTTAAGTTGGCATCGCAAAGTGCCTGATCAATATTTCACAGGTGCCGGATTGAAGAAACGCACCAGTGCCGGTCTTTATGTTTCTCATTATGAAAAGCACGCGCCGGGACACCGGGGTTAGAAATTAACCTTATCAGGGGGGTAAGCGACTTTCCAGAGAAAAAGCCCATACGGGGAAAGCGGCTCGGCGCAAGGCTCAACGCCTCCTTCGAGATATCCGGCAAACTCATCCAGTGTCATCTTGCCCGCTCCAATCGAGATTATCGCACCTCCGAGAATCCTGACCATCCTGTAAAGGAAAGAGTTCGCCCTGACCACGAGGCAAAGCAGACCGAGAATATCCTCCGTGAACTCACAACGTAAAACCTCACGGACATTGGACTCGTCCTGTCCCTTTACCCTGAAAGCCGAAAAATTATGTTCTCCGAGAACAGCGGAACACGCCTTGTCCATTAAGTCGCGGTCGAGCGGCCTCGGATAATGAATGGAGAAATCCTCAAGCACTGGAGAAGGCGCGGTCCTGCACAGAAAAAAGTAGCGATACTCCCTCCAGATCGCATCGCGCCTCGGGTTGAAAGAGTCGTCGACAACGGCGATTTGAGTTACCGCTGCACCGTCAGGCAGCAGGCTGTTCATTCTTTTCATAAGGCTGTCCGCGTTCTCCTCCTTTTCCATTTCAAATGAAATAACCTGTCCCTTCGCGTGTACGCCTGTATCTGTCCTGCCGGCCCCGAACGCCCGGATTTCCCGCCCGGTGAAAGTCAGCAGGCACCTTTCAAATGCCCCCTGTACCGTCTGGAGGCCCGGTTGTTTTTGAAAGCCATGGAACTTCTTTCCGTTGTATTCAACTTCAGCTGCGTATTTAACCAACTCATGCCCCTTGATTTGAACTCAAGCTTATATTTCACCAACCATCCTGCTGTCCGGTCGTGGAATGCGTCTACCGGCAGTCAAGGTAAACCTCCTGTCTAATTCCTGTTATAAAACCGATTACCTTTCGATGCCAGCCAAAACAGATTTTGCTTAAAAAGAAGCATTTCAGAATCAGGGTTAATAACCGACTGAGCAAAAAGCTCGAACAGGCAATTGATGGATCATTCCCTGTGCAAGCAGATATCTTTCAACTTTCATCTTTCGTTATTTCCATTTCCCCTCTTGCTTCATGTTCTATTATCGATTCGATCGAAGAGTAGCCGACCACACCCCGGTCAATTGAATCCATTGCTTTTCCGAGCTTTCTCCTGAGCTCTTCGTCCTCATTTACTTCCTGTATTTGTCTTAGAAGGTCAATTATCTGCTTCATGGTCCTTACCATCTGCCCGATGGACCATTCCGGAAAATCAATGAGCATATCCTCGAGTTCGGCCCCTCCGCACCACCTGTACGCCGCTTCACCGAAACCGATATCGATCGATCCGAGAAGATCGAGCTTGCGGCTTTCCTCAGCGATCTTCAGTGATTCATATATTCCGTCCAGCCATTCCAGCGCGTCTTCGAGCCCTCCTTCGAGGTGCTCCTGCCTCTCACTCCAGTGCCGGTCGGAATCACTCTCCCTCGATTCATAGATGAACCACGAAGCGAAAGCGGCGAGTTCGCAGGGGCTCAAGTCTCTGAGCAGGCCGGCTTCAAGGGTTTCCACCAGTAAAAGGTCGCACTCGTTGTATATACGCCGGAGCAAAGCACCCTTGGGAGTAACCGTGTGGCCTTCCATAAAGCCCAACTCGTTCAGCACATCCACTACATCGACCAGCTTCCTTGAAACAACATCAAACCTGGAGTCCCGCTCCTTCTTCGCGGATTCAATCGAACGAACCGTTCTTTCAACTCTTCTCGCGGCGGACATGCATCGGTTCAGGTGCTGACAACTGTTACAAAGATGCGCTTCCCGCTTGCTTTTTATCTTTTCAATAGAGTTTTCAAGCGACTGTTCCTTTTGTCCGCCCTGGATCTTATTCAGCTTTTCTTCAGCCTCTTGTTTCAGAAGCTGCATCTTCGAGCCCACCGATTTCCTGACTTTCCTTGTCGGCGAGCTGATCTTGCCCGCGTCAACAGTGCCGATGATCCTCGGCTCCTCCTTCACAAGATCGAGTGACAGTCTACGGTAGCGCCCCATTGAATCGACAACCAGAAACCCTTCGCCATGCGCCCCTTTGTGTTTTCTGACGACCGCCCTCACCTTATTGTCATTCAGTCCGCCGATGAATACATCTCCCGGCTTAAAACTTTTGAAAGCCTCTTCAGCGGCGCGCCTGACACCGGCGGAGGTCAGCCTTGAATGCTCTTCCGTCAGCCGGTTCTGCTTTCTCTCGAGCTCCCTGTATTCAAGCGCGTCTCCACCTTCCTCGCAAACACAACCGTCCTTTTCAATCTCGAGCTCGTTCTTAAGCGACTCCATTCTCGACTCGATGGAAACCACCCGCTTGTCAGCCTCATACTGCGCGAAAGATAAATTCAACAGAGCCTGGGCTTCATCGAAGTCCCTTGTCGCAAGCAGGTTCACCGCCATGTTGTAGGAAAGCTCATAGCTGGAAACTACCGGGTTCGGCTCCTTCTTTACCAGCGAGCGGACCTGATCGTAACTGAAATGGTTCTGATACAGGACGACCGCGTGGCCTACCTCGTCAATGCCTCTTCTCCCCGCTCTTCCGGTAAGCTGCTTGTACTCACCTGGCGTAAGCGGGCGGTGCTTATCGCCTCCCCACTTTGTAAGCGATTCGATGACCACCGTGCGGGCGGGCATATTGATACCCAGCGAAAGGGTCTCCGTCGCAAAAACCACCTTTAAAAGCCCTCTCACGAAAAGCTCTTCCACTGCCTCCTTGAACAGCGGGAGAACCCCCGAATGGTGAATCGCGACACCGGCCTTCAGAGCGTTTCGCAAAATATCGTAATCCAGGCAGTCGAGATCGTCCTCGTCAAGACAGGATATCTTCTCGTCGAGATACCGTTCTATCTCCTCCGCTTCCTGGTCGCTGGTCAACTTGACACCGTCCTTGAGGTATATGAATGCCGAGTCGTCACAGGCGGCCCGTGAAAAAAGGAAGTATATCGCCGGGAGCATGTCTCTTTTTTTAAGTTCACGTATTACCGCCAGACGCTTGGGACGCAGGCCGAGAGGCTTCCTTCCGCCCCTCCCGCCCCTGTTCGCCAGCCGCTGTTTCTTAGCCCTCTCCAACTGGTCGTTCATAACCCGGAAAAGTTTTTTGGAAAAAAGTGAAACGAGAGCGTTGCCTACAAAATAGTAGTTATTGAGCTTCACCGGCCGCTCGCCTGATATGACCACTTCAATATCTCCGCGAAGGCTGTTCATCCAGTCTCCAATCTCGCGGGCATTCGAGACGGTGGCGCTCAAAGCCACTATCTTAACCTCTTCAGGCAGGTGGATTATTATTTCCTCCCATATCTGGCCCCTGAAGGGATCGTCTATGTAATGCACCTCGTCCAGGACCACTCCGCCGAGTTCGTCCAGAAGTTCACTTCCCTCGTAGATCATGTTTCTCAACACTTCGGTTGTCATCACAACAAGGGGAGCGTCTCCGTTAATGCTGTTGTCACCGGTAAGAAGGCCGACCTTTATCTCCGGATAGTCACTTGAAAAATCGCGGAACTTCTGATTTGAAAGGGCTTTGAGCGGCGTGGTGTAGAAAAACTTACACCCCCTTTCAAGCGCTGACTGAAGCGCGTATTCGGCTATAACCGTCTTTCCCGACCCGGTTGGCGCCGAAACCAGGACCGAGCGCCCAACAGATAAGTGGCTTATCGCCTCGACCTGAAAAGCGTCGAGATCAAACGGGCAACTTTGTTTATAATCATTGAGATCCATAACTGTATTGTACCAGTGTGACCGAACGTTACAGTCTTTTATCTTGAAGTGGAACGTTACCCTTCTATAATTATCAATGAAGGCTTTTTCAACTTTTCTAAAAGACCAAAGCCGAAACCCGGCCGGATAATAATAATCCGGGGCGGCTGCAGGCCGGATCGTTTATGTTTGTTTGATATCTACGGCTGCCATGAGTTTCATATCTGAATAAGGGGTTTTTTCGCTGGACAACGAATGCGCTCGAAAGCCTGGATCGAAACCCGGCTTGCCGGTCAAAGACTATACCGTGATCAGCCCGCCGGAGTCAGTTGACTCCGGGAAGCTTATCGAGATCGAGAAACCGGGAATATCAAAACTCCTCCGTCACGAGGGCTCCCTGCTCCTTCTGGTAATGATTGTGCTTGTGTTGTCTTTCGCCTTGCCATACCTTAAGTCTCATGGTGCCTGGGTATCGATTCCATGCTGGTTTCACAAAATTACCGGGATCCCCTGCCTGGCATGCGGCCTCACCAGGAGCTTCGTCCTTACAGCCCACGGCCAGTGGAGTTCAGCGCTCGAGATGCATTTGCTCGGCCCGGCGCTCTTCTTCCTTACCTGGGCCTTCGGTGCCTACCTTGTAACAGTGCTTTCCAGCGGCTGCCGCGTCAAACTGAATTTCTCAAACAAGGTGAGGGGTGCGGTCACACTGTCGGTGATCGCTATACTTACAACCGCCTGGATAATAAAAATATTGTATTTCACATCAAGTTGGAAATAATAGAAGAAAGCACGTCGCGCAGAAAGGAGCAATAGTGGAACAACAGCAAACGAGTCTGGTTCAAGGGCTGTATTATTACATACAACAGCGGGTCACCACCGACTGGATGACCGACCCCGGAATGGCGGTACTGCTCACCCTGGTCACCTGTGGCATTTACGGCCTTTACGTCTTTTACAAGCTTATGGAGAGAAGGGACCTCCATCTTGCCAGGATGTACAATGTGGCGGGAACGGCAATAGCTTTGCTCAGAGAGAAAGCTCAGGACATGGGAAAAGTGGACACCATAAGCCCGGAACTCGCCCAACTGGAAAATGTCCAGAGACAGATGTACGAACAGAGCAAAGAGCGGGGTGCCGCACTGTGGCTGGTACTGGGCATACTCACCGGAATAGCGATGTATATAGGTTACTACTTCATTATGGATGATTTCAGGAACCACGATATTGTTGAGGCCCAGTTCTTCACGCTGATGTCCGGCGCTCTGGCAAAACTGGGGCTGTCTTCTCAACCGTCACAGGCTATGCGGTCGATGCCCGAGAGGAACTTCGTCACCTTTCTTCTTCTCTCGATTGTTACTTGCGGCATCTATTACTTCTACTGGCTGTACGTACTTGTTCTTGACGGAAACAACCATGTTGAAGCACAGGTCCAGTGGGAGGATTTCATTTATACGGCTCTGGCTACCACCTGACGGCCGAACAGAAACCGGAGTATGCGTTAATGTTCTGTAACAACTGCGGACAGGAAAACCCCGGCGGCTCGGTGTTCTGCAACTATTGCAGCGCCAGGCTCCCGTCCCCGGCGGATTCCCGGGAAGCGGTATCCGGCGAACCGGTTTCACCCATAGCTCCAACCGGCCCCTCCGCCCGCTTTGGGCCTCCGGTGAACACCTTTCGTCAATCCAACTCCGGACCTCAACCGGGAGGGCCTCCGCCATTCGGGCAATTTCATCAGGGACCGCCGCCCGGTACTCCATATTGCCCCCCATACTACACACCCGGACATCAGGAAACCGATATTTTCGCGATAGCGTCACTGGCTCTTGGAGTCTCCGGTTTTTTCATGTCCTTCCTTATGGTGATAACTTCCATTCTGGCGGTAATATTCGGTTATCATTCCCGAAATAAAATCCGCAACAGCGACGGCAGACTCGGCGGTGACGGCCTGGCGCTGGCCGGAATAATTATCGGCTGGATTGAGATCGGTCTGATCATTTCAGGAATACTCATACTACTCTTAGCATTGGCGTCGGGATTATTTGACAATATTGATATCGCCCTTTATCAGCTGCGAACGGCTTTTCTTATTGCATAAAAGGGCTTTGCTTTAGAGGTAATCAACCGGATAAGCCGTAGTTATTGTTATGAATGAAGTCAACTTGCACAGGTCCTGGATAGTATTTGAAGCAGTACCCGGATCGGGACGCTTCATCTTTTCCACCCATGCCGGCTTCAAGGGTGGGTACGTTTAAGGGGAGGCAGATATGAAATACTGTGAAAACTGCGGACAGGGAAACCCTGATGACGCGACTTTCTGCGCTCAGTGCGGCGGTTCACTCGAAGCGCAGGTGGCTGCCGGGGAAACGGCCGCCGGTGCGTCTCCGGTGCCGGATGCGCCGACAGGAGGTCCGGGCCAACCTCCGCCTCCGCCGGGTGCGCCCGGCGAGTCTCTAACCGGGGCTCCGTCAGGTTTCGGGCAGCCCGCGGGTCAAATGCCGTTCGGGCCTCCGCCAAACACACCCCCTCCACCGGCTTACTCAGCGCCGATGGCCCGGACTGAGACCGAGCCAATGGCTATAGCTTCACTGGTTCTGAGTATCGGAGGATGGATGTTCTGCCCATTTCTGTTCAGCATACTCGGAGTAATCTTCGGCTATATGGCGCGTACCAAAATAAGGGAAAGCGGGGGCCGCCTGCAAGGGGACGGCATAGCGCTCGCCGGCATAATAATTGGGTGGATCGGAGTCGGTATTGTTGTCGCAGTGGTTATCCTGTTCATGATTCTGCTGGCCGTCGGCGCGTTTGAAACTTCAAGCTACTCGCTTAATCAGTTGATTTTGCTCGCCGCCTGATTTCAAGCGAAGCAATACATCCGTCGACAGAAAGCGGTTGGTGAACCCGCTTTGAAAGCAGCATTGCGGTTTTTACGGTACGGAAATATGGTCAAATAGTGATATTTATGCGGTGTCATAAAGTATCCGGGCTGGAACGTAATCAAAAGGTAAGAACAGATGATATTCTGCGATATCTGCGGACAGGGAAACCCTGACGGGGCATCTTTCTGCGCGCGGTGCGGAGGCACTATTGAAACCCCGGAGGGTCCCGGGGGAACGACCCCGAAAGCTTTGTTTAAATCCGAATCAATACCAGGAGGTCCTATTCAGCCTCCACCACCTTCAATTCCTCAGTTCCAGCCGGCAGGAGGGCCTCCACCCCCCGGACAGGCACCGTTTGTACCACCACCCGGGTTGAACCCCTATACTCAATACGCGGTTCCATTCCGTCAGGAAACTGACAGTATGGCCATAGCGTCCCTGACTCTGGGGATAGCGGGTTTCTTCCTATACTTCTGCGGAGTTCCGTCGATACTTGCCGTGATTTTCGGTTATAGAGCCCGGGCCAGCATCAGAAACAGCGGCGGGAGACTCGGCGGTGACGGCCTGGCACTGGCCGGGATAGTAACAGGGTGGATCGGGATCGGCTTCACGATATTCTTCATTATAATGATGATTGTCTTTTTTTCCACCGGCGAATACCAGGATATAAGTTACTCGTGCATTCATGCGGCTTATGCTATTGCCTCAGTGCCGGCATAGTCCCGGAGCTGCAAATTACCCGGTGGTTTTTTCTCCTCCGGCCTCTTCTTCAACCTCTTCCGGGATGGCTTCTATTCCCCCCTCGAGGGAATCAACAAGCACATCCACCCTGGACTCGGCGGTATCAAGCTTTCTCTGGCAGTACTTTATCAACTCAACACCTCGCTCGAACAGCTCAAGGCTCTTCTCCAGTTCCAGCTCGGTACCCTCCAGGGAGTTGGTTATTTTTTCGAGTTCCTCCATCGCGTCCTTGAATGAAAGCTCACTGTCCAATCAGATCACTCCTTTCCGCTCACGTCGGCGAACAGGCCGCCTTCAGCGAGCTTGATTCTCAAGGGTGTGCCCTCCGCAACAGTTTCCGACGTACGGACGACCTCCCCCGTATTTTCATTGAATGTTATTGAATAACCTCTGTCGAGAACAGCCAGAGGACTGAGTGCCTTCAGGCGTGAATCAAGTTTATCCAGCGTATTCCGGTGCCTCTCGAAGTACGTGGCCGCAGCCTGCCGGATATCGTCCTGTACGGAGATAATCTGTGAATGGCGGCCCATGAGCAGTTCATCCGGTTTCCTGTAAACCGGGCTGTTCATTATCAGCCTGAGGCGGTTCAAGGCAAGTAGTAAGCCTCTTTCCGGACTTCCCGGTAAAGCGCCGGCAGCCCGTTCGAAGCGCTGCATGAAAGGCCCCACCAGGTAGTTCCTGTCACTGTAAACCGGCCTTCCCTTAAGACTCGCAAGTTGCCTTTCGGCCACAGCGAGGCCGCCTGCCGAATGCCTCTGCAGTACAGTCGCGTACTTGGCAAGAGTCGACATCACCTGTACCCTGTCCGGAACCGCCGCTTCAGCGGCACCCGTGGGTGTACTTGCGCGGTGGTCCGCCACAAGGTCCGATATAGTTACATCCGGCTCATGGCCTACCCCGGTAATCAGCGGCACTTCCATCTCGGCGATGGCCCTCGCCACCTCCTCGGTATTAAACGGCTCGAGGTCCTGCAATGAACCGCCGCCCCGCGCAAGAATCACAAGGTCCACATCGTAATCGCGGTCGAAGAACCTCAAGGCTTCGCAGATCTGAGAGGCCGCCGGCTCGCCCTGCACCTGGACCCCCCTTATGAATACCCTGGCTGGAGGAAACCGGCGCTTGAGCGTAACCGTCACATCCCTTACCGCCGCACCCCTTCGAGATGTAACAACCCCTATCCTCACGGGAAAGAGAGGCAGCCTCTTCTTTCGCGAATCATCAAATAGACCTTCTTTGTGCAATTTCCTTTTGAGTGCTTCTATTTTTCTCTGGAGATCCCCCTCGCCAAAAGGCCTCATTTCCTCCACACGAATCTGGTACTTTCCCTGCCTTTCATAGAGCGAGAGGGTCCCTTTGATAACAACCAGCGCCCCGTCCTCCATGTTGAAATCGAGATCATGGAAGTAACGCTTGTTGATAATTGCCGGGATTGCCGCGTTTTCGTCACGGAGATCAAAGTAAATATAGTAGGAGTAACGTGCGTTCAGACCGGAGATCTCGCCCTGGACGGTTACCCTTATCCGCTCGAGCGCCCGCTTCGCCATTCGGTTCACTTCAGTGACCGTCAGAACATCCTCTCTTTCGGCGCCCGTTTCTTCGATTTTCTCCTCTTCCGGAAAAGGCAGCGTAAACTCTTCTTCCATGGTCTCCCCTGAAACGGATTGCTTCCCGCCGCCGCTCTTCCCGGCAGCTTATATTAACGCAATTATAAATGAATTGAATGACAGTTTAACCTAAAAGCATTGTCCGCTTCCTCCAGGGGCGGTTATTATTTAATTGATCCGCGCACTGGAAAGGAGCCTTCATGCGCTTTTTGGTAATGGGAGCCGGTTCTATAGGGTCCGTCATCGGCGGGCTGCTCAGTGAGGGAAACCATGAGGTGTGCCTTCTGGGAAGAGATCCGCACATTGAAACAATTGTCAGAAGCGGGCTGGAAATAACCGGTATATGGGGAGACCGCACAGTAACCGATATCATGGCCGTAACAACCCCGGGGGATGTAATCGTGGAAGGTTTTGAACCGGAATGGATAATCCTGTCGGTCAAATCCTATGACACAGATTCCGCGCTGTGCGATTTAAGACCGGTCCTGTCTGAAGCACGAGGAATTATATCGCTTCAGAACGGTCTCGGCAACGTGGAAGCGATCGAACGGACTGTTCCCGGCAAAACTGTCGGTGGTCGTGTAATATTCGGTGCGACAACTATCAAGCCTGGATCGGTAAACGTAACGGTCTGCGCCGACGATGTACTGATGGGCCCTGTCCGGACGGGGCCGACGGGTATAGAAAGTGTTTGTGAATCTTTCGCCGCGTCCGGGATTCCCTGCAGGTATGAATCAAATATTGTCTCTTATATCTGGGATAAAGTTCTCTATAACGTCTGCCTGAACGCGCTCGCGACAGTCCTTGGCTGTTCATACGGTGAACTGGGAGACGATCCGGAAACAAAGAAAATCATTGAATACCTCACCTGTGAGTTCTATGAAGTCGCGAACGCGGAACATGTTGAAACGGTCTCGGAATCACCCGGTGCTTATCTCGAAAGATTGAAGAATCTGCTTCTGCCACCCACACGCGAACACCGCTCCAGCATGCAGGAAGACATTCTTAAGGGCCGCCGTACGGAAATCGACGCGCTCAATGGAGCAGTCTGGAACCTTGGTCTGAAACACGGCATCAAAACACCGGTAAACGAAACGTTGACCAGGTTAATTCATCATCTGGAATCTCAAAGTTAAACCCATGGTTGTAATAAAGGGACGACCGACAAATGAACTGCCGGCCGTCACTGAACGTGACCTGATTCTGTTTCCTTCCAACTTCCGGCTTCAAACTTCCCAGATATTTTCAACTTCTAATTTCTATTCAGGAGTTAAAAGCCGTTACCAGTTCTTTATCCTGCTGCACAAGAAAAAGCGGGGCAAAGGTGCCCCGCCTCAAATACCAGTCAAAGTTAGACCGGTGCCAGTCTATGTGGACCGGTGCCAGTCTAAAGGCTGGGACATCGGGGTTGAATAACAGGTGGACCGGTGCCAGTCTATGTGGACCGGTGCCAGTCTAAAGGCTGGGACACCGGGGTTGAACACCATTATGGGACACCGGGGTTAATTACTGTCCCCGTACATCGCGCGCTCGGCTATTACTGGAAGACTTGCGTCAACCTGTGTCGAGACCTCCCACTCGCCCGGCACATAATCGCCGACATTAAATGTATAACGCGTATTCGACGGCAGGGTCATGGCAGGCCCTGTGATTGCGCCGCCCGGTGTCATAAAAGTCAGCGTCACGTCAACAGGTCCCGTATTCGGGTTCTGAACCAGCACCCATGACTCAAACCCGGTATTTGTACACCCTTCCGCCAGGTACCATGTATTGGACGCCAGACTGACACCTCTTGAATCATGGCCCCACGTGCGGTTGTTGCCGTACATGGCCCTCTCGGCTATGACCGGTATGTCGGAACTCACTTCAGTTGAAACGGACCATGTCGAAGGAACCGTTTCAGCCACATCAAAAGATTGCCTCGAGTTTGGACCGATAGTCACGCCCGGCCCGGCCACCGGCCCTTCGGTTGTCATGTACGTCAACTGGACCTCGGCAGGAACATCTTCCGGGTTCTGGATCAGTATCCAGGTCTCGAAGCCACCGTTGGTGCAGCCTTCCGCCAGGTACCATGTATCGGCGGGTTCTGAAACGCCTACGGAGTCATGGCCCCAGGTCCGGCTGCCACCGTACATAGCCCTCTCGGCAATAACCGGCACGTCGGAAGTAACCAGGGTGGAAACATCCCAAGTGTCCGGCACGGAATCGGCGGCAAAGAAAGTCTGCCTTGAGTTCGCCGGAAGCTCGACCGTGGGACCTCTTCTTTCCCCGTCCGCCGTCATATAAGACAGCGTCACTTCAGCGGCGCTGTCGTTCGGATTCTGGATCAGTATCCAGGTCTCGAAGCCACCGTTGGTGCAGCCTTCCGCCAGGTACCAGGTATCAGCCGGTTCCGTTACCCCTATTGAGTCGTGGCCCCAGGTCCGGTTGTTTCCATACATCGACCTTTCCGCTATTACGGGCAGATCAGACTCGACTTTCGTGGAAACGCTCCAGGTATCGGCAACGGTGTCGCCCACAAAAAATGTCATACGGGAGTTTGCGCCTATTACAACGGACGGCCCCGCTTCCTCTCCTTTTTCCGTCATGTAAGTTAAAGAAACTTCGGCATCCTGGTCGTTAGGGTTCTGAACCAGAATCCATGTCTCAAATCCGCCCCTTGTCGAACCTTCCGCCAGGTACCATGTATCGCTCGGACCGGGTACGCCGATCGAGTCGTGTGCCCATGCTCTCGAGGTGGTTAAAGCCTCCTCACCTTCACTGCCCGAACCTCCTATCCAGTCCTGGTAGCTTGGGTAAGCGGAGGTCGAACCGTTGATCAGCCCCTGCGCGTCAACTGAAATATCGTCGGTGTTCTGGACCTTCAGTGACTGCACCGTCCATGTGGCGGTCCCGAACGTCCCGGTGCCCTCCATTCCGTAGACCCTCTGGTTTGTCTGGCTGCCTACCAGCTTGTAGTCGCCGAGTGCAGTACGAATCGTAGCGGACACCGTGTCGTCATGACAGGGATACTGACCGTCAAGCGGTTCGGGTCCGATGTAGTAAACCCGCGCGGTAACCGAGAAGACCTGCCCCGCGGTTACTGAAACAGGCTTGTCGAGAATCACTTTCAACGGGCAGGCTATCATGGCCCACCTGTCCGAATAGTTCCACAGGTTATCAACGAAATAGTCCTGATTCAAAGAGACATCCGGCCCCGAAAGCGTTCCGGAATACCATGGATCGTGAAATATGATCGTTCCCAGGTTATCGTTGTACCCCTTGGCGACCCTGAAATGTCCGGAACTGTGAGACTGGTCGTACCATGTGAGTGTCATAACCGGGATATCACTGGAAATAAGGTCCTTCAGGTCACTGTACCGTCTGGCGTAGAGAGCGGTGCCGTCCCGCCAGGACGCCGAAGCCACTCCATAACCATAGTCCCTTCCTGTGTATCCCTGAAGGCCGGGGCTCTGCACAGAGGTGCTCTGGCTCGAAAACTGTCCGGCCCTTGCGATTTCGGTGTTATAGCAGCCATACGAGGAATTAGAGTTGGCTACGCTTGCAATTTCGGCCTGGCTGATGTCGGGACCGAAGTAGTCGAATACCATCTCCAGCGACGCCGGGCCGCACCAGTAGTCAGTGGTTTGAGCGTGATAAGGGACTCCCTGGATATTGTAGGCAGCCTGTGCTCCCCCCGGATAAATGTCCCTGGCCGACGATTTTAAACCCCCGGCGGTTCCACCCTTGTCCGATGGAACATCCACCCTGTCGAACTCCTTTTCCGTTTTCCATGGCGGCTCCAGATTTGTGTACGCTTTTCCTTCAGAAAACGCAGGCAGGTAGACAGTTTTTACCGGGCCGCCTTCACTGATGTTGAAAGTCCAGTAAACGGTCTTGTCGGACGCCATTGTTGCCGAGGGCACCCCCGGCTCCGCTTTAATACCTGCATCTTCAAGAAAACCTTCGACCCTGGACATAGCTTTGCCGGCGTCGACAGGTGGGAACTTTAAATGGGGGTAGCCTGCGTACCAGTGCCATCGGGCGTCAGCTGCGCCGACACCGATAATCGAAACCGTTTCCCCGGTCTTATTCACAACCGGTACGATGTACTCCGACGGCCCGCCTTCCATACCATGCACCAGAAGCGGATCGCCGGGGAAAGCCCCCTTCCACTCCGGTTCTGTCCCGGGCGCACCGGGCCTCTTCAGGGTTTCGGCGAGTACGCGGTCTATCAGCCTGGAAGCCGTGCTGCGCGCCTCGTCTTCGGTCACGCAAGCTGCACCGGCCGAACCTGCGGCGGGTATCATCATAACAACAAGAGACAAGACGGCAATCGCGACGACAAGCCGCGTCGATCTTCGAGTTGGTAAACGTCGGTTCTTCATTTCAGCCCCTTCCATGTTCTCAAACAAGTATCTCTGATACTATTCTGTAAAATGCGTTTCTATCCTGTTTTGCTTACCGGTGGCGCCGCAAGTAATAATAGTCGGCATATTGCATATTGTTGGCCGCCAAACATAAGTACTCGCATATAAGCATGCAGCAGACAATACATATTGACGTTTTTTCACGGAAAACAGTTCGATCTACGATCAGGCAACCGTTCCGAAATGAAGGCATGCCGCTGGAGGTCCTGCTTTGCCGGAAGTTATCATAGTCGGTGCCGGAATCTCAGGCCTGGTAGCGGCAATAAACCTGGCGAAAAGAGACCGTGCCGTTACGGTACTTGAAGCCGGAGATGCCATCGGCGGCTGGATTCCCCGCCTCCGGCCCGATCCGGCCGGAAGCCCCTTTGATGTTGAAGCAGTAACACGGTTCACCGGGATAGACATCAGCCCGGCGGTCAAGCCGATCGAGCGGGCCGTATTTCATGGCTGGGGCAAAAGGATAGAACTCGGGCTGAGACCTGAGTGGAACTTTTTCATGGTGGAGAGAGGGCCCCGCGAGGGTTCGATCGACATGCTCCTGTACCGCACCGCAATCGAACACGGCGTGAACTTTGAGTTCAAGTCACCGGTAACAACACCGGCACAGTTTGCCGGCCTGCCGCCGGATACGATAGTCGCCACCGGTTTGACGCTGGATGTATACCGGACCATGGGAGTTCCGTACATCCCGATGTATGCCCGGTTCGCACATGCCGAGGCGAATCATGGCGCAACGACCATATCGCTGTGGATGGACGATTTCACTAGAGATTATGCCTTCTACTGTACAGTAAACGGAATCTCTTTCGCACTTATCTTTCAAAGAAAACTACCGCTCACTGAAGATAAATTAAGCAGATTTCAAAGACTATTGAGCATCCAGGAGGGGGTCGAGTTCAAACGCTGGCACTCTATATACGGAGGCGCATGTCCCGCAACCGGCCCGGAAAACCGGAAACTCTTCCACGGCGACAAGATTCTCTCGGGGACTCTCGCCGGCGCAATAGACCCCGTTCTTCTCTTTGGCATGCAGGGAGCCCTCGTGACCGGAAGATTATCGGCTGACGCGGTATTTGACAAGGCGTATGCCCAGGCCCGTTTCAACCAGGTCTTTTGTGGTTTCTCCACCATGTCAATAATCAAAAAGACGATTAACCTGATACCCGGTTTCATAAAGGGAGCTGTCCTGCGCGCGTCGGAACCGGCGCTGCACCGCACCGGAAACGGCTTCGTCCGCCGATGGACGGGAATGCTCCCGGGATCTTACCTGCTGCATCAGGACCCTCAGTGTCATAACCGCTGATTGCGGTCGGACACTGAAAGAATCCCGCCCGGGAACTTTACACTCCCCACACGTCAAGGGTCACCCGGGCAGGATTCCGGATCGATGCCGCGGTTACCTTACAGTCGTCTGCTGCTTCTGATCGGCAAGCTCGTCCAATTCATCAAGGGATCCCATCATCGCGAACATGGGGGCCATCATGCTGTCAGCAACCATGTTCCTGTCCAGCATCTGGTTTATTTTTCCGAGATACTGCGCGTACATGACCGCCTTCTTTACGTCCTCGGGGAAAGACATGTACCCATTGCCAAGGTACAACCTCGTCCCCTCGGTCATACCCTTTATGGTTATCCCTGTTGGCTCGCCCTTTGGCTCGGCGAAGTCGCACTGGTAGATAGTCTCTACATGGCCGAAGTGACCGTGCTCGTCGATGCTGCAGTAGATGTTGTCGAGGTCCTGCTCCAGAATAGCGTCCCGCTCCATCCACTCACGCCTGATCCGGAGTGACGGCTCCTCTGCGACCTTCCATATCTGGTCAATCGTCTCGTAGGTCAGGGGCGGGTTGCAGCTGAAGGCTCCGGCCGGCAGGAACGCGTCTTTCATGATGTACGCAGCCCTTATTGCCTGCTGTATCACCAGCTCAAATTCCGTGTGGTCGAACTCGGTAAACGGGTCGTAAGAGTGCCCGCCGGTCTCCTCTATAATAGCGTCCAGAGCTGCTGTTCTATATTCAAGCCCCCGCTCAGACGCAGCCGCGATCGAGAAGGTCCACGGGCCCCGCTTAAACTTGTCGCGGAACGTCCGGTTCTTGACGAGCTCGCGATACTCCTCGTTGGAGACCGCGGCACTCGACTCATACGATCCGGACCCGATCCTCGCGGCGAAGTCCACCAGTTCCGCCTCGGAAAGCTGGTAGAGGGCTTCCGCTTCGATATCGGCGTTGTCCCACCAGACAACCCTGAGGTTGTAGTTGGAAGGCCGTTCGCTTTCGTAAAAAGGAGGGCTGCCGTGGCAATCGTACGGCTCCGAGTACCATGGATAAAGCTTCAGCGCGCACCTGGTATACACACCCTGTGCCCCCATATTCCCCATGGCGCCTCTCATCATCCCCTTAAGCGACGGTCCCGGGCCGTCCCCGCAGAACCAGCCCGCGTTCGGTGTCCCCGGGGAGCCGAAGTACAGTATGTCCCCGTTAGCGGTGACAAGCTCGGCACCGAGAAGGTTCCTCTCCTGGAATGACATCGACTGGGCTTCCCCTCCCGACCCCTGCATACTGGTCGCGGTAACAAGCTGCATCAGGTTCGGGCCTGCACCGCACAGGTGACAGTTGAGGCCGTGCTTCATCACCTCCGCCTGCATCTCTCCACCCGGCACGTAAGTCTCGCAGACAACGTACCCGTCGGTCGGGTTTATCTCGTTTATCTTGTTCATGCGCCTCATGTCCAGGATAACGGTGTCTTCACTGGTGGCCAGCGCTGAAATAAACCAGGCCCCGCCGTGGGGCTTGAACTTGAGTTTGTGCTTTTTGCAGATATCGATGATCTTCCGGCACTCTTCCGTGGTCGAGGGAAGCGCGACCGCGACCGGCCTGAGCCACCAGTTGCCGATCATCACTGAGAACATGCTGTTCATGTACGAGTAGCTCTCTATCACAACCGGGTCCGCGGAGACGTTGTTCTCCCCCAACGCTACTTGAAACTCACGCAAGGCTTCATTACCTATCGCCATATCAGCTACCTCCCATTGCCTTATCAACAAGCTCAATCACGTCGTAGATCTTTATCTTGTCTCCGTTCTCCTTGACCGAATCCATAAACGATCGCTCACACCATCCACAGGCGGTGACAAGCGCTTCCGCCCCGGTACTCTTTGCTTCCTCTATCCTTTCGCCCCCGGTCCAGGACGCGAAATCATCGAACGCTTCCCATGCCCCCCCGCCGGCGCCGCAACACCAGGAGTACTCGCGTGAGCGCTCCATCTCGACGAGCTCGATCCCCGGGATGGCCTTGAGGACGTTCCGCGGGGGATCATAACACCCGTCGACTCCGATCTTTATCGGCTTCTCGGGTACGGGCGCGATCATATGCGGATGAAGACGCTCATATGTCCCTTCCCACTTCTGGCCCGGCTCGCCTTTTCTACCCAGGTGGCAGGGGTCATGGTAGGTGACCTTCATCGGCACCTTGTTCTTCAGGTTGACCTTGCCGTTATTTATCAGCTCCTCGAGAAGCTCGGTTGTGTGCTGGACCTCGCAGGGCAGGTCGAGCCCGAGCGTCGGGTAGATGCTCTTGAAGGTTCCATACCCGTCACCGCAGAGGGTCACTATCTTTGAAGCGCCGCACGCCTTAACCCTGCCGGCAATATCCTCGGCGTACTTCTCTATCTCTCCCCTGTATCCCATCTCGTAGGGCCTTCCGCCGCAGCAGGCTTCGTTCTGTCCGGCGATCGCCAGATCAACACCAGCGCCATTTAAAACCTTCGCCCATGTCCTCGCGATCGGCCACAGTTCCTCATCGTAGGACGTTCTGCATCCGACATGAAAGAGAACATCGGCCTTCTCCGTGTTGGCGTCCTTTAAAAAGTCGAGCCCCTCAGCCCACTTACCGCGGTCAGCCTTGGGCTCCCCGAACACGTTGTCTTCCCTTTTAAGACCGTCAATCGCCGCCATGTGCTCCGGGATCAGCTGCCCCTGCTCGACCATGTGTCCGCGCAGTTCCTGAAGCACCTCTCCGGGATTGAGATTGTAGTTCCAGGTTCTGCATGTCACCTGGCAGGCCCCGCACATATTGCACTCGAATACAGCCTGCTTCAGCGAATCGGAGTACTCGGTCATCCGACCTTGAATAAGAGCCAGGGCAAGATGCATCCTTCCCGCGGCGGAGTAGGTGTGGAAGTTCAGATAAGATATCGAAGGGCACAGATACGAGAAGCGCTTGCTCTTGATCTGCTGGAACGGCATGAACTTGCACCAGGAACACCTTATGCAGTGTGATGTCTCATACTCATAGTCCTTTAAAGCCATTTTCACATCCCCTTCCCTTTTTTATCAAAAGCAGAGCTTTCCTGGGTTCAAGACTCCCTCAGGATCGAATATCTCCTTCAGGCCCCGGGCGTATTTAACAAATGACTGGTAGTCTCCATGTGAGTAGACGATGTCCGCAAGCGGCCCGTAAGGCCGTGAGTAGAAAGCGCCTTCGCTGAAGAGCGCCGCAGCTATATTGGTGTACGTCTTCTGAAAGCCGGACAGTGTATCGGCGTCCGCCTGGAAATCAAAGCTGACCTGGCAGGACTTGCCCTGCTGGAGCATCTGAATGTAGACACCGATTGCCTGCGTGTCAAACTTCTGCTTCAGGGCCATGCTCATGACCTTGTCGGTGAACTCCGGGGTCTTGGTTGCGGAAGTCATGAACATCAACTCCCGCACGTCGCCCCGGTAGCGGATCTTCCACCAGGGGTCCGCGCTCTTTCTGACCACCTTCTCCATGTAGTCGTCCGCGGTTATCCCGCCGATCCCGGTCTCGAGCTTTACCCCGAGCCTTCCCGCCTCGTCTTTAAGGTCTGCGTCCTTCCAGTCGAACTGCTCACCCGCCATCTTGCCGTAGCCGCCTACACTGGTTACCAGGATCCAGTTCGGAAGCTTTGAGCGGAGCTGGTCAATCGCCTTTGCGTCGGTCTCAAGGAGCGATGCGAACGCCAGGCTGTTAAGGATGTACTGCTCGTCAACCAGCTTCAGGTAGAGCTCACGGTACAGAAGTTCGACAAGATCCTCGAGCTTTTCCGCACCGGTGAAATACAGCGCCTCCTTTTCGGGAAGCAGCTCGCAGCGAATTGCCAGCCAGCTGCAGATAGAGATTGAGCCTTGGGACCCCTGGCTGATCTTCCTGGGGTCGATCAGCAGCGGCCCGAAGGGAAGCTTATGGGCACCGAGCGCCGCTCTCTGCTGTTCCAGAGTGCCCGGCCCGGCACCGCCGCCGGTACGGAGTGTATCACCGTTACCGAAGGTGAGCTCCGAAGAGGCGACAGGGTCACCGAGGTCCCACGAGTATTTTGGAACGGTGAACGGCTCGCGCTCCATGCAGGCGGCCACAACCGATTTCGTGGTCCGGGGAAGGAGAGGCATCATGCACCGGAGTCCCTCGCGCTCGAGCTCGGCCTCGAGTTGGGCATAGGTTACCCCGGGGTAGACACACGCAACCCTGTTACGCCTGTTGATCCATTCGATCTCGTCAAGGCCGGAAAGATCCAGTATCGCGGCGTTGTCCACCGAAGGTACCGTGTCCCCACGGAAATGCGGCGGCCCCGAGCTGACCGGGATCACCTTTACCCCGCTTTTCCGGATTGCCTTCATGATCTTCTCTATATCCCCGGTCGACCCGGGACGGATCACAGATACCGGTACTCTGGGGGCAGCAAAAGAACTGTCCCTGGAGTACTCCTCCAGCAAATCGGGATCGGTTACTACATTTTCTTTGCCTGCCACATCTTCCAGTACGGTTTTATCCAATAGAGCAGTCGCTTTTTCTTCCATATCATCACACCCCATTTGACGTTAACAGCTGGTCAACAGCCTCCAGTACCGGCTCCTGCATGCTCTGGAATACCTCTTTGGTCATCAGTCCCATCATCTCCGGCATCATGTACATCATCCTGCTGATATTAATACCGCTGAACATTTCAATCAGCTCGTTAATACCGTAAACTTTCATCGACCCCGGTGCCGTCATCCGGGCTATTCCTCCCGTTAATGCACCGGGATCTATAGAAACACCGGGAATACCGGCTTTCTTTATTTCCTCAAGGCTGGACGGTACGAAATCAAACAGCTTGGGTCTGATTCCGATTTTGGCAATGAAAAAACCGACTTCCCTTATATGGACAAAAATTTGTTTTCCCATCACCGCCGGAAGCATTGATGGAAGGGCGGACATCATCCGGGGTATCATTTCGGCTATCTGCTCTCCACCCGTTCTCATAAGTACCGGCATCACATGCGCTATCATCGGGGGCATCATTGCGCCCATGACGCTCCCCAACTCGAGTTCTCCACGTTTCGCCTTTTCCGCCAGCTTTTCCAGCCGGGGCATGTACTCCGCAGGCAAATGCGGCATGTCTTGAAATGCCATAGACGACCTCCTGACTAATAGTCTTCCAGTCTCTCCTGAAAGCTCTTTTCCTGATCTCCCGGAATCTGTAAACAGTTCAAGCCGTCATCGACCCTACTTTCACATTCTGGACGATGTAGTCGGCACACTTGATTCCACTTAGCGTCCCGAGTTCCATGCCGATTCCCGACACACCTCTGCCTGCTTCACAGCCCGCATAAAAGAGGCCGTCAACCGGCGACTTGGAGGAAGGCCTCTTTTCTCCCACCTGATCATATGTCTGCCCTATCCCGATCAGGGGCGCACCCCACTCGCCCAGCGCGCCGTAGGTCGCCGGAGTCAGAAAATCCTTCCATATGATGTGGTCTTTCAGGCCGGGGAAGGTACTGTTCGCCGACTCGAGCGCACGCGCCTCCCACCTGGGCCAGTTCTCCGCGGGTTCATAAGAGCACCCCCCGATAATAACCACCAGTTGCTTGCCTTCCGGGGCGAGCGACGGGTCCATATTGGATGGGGACGTTATCATGAGCGGCGGCAAAATGTCTTCGGGGACCTCGTGCTCTTCCCATACCATGCGGTCGAACTTCTCGACGTCAGGGTCCGGAACTGTAAAAGCCCCGTCGATATCCATTACCTTCCGGTCCAGGGCGAGCCTCAGGCAGTACACTGCCCAGGAAGGCCTCAAAGCTTCGATTCCATCAGCGTACTCCGCATCGAAATGCTCTCTTCCCACGAGCTCCAGCACTGTCTCCTTGATGCCGGCGTTGCTAACCACGATACTGGATTTGTGCACAGTGCCATCAGCCATCTCCACGCCTTTGACCTTTCCATCTTCAACGATCACACGCTTTACATCAGCATCGGTCAAGACCTCACCGCCCTTGTTCCTGATGCCTTCGCACAGTGCGGCGGGATAGGAGATCAATCCGCCTATTGGGTACCCCATACACATCACTCCGTCACCCATAGCCCTCATCATATCCCCCATCGCCTCCAGCATTATGTTTATCATCTCCCCCGTCGACGTCTCCCAGTACGGGGTCCAGGTGCAGATAAATCCCATATGGTTGACCAGATCGCGTACCGCAAGGCTATCGGTGTACCTCTCCACGAACTCCTTTGTGGAGATGTAGTTGAACTGATCTGAGAGTGTCTTCATGAACCCTGTCATCATAGGCAGCATCTGCCCGGCCATCTTCAGCATGTCGGTCGGCATAAGATCCTGGAACAGCTTCATCATCTTCGGCACGTTCATCACGAACTTCATATCCTGATACTGTATCATTTGCTTCTGGATATGATGGAACTTGACCTTGCCTCCCATGTCGACCCGCTTGAGGGCTTCCTCAAAAGGGCCGTATTCGCTGCGCATAACTATATGGCTTCCTATGTCGACCTTGAAGCCCTCTTTCTCCATGGTAGTGCACCGGCCACCTACCCGTTCCATCCTTTCGAGCACCAGCACCTTAAACCCCGAGCCCGCAAGCGCCGCTCCCGCAGCGGAACCACCACACCCCGAGCCGATAATAATTGCGTCATAATCCATGTAATTACCTCCCACCTGAAAGGACGTATCATGCGCCCCCCCCTGTCTCGGGCCGGCACGACCACATTCCATTAAATCTGAATACTGAACCGCTGTTACTCAGTGATCCCGCCGGCATCCTCCATACCCGATATCATTCTTTTTCATCAACTTCCTGATTCTCGCTGCGAAAGCCTGTAAATTTCAGACTTTCACCCTCCTTAAAACGTACCGCAGGCCCGATAGCGGGATTCTCTTCTTACACGGTATCCTCCGCGGCCATGGCTTGTTATCCAGCAAGCCGCTTGTCAGGTTCCGCAGGAGAAAAAAATAAAGAAGTGAGAGAATCGTTTTCTTGATTTCTCATGTAAATCCGGAAAAGAAGATCTGGACAGGATAGAAACAGAACCGTCTTATGATCAACCCGTTGATAACCGAAATCCCCAATTCGGACTCCAGGCCTTGTTTTGTTAATGAATCGCCGATTATCCGCACACCGAAGACTATCAGTGGTGTTATTCACTGTCAATCGGTATTTCACCAATATCCGACGCGGAGCAGAAAGCATGAGGGTAGCGGAAATACGGAGGCAAGCCGCTTCGTCTTACTCCAACGAACCGCGTTGACGCGCAGCGGAAGCGGCGCGCAGGACTTCGACTACCCCCCGGCTACGCGGGGGAATATCGACACTTCGCTCCCGGGTTTGATCTTCTTCCTCATGCCCTTTTCGCCCTCGTACTTTCTGCCGTCTACGATGACGATACAGTTTTTCAGGTACCTTTCAATGGAATCGCCGTGCTTCTCTTTGAGCTCATCCAGCAACTCAGATACAGTACCGGCTGAACTCCGATAGTCCCTTATTCCTGTTTGCTTCACGAGGAGGGTATGTAACTTTACAGTCGCCATATCTGACCACACCCTGTCTTCACCTGTCGCCGGCCGCTTCATCCACGAGTTGCAGGCGGTAACTACAGCTGATTCCTATCGGGCTTCAACCGCCATGCAGTACATCGGCAACGTCCTTTAGACCCAGGGACTCCAGCTTACGCCTGGTCGGCCGGCCCTGCTCGTCTATGTCTCTCAATTCATAAAAATCCTTCAGCATCGCATCGACGGGAACGGCGGTGCGGCTGATTGCTTTCGTGTTGCCTTTAACAAGGTTCCTGCGCCTGATCCAGTACCAAGGCAGCGTAAACTTCATCAAGTCGAGCATCTGACCCAACCGTGGGAATACATATTTGTTGGCCATCTTCATTACATTATCAACCATGTTGTCGCTTATGAGAGCTTCAAGCGGTTCCATCATCTTCATTCCAATCCAGATCATCGGAGCCAGGATAGACGTCTGTCCTTCCTGATGGGGCTCGACTATTCTCCTGGGCAGCTTGTCGTCCTCACGTGTAGCCCCACAGAGATTTCCAATCGACCTTTTCAGGTACCACATCCTGTCGGCGACCTCCGCCAGTTCCTTCAGGCTGTAATTCAAACCGGTCACCGCGTTCGTAGCCTGCATTATCATTAACAGGCCTCCCGACATAACCTCCACGTACTCACAGATGACCGCCGAATTCGCGATATTGCCCTTCTTCTGCGAAGCGATCGTCGAGGCCGCTTTTCCTTTTGCCCTTAACGGAATCGACTGCGGAACCCCCAGGTCCTTATGACTTCCCAGGCCCC
Source organism: Actinomycetota bacterium (assembly GCA_016927325.1). GTDB lineage: Bacteria > Actinomycetota > Geothermincolia > Fen-727 > Anoxymicrobiaceae > JAFGMY01. The sequence continues at coordinate 3,392 of JAFGMY010000085.1, read as the reverse complement.
ACTCGGTATAAAGGTTGGAATCCGCGCAGTGACAGGCCCCCCTGATGCTGGTCGCATATGTCAGCGCCATCGACCACAGTGCCCTCGGATCGTGCATCGGGCACTCCATGCCTTTCACCTGAATGGCGAACTCTTCACCGCCGAGTTTCCGCGAGGCGGCCCTGCTTCCTTCAGCCAGGAGATCGCCGAAGCCCTCTCTTCCCGCTATTCTGTCGAGCATCTCGAGCACAGAATCAGCATTGCCCCATTCCAGAGCGATGCCCCCGGTGTCCTCCCTGGTAATCAAGCCCTTTTCATAAGCCTCAATCGCATACGCGATAGTTCCTCCAGCTGAAATTACATCCATCCCGTACCGGTTGCACATATCGTTTGCCTTGGTATTGGCTTCAAGACTGTCGATCATTAAAAGTGTTCCGAGAGCCGCGGCCCCTTCATATTCGGCCCCGGGGCCTTCCTCCACCTTGTAAGGGCCGGATTTAACCTCAACGATTCTCTTGCATCCAACCGGACACCCATGGCAGCCATGATGATCAGTCAGTATCCTTTCAGCGACGCTCACCCCACCCAGGTTCTCCGGTCCGTTGGGCCAATGTGCCATCCGCCAGTTCTTGGTAGGGGTATCGCCAATCGACATCCCGAACTCCATGGCGACATTCGAGCCGTAAGCGCCAAGGCCTTCGGCTATAAGGTTGACCTTCAGTTTGGCGTGCATATCTTTTGCGATACTCTTCACTCTTTGTTCATTCGCGAACTCCATCTTCTTCTTGCCGCGAACCACAACCGCCTTCAACTTTTTGGAACCCATGACGGCGCCCAGCCCGCCACGGCCGGCCGTGGAGCCGCGGTTGTTCATTATGCACGCGTACTTGACCAGGTTTTCGCCTGCCTGTCCGATTGAAGCGACCTGTATCCTCTTATCACCAAGTTCTTTTTTGATGCCGCTCTCGGTCTCGAAAGTATCTTTACCCCATAGATGTGAGGCGTCTTTTATCTCAACCTTCTCGTCGGTGACATGCAGGTAGACAGGTTTTTCCGATGCTCCGGTAATTATTATCCCGTCGTACCCGGCAGCCCGGAGCTGAGGGGCGAAGAAACCACCCATACACGCCTCGCCCCATATTCCTGTCAGGGGAGATCTGGCGCAGAACTCGAGCCGGGCCGTGCCCGGCAGGTTGCTGCCCGAGAGCGGACCAAGCATTATCATAAGCGGATTTTCCGGAGAGAGCGGATCAACTTTCCAGCCTTCGTGGTCAAAAAAGTACTTTGCGGCCAGTCCACTGCCGCCCAGGTAATCATGGTAGAGCTGCTCGTCAAGCTTCAACTCCTCCGTGGAACCTGCGGTCAAGTCCACTTTCAGTATCTTTCCCCAGTTCCCTTTCATGTCGCCCCCCTTTGGAATCATGAACAAAGCTGTTTCTTTCAATTGACGCAACGTATTGCGGGTTGTCAAAGCACAATTCAGTTTTTCGGAACCGGCTTTCGATCAAAAAAGTTACAACACTGCCTTGAACAGAAGATATCAATATTGATTGACCGGTTGCGTAAGGGCTTCTCCAACCCATCAACTGCCTGTCGGAATCTGCGCAATACAAAGGTAGTATATTACGAGACGTCCTTGGTGGTGACTGAAATTGCCTGTTTTCATGCAATGGCAAATAAAATAATATATCAGTCACAGTTTAAATAATATCATATATAGTTGTTATTAATCTTTGACAATTTTCGTTGATTTAACCGATTATCGACTCTCCGGCGAAAGCCGTAAGAGCCGGAAGGAGGGAGTGGATGTGAGCAAGCTCAAAGTTGTAGTCATCGGCACTGGTGTCGGCGGGGCGGGTGCCGCCGCGTTGATGCAGCACAGGGGATGCGACGTTACGATCCTTGATAAAAACCCCTATATCGGCGGCAGGTGTCACTCATTCGAAAAAGACGGCTTTATAGTCGATTCGGGTATACATATGTTTTCAAGAGGGCGGAAAGGACCGCTGGCGGAAATAAACAGCATTGTCGGCGGCGACTTGAGGTGGCTGACGCCGCGCACCCAGATTACTTTCGTGATCGAAGGCAAGTACAGGCTCCCTTACTGCCAGCCGATCTACGATCCCGAAATGGCTATGAAGCTGGCCTATATCGCGGGCATGTCAACGCTTAAGTCCCTGGGCGGCCGCGGTACGGCTTCGGGACGCAAAAGCATAATGAACAACTCACTTTTCCGGATAATGAAAAGGGAAGGCGGGATAACAGGCCTGATCAGGGAAATGATCAACCTCGTCTCCATTAACGAGATTTATCTGTGCGAACTGGATGATGTGACGGTCATGGATTTCCTGCTCGGCTTCACTGACAACCTGATGATTCACCAGGTCGTGGCTTATGCGGCGATGATCCTTACATCCACCCCTTACACGGTTTGCAGCGCCGGTGAAATGCTCTGGAGCATGATGAAGCAGGTTTACGCTTCGAGTTTCGGTGTTCCCGAAGGGGCTTCACGCGCAATCCCCGTCGCTTACATCGAAGCCATGCAGAGGGACGGAGGAGACCTGAGGCTCAGCACCGCCGCAGATGAGATACTTGTCAACAACGGCGAGGTAACCGGTGTCAAGACTGAAAACGGTGAAGAGATACCAGCGGATGTGGTCATTTCAAACGCCGGCATACTTCTGACAAGTGAAATGGTAGGCGAGAAAAACCTCCCGGCCGATTACTACAGGCGCGCCCATGAACTCAAGACATCGTACTCACACATCACCAGGAAATATGCGCTTTCCAGCAAGGTGGCCGACATAGGAAGCAACGGTGTGTTCAACGTCCCGGATATGGATCCTGAAACCATGTTTGACTATGTAGACAACGGGACTGTTCCCGACGATGCGTACATGTTCACTTCTATTCCTACTGAAGTCGACCACAACCTCGCCGAACCGGGCAGGCAGCTTATCATAATGGGCATGCCCGGACCGAGGAGCGGCGACAAGAGCACCGCGGACCACTGCAACCGGATTCTCGAAAAAGGCGAGCAGAAACTTTTCAGCTACTTCCCCAGGGTCAAGGACCATATCGACTGGACCGTCCAGACCAACTCGCATTACTACTCGCACATGACTGGAAAGCCTACCGGTGACAGTATCGGGATCGGACAGATCGTAGGCCAGACAGGCGAACACAAGCCGCAGATAAAAACGCCAATTAAAAACCTGTACCTGGTAGGCGGAGACGTAGGCGGCCGGGGAATAGGTACCGAGCTTGCCGCGGCGGGAGCGCTTCGTGTCTCTGATCTCATAATGGCCGACCCGGCCCACTATGGTGTTTAACCCCGGTGTCCCAGCCTTTAGACTGGCACCAGTCTAACTTTTTAGATCGGCCAAGAGTTTCGGGATGTGCAGTTTTTACGG
>JAFGMY010000084.1 GCA_016927325.1 Actinomycetota bacterium | reverse complement strand
TTGAGTTTCCTGGCCTCTTCCTGCGCCAGGACTACAACTCTTCTAGCACTGTCCGAGAATCTCTGGAACACCTTCAATCCTCCTGTTATCTATTATGGCGAATACGACCATACGTGTTATACAAATACAACTTAAAGGTCCAAAAGCCTTCTTAAATATATCGCTCTTTCCCGGTCGATCGCTTCCGAGTCAACATCCACCCCGGTCAATTCTGTCATGTGATGGGGGGAAATTGAAACCTCCACCTGTGGCATGTAGAATTCTTTGATAGCTAAAATATCGAGATCGAGACCCAGTTTCAGCTGCGACACCAGTTCCAGAGCCTCCTGGTAATAAAGCCTCCTGGCTCTCTCAACAATCCCCAGGGCCCTGTATACCCTGTCCGAAAGCTCGATTTCCGAGTCCCTCAGCATCATTTTTCTCGCCGTTCTCTCGTTATCGACTATCTGCTGAACCGTATATTCCATATATGAGACTATTGACTCTTCGCTCTCTCCAAGAGTTCTACGGTTCGATATCTGAAAAATATTCCCTGCGACTCCGGATCCTTCTCCGTGAAGTCCTCGGACATAAATTCCCGCGGACCCCAGCGCGCTTATGGTTTTTGCTATCTCACCCGTTATTACGAGTGCGGGAAGGTGAAGCATCGCCGAAATCCGGAGACCGGTGCCCGCATTGCTCGGGCAAGACGTTAAATAACCCATGCCCGGGTCGAAACTGTATAGGATTTCTCTATCCATAATACTGTCCAACTCATCGACCACTTTCCATACGTTCTTGAACTGGGCTCCCGGCAGAACCGCCTGGATCCGTATGTGGTCTTCCTCATTGACAAGAACGCTGCGGGGTTCCTTCCAGTCGGAAGCTATCGCCCTTCCCTCGATATCCCCGGCGAAAGCACCGCTTACCAGGTGTTCCTCCACCATGTAACCCAGGTCTTCGGGACTAAGCTCTTCGGCGAAGCTGATATTCCAGTCCCTGTCTTCAGCCACACACCTCGAGACAACCTCGAGGGCTATGCCTCTCGCCTTCTCCAGTTCATCAGGTGCCGCCACGGTGGGAAACTTGAGGCCGTCTATGTTCCTGGCTGTACGCGCCCTGCTGGAGATGACCACGGGATAACCAGGGCCCTTGTTCGACAACCAGTCGGTGCACGCTCCAACGGGGTTACCCTTACTCATACTCATCAACCCCCGGATACAGCTTCTCCCTTATTTCCCTTATCTTGTCGCGAACGCTTGCGGCTGCCTCATAGTCCTCTTCAATAATCTGACGCTCGAGGTTTTGCTCCAGATCGATAAGTCTTCTCCTCAGCTTCGCATCCTCGGAAACCCTGGAAGGCATCTTACCCTTGTGCCCGGTGGATCCCTGGAAATCCATTATCACCCTTTCGAGCGGTTCGCCCAGAGCCCTGTAGCAGTCAGGGCAGCCTAGAAAACCCATCTTCTGGAAATCATTGAACGACGTTCCGCAGGAATCGCATTTCACCAGCGCACCGGTCAGAATATCGTCGGCCGCATCTTCGGGCTGTCCGGAAAAACCAGTCAGTATCTGCGGAAGAAATGCAAAAAGATTAACCGCTTCGCTGGTTTCCTCCATCTTTTTCGAACAGGCTTCGCACAGTTGAACCTTCGAAACCTCCTCACCGGAAACCTTGGTCAGGAAAACTGTGGCGATATTCTTTTTACACTCATCGCAGAAGATGCTCATTTACTACTCCCTGCCGAAACTTCTATTCTTATAAACGATATCTCAATAATCGATGTTATCAGTATGATATCCGTCAAACACTCTAAGCATCAATTGCATAGAATTCACCGCCGTTGATTCATTAAACCGGCTCACGCCTTTCCATAGCTACCTATTCGACGCTGGTGGGGCCGTGCCTGCCGGAAGAAGGCCGCATATGGGGAAAAATGATAACTTCTTTTATGTTTCGCTTTCCTGTAGCCAGCATTACCAGGCGGTCGATACCTACGCCCAGACCCCCTGCGGGAGGCATGCCATACTCGAGCGCGGTAAGAAAATCTTCGTCCAGGGGATGCGCCTCATCGTCACCGGCGGCCTTTTTCCCGGCCTGTACTTCAAAACGCCTGCGCTGGTCCATCGGATCAGTCAACTCTGAGAAGGCATTGGCTATCTCCTGTCCGCCGACGAATACTTCAAAACGCTCGGTAAATCCCGGCAGATCCGGGTCCTTCCTCGCGAGAGGCGATATTTCCTCAGGAAAACTGTGGATGATCGCAGGTTGAACCAGCTTACCCTCGACCAGCTTCTCGAAAAGCCCCGCTATTATCCACCCCCTGCCCGCGCCTGGAGGTATTTCCAGTTCCTGCCGCCCGGCGATTCTTCTCAAGGCGGCCTCGTCGGTGGAATAATCGAGTTCGATCTCGGAGAATCGATTGATCGCTTCGACCATGGAAAGTCTCTTCCACGGTGGGGAGAAATCAATCTCGTTTCCTTCAAACTTGACCACCAGGCTTCCGGCCGAAGCCTCAACAACGGTCGAAATCATTTCCTCGAGGAAATTCATCAGGAAATGGTAATCAACATATGCCTGGTAGGCCTCAAGCATCGTGAACTCGGGATTATGCCTTGTGCTGATTCCCTCGTTTCTGAAATTACGGTTAAGTTCGTAGACTTTGTCGTAACCACCCACAAGGAGCCTTTTCAGGTAGAGCTCGGGGGCAATCCTCATGTATAGATCCATACCGAGTGTATTATGAAAAGTCTTGAAAGGTTTAGCGGCCGCCCCTCCCGGCAGAGGCTGCAGGATAGGCGTTTCGACTTCGACAAACCCTCTCTCATCCAGAAAGCGCCGGAGTTCACTGATTAACCGGGAACGCGTATCCAGCACCCGCCGGGCCTCCTCGTTCATCAATAAGTCAAGATATCTCTGCCTGAAACGCTGTTCCGTGTCCTTGAAGCCATGCCATTTTTCAGGAAGAGGCCTTATTGACTTGGAAAGGAGTTCGTATGACTCGATTGAGATCGAAAGCTCTCCCCTTTTTGACCGGAGAACGGTGCCTGTTGCGCCGACTATGTCACCAATATCAACTTCATGAAAGCCGGAGTAGGCTTCATCTCCGATAACGTTCTGCCTGAGCAGCAACTGGATCTTCCCCGTCGAGTCCTTCAGATCCGCGAATGTCGCTTTGCCGTGTTCGCGGATTGCCATGATTCTCCCGGCCACTGAAGCGGTTTCACCGGAACTGCTCCCGTTTTCGAGATCTTTAAAACGCGCGCAAAGGTCTTTGGACGGAGACAGGCCGCCGGGAGCCCCGAATTTTGATTTATACGGCTCGGCCCCGCTCGCAAGAAGCGTCTCCAGCTTCGCGCGCCGCGCTTTTATTATTTCATTCTCCTGTTCCCCGGTAACCGCCCCGGGGCCGTTTTCGCTGGACTGTGGCATCCATTCCTCCATATCATTTGACCCGCGTCCGGCCGGCAGGCATAAAGTATAAGCAGTATCAAAGAATAGTACAAACGAGCAGTAACTTTAAAAAATCCGGGAAGTGGCTTCTGTTCTGCACGGGACTCTTATCTGAATGCGTTTGCGGCTCCTGACACGTTTACCGCATGGCCATGTCAGGGAAATAGAACTATTTCAAGTCCGCCGGCTGTAAACCCGAAAAAACCGCAAAATCATTTCTTTATCGATACTATCTTGTACTTGACAGTGCCCGCAGGGGCTTCCACCAGCACGGTGTCCCCGACCTGGTGACCCATAATGGCCCGTCCGACGGGGCTCTCGTAGGAAATCATGTGATTTTCAGGATTAGCTTCAGCGGACCCTACCAGGCGATATTCCTGTTTCCTGCCTGACCCTACGGCCCGTATCTCGACAAGCGAGCCTATCCCGACTTCCTTGGTTTTGACCTGCCGCCTGTCTATGATCTTCGCTTTTGCAAGCATTGTTTCGATCTGGTCGATCCTGTGTTCTACCCTTGCCTGCTCGTTCTTGGCATCATCGTATTCCGAGTTCTCGGAGAGGTCACCATACCCGATCGCGTTCTTTAACCGCTCCGCCACCTCACGGCGCTTGACCTCCTTGAGAACCTTGAGTTCGTCGGCAAGTTTCCTGCGCCCATCTTCGGTTAAAACCACATCTTGTTTTTGATCCATACTTGCTACTTCCCTTACCTCTCCCCTGTTATCTGATCACCATACTTAGATATCGGCAGAATTACCGCCAAATTTAGGGAATGATTATAAGCGCCACCGGGGCACTTTGCAAACCCCCACCCTGGTTGCCCGCCGATAATCATATGGTGTATGCCAGATGGCCTTTGCTGCCTGAACTCCTGCTTACGGTTATGATTAGTCCATGCGCAAAGGTAATTCCTTTAAATCGGTAATTATTTTCCGGAAAGTCACTCCGGTGTCCGGGTGACAGCTCAAACCGCGGAAGCTACCGAATTACGGCCTCTCTGTTTCGCGGTATAAAGAGCGAGGTCCGCCTCGTGAATCAAGCCTGCTTCATTATCGGCATCGGACGGGAACGTGGCCAGCCCGACGCTTATAGTCAGTTTGCCGCCGGGTACGTTCTTCTCGCCGGGGAAGCTGTACTCCTCGACCGAACGGCAGATCTTCTCAGCGACCACCTTGGCCTCCGGTGTATCGGTCTCGGGAAGTATCACGCAGAATTCGTCTCCCCCGTAGCGGAAAACCTTGTCGACATCCCTGGTGTACTTGTTCATTATGGACGCAATCGTTACCAGCGCTTCGTCACCCATCTGGTGGCCCAGGTTGTCGTTATAGGATTTCAGGTTATCTACGTCGACCATGAGGAAAGACACCGGCCTGCCATAACGCTTGGACCTGCTGACTTCGTCCCTGAGGACGAACTCAAGCCTTCTTACGTTAAACACGGCGGTCAATGGATCCGTAATAGCCAGCCTGTTTATTTCTTCGAACAGTAGCGCCCTTTGCAGGGCGACGGCCACCTGGTCCGCAATCGCAAGGGCAAGTTGCTGTTCTTCCTCCCCGAACGCTTTCGGTTTGTCGCTGCGGATGTGCATGACCCCGAGCGCCCTGCCCTCCGCCTTGAGCGCGACACAGATGCTGGAGCCGTGGCTGATTTTTTCGAGCGTCCGGCAACCCATCTGCGTCTTGGCGAGGTCGTCTATAGCGATCATGCTGTCTTCTGAAATAGCCCAGCATTCACCGGTTTTTGGATACGGCGGGGTCATGATCTTGTCCAGAATATCCTCGCGATAACCAAAGGAGTCCACACAGCGGAGTGTGCCGTCCTCCTCGTTTACCCTGTAAATCAGACCGCATGTGCTGTCGTAGATTCTCTTTATCGTATCCAGTGCAAGGCTTAGTATGGTATCGAGGTCGGCGGTGGAACCGATGGCGTTCGACAACTGCACCAGGCTCGCCATCTGGGACGCCCTGATCTTTATGTTCTCATGAAGACGGGAATTGACAACCGCCAACGCGGTCTGTCCCGCGATCGCGCCGAGTTGGTCCAATTGAATATCAGAGAATTTTCTTCCTTCCGAATCCGTGACACAAAGCATTCCCGATATCCGCCCCTGTGTGAAGAAAGGCACCACCAGCGCAATTCCCGCGTCTTTCAGAAATACCGGGAGAACAGGGCTCCTGGAGGGTTCTTCCTGCACTATGACCCTTGGCCTTTGTGAAAGCTTGTACATTTCCTCAACGTTGAGAACCGGCACCTCGCTTCCTTCGGGGAACTCCGTCGTCTTGACCCCGCCGGCACTCAAAGCGACTTTCGGCCTGAGTTCTCTGGCCATTGCGTCCAGCATAAAAGCCGCGCAGCCCGAAGAAAGTGTACTCCGCATCGCAAGTCTGCAGGCATTCTCCAGAACACCTTCCATACTCAATGTAAAGCCGAGTTCCCTGCTTGCGCGGTACAGTATATCGGCCTGGCTCCGCTTCTTCTGTTCATCCGCGTACCTCATCGCGTTTTCCAGAGCGGCGGAAGCCTGGGCAAGTATGACTTCGCATATTTCGACTTCCCTCTCGGTAAAATATTTCTTGAGCCCTCTTCTCTCGATAAAAACCACCCCGACGGCTTCATCATGAAGAAGAACAGGCAACGCCATCAACGCGTTTATCTTGAAATCGCTGGTCCAGCTCTTCGCCAGAAGCGGGTTGTTTTCCGCGCTTGTGATAACCAGGGTCTCCCGCGAATTCATCGCCCTCGTGGCAGCGTTGTCTTTCTCGAGGTCGACCTTGAGTTCAAAGAATATCTTTCGGAGTTCCGGGTCTTTCTCGGTAATGTCCACCGGGTAAGCCCAGCGCTCGTCACCGCTGGTGAGAAACGCGCTGCAGCGGCCTAATCCGGCCGCGTCACTGATGCCTTCAACAACTGCGTGCATCAACTCATCGATGTCCAGTGTGGAACTGATCGCGGTCGCGACACGCATAAGTATCTCCGAATCACGCTTCATGCGCCTTCCCCGGTGCGAGATAAACGAGATCGCGGACGCCACCATCGCCAGGGTTAAAAACCTGAGCAGTGAAGTGCCAAGCAGTATTCGTGACATTTCCGCGGGGATACGCACCCAGGCGGTCACCCCATAAAGAATCATGACCATCGCCGTCATCGCAATGGTGGTAGGGTAACTCCACCTTGCCGCGACGATAACAAGCGCCATCGGCATCAGGGGAAACATATCGTTAACCGTTTCAGGCCTTAATATTATGCCGACAACCGACCATAGTGCCAGAAACCATACGAGGACATCCGTGACCCGGGTCGCGATCTTCTCGGACTTGGACCGGTAATAAAAATAGACTGCTGTCGTCCCGATGAGGAAAAGGACACCCGTGATGATGCCCACATAGAAGAACACCCTGGCGACAGTGCTGTTTATATCGGGAGCTCCAGCGGTTACCAGGGGCAATGTTATGCCCATTAGCGCCCATATGTATAACATCATCCAGTCGTCGCTTGCAAACTCTTTCTTCATCTGTCCACCTAAATCAAAGCACAACCTTGCCCAGAGGTATTTCAAGTATACCGGTCGCTCCACTTCCTTTTAGCCTGGGAATGAGTTCGGCCAGAATGTCTTTTTCCACCACCGTCTCCACTGCAAAACCACCGTCGGCCAGTGGGCTCACTGTCGGCGACCTCATCGCTGGAAGTAGACCGAGCACCGCATCTCGTTGTCCCGCTCCTACATTAAGTTTTAACAAAACCCTGTCTCTAGCCTCTAAGGCGGCCAATAAAAGTGTAAGAATTTCATCTATCAGTTCCCGCTTTTCCGGGTCGGCAAGGCTTTCCCGGTTGGCTATCAGCTTTGTGGATGTCGACATGACATCATCAATAATCTTCAGCCCGTGCGCCCTCAGGGTGCTCCCGGTTTCAGTTATTTCGATAATCGCATCCACGATATTGGGAATCTTGGCTTCAGTAGCTCCAGCCGAGAGGATTACCTTTACGGGAATTCCCAACTGCTCGAAGTACCGTCCCGCGATATTCGGATACTCGGTAGCCACCCTGGTGCCCGGCGCCAGGTCTTCCGGCCTGTCTACACCCGACCCGTTCAGAACCGCCAGAACGATTCTCAGTGTCGAGCCGATACCGGTTTTCGCGTAGGGAAAATCAGCCAGTATCTCAACATCGGAGCCGGTTTCGGTTACCCAGTCAAGACCGGTAATCCCGATGTCGAAAAGGCCTTCTTCAACATACTTTCCTATCTCCTGAGGACGCAGGATGGCGACCTGTGAAAACCTTGCGTCGTCTATCCTGGCGTTGTATTCCCGGTCTCCACTTCTTCTGACCTTCAGCCCGGCATCTTTCAGAAGATTCATAGTCTGCTCTTCAAGGCTTCCTTTGGGAATCACGAACTTAAGCAATGGAAACCCCCCAATCCCGGTTCCGCCTCTGAGTTCCATATTTAGAAACGGTGCAATCAGTCTCAAAGATACTGCCCGCTACTGATTTTCCTTGCATTATTTCCAGTTGATAATACAAAATTACTCCTTCATGTTTATCCAACTACTGCCTGTTTCCCGGTTCGACCATACACGTTTTCAGCTGACCCTCTATCTTGTTATCGAAAACTCAACCTCAAAACGTAATAGCTGTATTCTCATTTTCTACGTCCCGACAAGCTTTTTCCGCACCTTCTTTGCCATTGCGCACCAGCCGGCCGGGGACATCATTCAAGCCGGCGGACGGTGGCTGACAGGTAATAATCGCCGCCCCGGCGGAACGACTGACCCACTCTCCCTGTTCCCCCACCGGTAATGGAACTATGATTACGGATCTGACCATGCCGCCCGCAACTCCAGATTCTCTAACATATTTGACCGTCAGACAACACCGGATTGTTCCGTGCCCGGACATAGTTATTTATCATCTGCACAGGTTCCAGCCGGCTAAAGAAGATTTTTCATCCGGAAGCCCGTCAATCTGATCTGATGCTCCGTTGTTCCGACGGTCTGAAATACCTTATGTCACGCAGTGCGCCCTTCCTGACCTCCTCCCACACAGCGGTGACTCTCATGCCCGTCAGAATGTCTTTGAACTCTACTTCGCCCAGCAGATGGTATAGCGGAACATCACAGCCGTCCAGCTTGATCATGGCGCAGGCATAGGGTGTCTCAATAAGTTCTTTTGCGTTCGGCGTATGGACGATGGAAAACGTATCAACGGCCCCTTTATCCGACAACTCAACCCATGTCCGAAGAGGCGCGTGACAGAAGCCGCAGTAGGGGCGAGGCGGAAGTAAAACAGACCCGCACTTTTCACAACGCATGCCGAGAATCCTCCTGTTGTCCCGCAGTTCTGCATAAAATCTCCCGTAGTGTTCTCCATACCAGTACCTGAAGGAAAGCTCGAGTTCGTCTTCCACGAACGTAACAGGTTCGACTTTGCTTGAAATCTCGGTTATGTGCCTCATCTGCTAAAGACCCCGTACACCCGTTTTCCTCAACTTACGCTCTTTTGTCTTCGTCATCAGGGACAAACCACTTTATATCAGTTATGCTTCCCGTCCTCTCCTCCCGGAACACAGGCCTTACAACAGTACCTATCCGTATTCTTTCGTCATCCGGCGAGACGTGCAAAAGCGGTGTGTCCGCACCCATGGGGCGCACCATGATATATCTGAACGGAGCATCGGCTGGTGAATTGTCGAATCCCTTTGGAGCAAGAGTCCAGGAAATAACTATACCGCGAGGGCCTACTTCTCTTAGGGCACTGATATCCGAGGAGCACCTTTCGCAATATGACGCGGGCGGGACAAATACCTTTCCGCAGTTTCTGCACTCCGAGCCGATAATCTTTTTCTCATCACGCAAAGCGGCCAGAAACAGACCGACTACTCCACCCGTCGGACGCCTGAATTTGAGTTTCATATTTTGCTCCAGGCAGATGAACTGATCACGCGCCTTATCCATTTTTACCTCTAAAGTCCTGAAGAAAATACCGTGACAACGCTGTACTGAATCGCGCCCCCCCAGGCATGGGCAAGCGCTCTCCTCACCCCCGGCACCTGGTGGTCGCCGGCCTTCCCCATTACCTGCATTGCGGCCTCTATCTGTCTTACCATCGAAGACGCTCCCTCAGGGTTGGTGGAAATAACACCTCCTGAAGGATTCACCGGGAGTTCGCCGTCGAGCATACTTCCTCCCAGTTCCAGAAACTTGCCCGCCGTACCCGGCTCACATATACCCAGTGCCTCACACCAGATCAACTCCTGAAAACTGAACGTATCGTGGACTTCGACCGTATCAAGGTCAGACGCCGGTTCGTAGACCCAGGCCATCTGGTATGCCTGCTGCGCCGCCCTCACACAAGACTCGGGATAAGCCATGTCGACATAAGGAACGCTGCGGGATTCACTGCATGCCCCCACTCCCGCTATCCATGCGGGAGCCGGATTCAGTTTGCGCGCCTTCATTTCGTCCGCGACAACAATAGCCGCGGCACCATCGCATACCCTTGAACAATCCAGAACCTTGATCGGCGATGCCACCTCAGACGAGTTCATGACATCTTCAACGGTTATTTCACTCCTGACATGGGCGCAAGGATTCAAGACAGCGTTCTTCCTGTTCTTAACGGCTACCATCGCGCCGTGCTCCTCAGTTATTTTTCCCTCGTGCCTCGATAAATAGAACCGCGCCTGCAGTCCAGCAAGTGTTGACTGCGGATAATCAAACCCAAGGTCCCACAGTGGATCGCAGCAATCCATCGAATTGAACCGGAAATCCTCGATGGTGCGCTGATTGTATGAAGCGGCAAGAACTACGTCAAAAGCACCGGACGCAACTTGAAAGAACGCTGAAATAGTCGCATTGGCCCCGACATTCGTGCCTGCGTGGACCCTCACGAGAGGTTTCCCGGAAGCGCCGATCGCTGGGCCGATCCAGTTTTCTGAAAAACTGATCTCCTCCGGGAAGCCCGATGCTCCGGCGATAACAAAAGCATCGACATCACCGGGAGTTATCCCGGCGTCGCTCATCGCGGCCAGGGCCGCTTCTCTTACCAGTTCAGGTGTATTCACATCGTTCCTGTGGTCTTCATACTTCGATTGTCCGGTGCCGATTACACCGACTCTACGTGCCATAATTAAACTTACCTCTCAACCACAATACACCCGGTACACTGGATTCCCATGCCCGTCGCTACAAGCGCCAACGCTTTACGGGCACCCGGAACCTGGCGTTCGTCCGCCCGGCCGGTTACCTGCGCCGCGGCTTCCGCCAGACGGATCAGTCCTGTTGCCAGCCGCGGATCGTCACAGAGGGAACCTCCAGAAGGATTGGCTTCTATTCCAGCGCTCCCATCCTCAACAGCCCGCAGAAACGCGGGGCCCTCGCCGGGACCGCACAGCCCCGCCGCCTCATAGAGCATCAGCTCCTGGTAGGCGTACTGATACCCCGCTTCTATAATGTCGAGTTCCCGTGAAGGGTCCTCAATGCCGGCCGCCGCAAAAGCCAGCCGGGTTGCTTTGCCTGCCGAAGAAGCATGAGTGATTACATCCGAGCCGGGTTGGAAACTTGCCGTAATACCGGCCGAGCCGGAAATCCAGGCGAGTTTCCTGCCCATGGATTTTGCGGATCTATCCTCCGCCAAAATAACCGCGCACGCCCCGTCGGAATATGGAGATGCCTCCATTTCTCTTATCGGTGACATTATCTCCGGTGACGATAATACGTCTTTCAACGTCACAGGATCACGCAGCCTGGCATGCGGGTTCCCGGCACCAAGCTTCCTGTTTCTGACCGCAACCCCGGCGACTTCCTCCGGCGCGATCTTGTAGCGATGCAGGTATGCCCGTTCCTGCATTGCGCCCACCACCAGTTCATCAATTCCCAACGGGCGGTGAAAGAACGGATCGGACATCTTCCTGCCCTTGCGTCCTGACATATTTTCGGAGTTTTTGCTGTACGCAACAATAAGCGCCGTGTTGTAGAAACCTGATGAGATTCTCATTTGCGCGAGCATGGCCGCATGGAGCCCGTCTCCCGCTATCCTTGACTCTTCCCTGAAATGTCCGCCCAGGGCGCCGACCATATCGCACCCTGAAATGCAACCTCCGTCTACAACATCGCTGCCGGTACTGAACACAATATCTATATCCTGTATGGACAGGCCGGCCGAAGCCAGCGCTTCAGTAATAACTTTGTACACGAGACTATGGCGTGTATCCAGGGTAGATGTGTCCCGGTGGTCGCTCTGCGCCCAGCCCACAACCGCTACATTTTCCATTTACTCCCCCGGCACAGTGAAGAAATGCACAGGCGGCAAGGGATACGACTTCAAATCCAAAACGGCTCCATCTTTGTCACATGTCACTTATGTCGACAATTCTCGGTATTATCTTATCAGCAACCTCGAGAAAACCAACCGAGTTTCTACTCGCGAATAACCTGTCGGTGGGAGTTCCGGGATTCAAATAAACAATCCCTTCCTCGTCTTTAACGAGCGGCGTATGGGTGTGGCCGAATACGATGCAGTCAACGTCGTCAAACTGTGAGCCGACCCTCTGCGTCATTCCATGTGGCGCGCCGAAACCATGCGTAAGGCCTATCCTGAACCCATTGACTTCAATGACCCGTCTGGCGGGGAGTATCCTGAGCACATCTCCACGGTCCATATTGCCTCTTACCGCGATAGTCTCCGCAAGCGCTGCCAGCTGGTCCAGTACCGCCATGTCCAGGATATCGCCGGCGTGCAAAATCATATCTACCCCTCTAAAGGCATTAATTATCTGTTCCGGGACCGGTTCGCCCGTCAAGTGCGTATCAGCCAATACCCCTATCAGCAAACCTGTCACTCCCTTGACTAATCCCGCCTCACACCGATCCGGACCGATCATGGCCTTTAACCGGGCGGGCATCCCCCGTCAATTCAAGGTTTTTCACTCAAGGGAACCTTTGAGGTCGGAAACTCCAGGAAAAAGACAACCCCTTCATCCATTTCCTCGACACCGAAACGACCCCCGAGATGCTGCATTATCCGTTTCACGATTGCGAGTCCCAAACCGGATCTTCCTTCCCTTGTGGTAAAGAAAGGAAGATATAGATACCGGTGGTTAAGGTTCTTTATGCCCTGGCCTTTGTCCCTGACCCCGATTCGAACGAAATCGCCGACATGAACACCGGTCACCTGGACTTTCTTGTCACTGTCAACAGCTGACATGACCGCGTTTTCGATTACTTCTTCCAGTGCGGTCCTCATCATCTTTCTGTAGCCGAAAACAGGGGGCAGGTCATTGAGGTTTATTAGAATGACCACACCTTCAGCTTCCGTACTCCTTATTATTCTTTCTACCGCTTCACCGGCAAGTTCGGCGGGCTCAACCGCCACCTGTGTATCCCATTCACGGACCGACACACACGTCAGATACTGTTCGACATCCTCAAGAAGCCCCAGAAGGGCGGCCGATCCTTCTTTCAGTTCGCCGACTATCTCATCACGGTAATTTGGAAAATCCTCGGCCCTCATCGTGTTTATTCCTTCGATAGCGCGTGAGACCGGATACGCGTACAACCTTTCAATCCTCGCCCCCAGGGACCGCAGCATAATCGTGTAATCGACTTCCCCGCGCCTTGAACTGTCCCTGGCAAATCCTTTGGTTTCGGCAATAACAGCCACAACACCAACCACCTCTTCTTCGTTGGTCAGTGGATATATCCGGTAGTCAATGGGTAGAAGGGTCTTGTCTTTCTTAAGCACCACCGCTTCCCCTTCTTTAATCATCAGAGCATTCTTGAGAACTTCCATCATCCCCTGTTCAAGAGGGCCGAACGGGTTTTCTTCCAGGGTCAGTTCCGGCATTAACGTCCCGCCCAGAATATCTTTTGCCTTGTATCCCGTAAGTCTCTGGACTTCATTGTTGAACACCTCAATCCTGCCCTCGCGGTCCGCAATGATTACCCCGGCCATCATGTTTTCAAGCATCATGTCGGTAATGCCTCTTTGACGCGCAAGCTCTTCAAGGGAATCGGAAACCTTCTCGTAAAGATTCGCGTTGATGATAGACAACCCGGCGAATTCGCCCAGCCCCTTCAGAAGCATCGCTTCCTCATCGCTGTAGAAGTGCCTCTCGCTGTTTCCCAGGGCGACCACGCCAACCACTTCATCCCCCGCCATAATAGGCATAATAAACTGCGATAACAGCTCGACCGCTCCGCGAAAGGCGTTGTTCTCGTCATCCAGTTCAAGTTTTTCGACTCTCGACGTATTTCTCTTCAAACTCGCAGCATCGCCGACAGCTCCCCTGCCCGGCTCAACTCTTCTGACCGCCATTTTATCCAATTCGAATCCTTCGCCGGTGTTGAGCTCGAGAACTCCATGCTCCTCCCCGACAACGTACAAAGCCCCGTAATCAGCACCCGTTTCGGCGAGGCAGAACCCCAGAAACCGGGTCAGCACATGGTCGAGCATCAGCGTCGACCCGATCACGCGGCCCGCGTCAAGAAGGACACCGAGGCTCCTGTTCTTTTCTTCGATTTCCATGATGGCTTTTTTGAGATGCCTGAGATGTGTCATTTCGCCGTAAACCAGGTAGATAACAAAAGTGAGGATCATGATCCCCAGCCCGGCCCGAAGGACCCAGAGGAACGCTTCACCGCCGAAGTATTCCCTCACAATGCTTAAGTTGATGACTCCAAGCAGCGCGATGGAACTGGCGATAAAAATTACCACAAGAATAATAGTAAATGTCGTAATGCGGGGAATTTCACTGGTAATTGAAGTGTTCTTCCGTGTCTTGTCCCTGGAAGTTCTGCCCCTGCCGCTTTCCGCTGGTGTTCCGTCATCAGACATAACCAATGCTCCAATAGTATCAGTACTGAAAATGGAATTGCACGTAAGGTAATTCTGGCAGAGTAACAGCACTTATTCAAGTTTAAGCCCGGCCTGGTTTCAACGGTGAAACAGCCCTGTCCCCGTCATGGTTTTCAGACGCGTAACCTTCACCGTTGTTTTTCACCAACAAGCTTCCGCCTGTGTAATATTGATTTTCGGCTAACGGGCAACAGCCGCATCAGAAGGGGTCGGGAGAAACGGAAAACGCCCCGGCGCGGCATGCCGGGGCGGATTTGAATTGCGTGAATCCGGCTCTACTTGAGACGCGCGATAAACTCATCGATAGGAATAGCCGCCAGCGTCTTGATTCTGACGGACCCGCGTGAACCGAGCTCCACCGAAATACGGGCCACGGTCTCCGCGTCGGGAGCCTCGAGGACATTGACAAAATCATATTCACCCAGCATCGCGTACTGCAGTATGACCTTTCCTCCCAGGGCCTCAACGTCCTTGTTGACTTCCTTGATACGCTCCGGATTCTTCTTAATCGTCTCAGCGCCAGTATCTGTCAAATTGCTCAGCAGAATGTATGTAGGCATACCATTTCCCCCTTCGCTCGATTTGAAATCTTTTTGCTCAAACAGAAAGATTCTATCCACTTTCTTTCTTTACCGCAAAAACCGGTAAGAATTATTTTAAGCCCCGTGCCCGCGTATGTTAAGTAAATCGGCAAACGGTTTTCTTGACATCACATGAACACACTGTTTTGATTTCAGGTTCGCGGCAAACCGTGGCTGCGCGTTCTTACAGGACAGGCCCCCTTCGATCTAGAACTTTCTTAGTGTCCAGCTTCAATAGAAATGAGAAAAACCTGCGGCCAGCTTCACTTAATTCTGGACGGCCACGGTATCGAAAACAGGGAGTGGTATTGAAACTTCTCGAGCGGAACGGAGAGCTGATAGAACGGCACCCCTGGGCTGTCCTTGCAATCTCGGTAATGCTGGCGGCAATTCTCTCTCTGGGTATTTTATTCATCAAGGTTGAGCGGTCTTACTACACTCTGTTGCCTGAGAAATCAGCCAGTGTTCAGGCTTTCCGCGCACTGGGTGAAAAATTCAACGGAGCGGACTATGAGTATGTGCTGCTTGAGGCTCCCGAAGTTACAGACCCCCGCATAACCGAATTTCTGTTGAGACTCGATGAAGAAGTAATGGAAGATCCAGACCTCTCAAACGGCCAGATTCAGACAACGGTGTCCCCCGGTGGCAGGGAAGTGCCTATTATTCAAGGATACCTGAACCCATTCATAGCAAACATCAAAAAGGAGCTGTCGGACAGGGGAATCAACTTGCAGCTCAGCGCCATCGACAACGATGCCGTCAAGCAGTTTACCGGGAAAGATTTCAAGAAGCTGATCGAAGAGGAGTACCTGTCCAACCCTCAGGTCCAGGACGAGATGGTCGGCAAGTTCATCTCCGGTGACAATACAAAAGCTCTTTTCATCTTCAAACTCGGGGCCGGTTTATCCGAGGATGAGAAAATAAAGTTATCCAGAAGCCTTGAGGACCTGTTCCTGGATAGTTTGAGTGAGACGGACGCAAGAGTCAGCCTGGCCGGAGAAGCTTCCCTCACCCGCGATTTCGGAAAGCATATTCAGTGGAAGATCTTCCTTCTGTTCCTGGTTGCCCTGGCATTCTGCGTTCTGGTGCTATTTCTGGCACTCAGAAAAGTCTTTGACACCATCCTGCCCATTCTGGTGATGTTCCTCGGGCTGGCCGGAACATTCGGGATGATGGGATGGTTTCAAATCCCTGTCACTCTCGCCTCCATAGCGATAATCCCGCTCCTGATGGGAACCGCCCTGACCTACGTTGTGCCGTTTATTACTCGTTATTATGAGGAATCGATGGACCGGCGCTCCTCGGGCGCTCTAAAAACCGCCATGGTGACTATAGGTGCCGGCCTGTTTCTCGCTGCCATAACAAATGTCATAGGGTTCGCCGTATTCAGGCTCTCGAGCCTGCCTGCTCTTCAAGAGTTCGGCATCATATGCGCGGCAGGTACAATTCTCGTCTTTGTTCTGTCGATCACCACACTTCCCGCCGCCATCGTCCTGAGGGAGAAATTTTATCTTAGAAACGCGGTCGAGAGCGGGGGAACGGACCTGGCCGAGTTGCCATGGAACAGGAAAAAGGGGTGGCTGGGCAAGCTCGAGGACAGGGTCCTTGGTGTTTTCCTTGACGCCTCTATCAGGCGCCAGGGCCTCGTGCTGTTTATCTGTTCCGTGCTTATCATCCTGGGATTTACCCAGATCAGATCACTCAAAACCGACTCGGACTTGAGGGAACTGTCCCCCGGAGGCCTTCCAAGCATGATTACGGATTTCAAGATAGAAGAATACTTCGGCGGCCGGCAGGCGGACCTCATACTGATAGAGGGTGATGTTCTCGCTCCCGAATCTCTTAATATTGTGCTGGAATTTGAAAACGCTGTTGTCGGGGACGAAAAAAACGAGTATGCGGGCAGGAAAATCTACGAGAGGGACGATATATACGGGCTCGCGGACATCGTCGCCGCGACAAACGGCGGTGTAATCCCCGAAACAACCCTGGAAGTTGAACAGGCCCTGAGGAAAGTGGAAGAAAACGGCGGTGTACTCGAAGGAACCGTCTTGAGCCCCGACCGCAAGGTAGCCGTTACAACCCTGAATACCGCCGGGGCCGAAGCGCCTGAAGTGATAAAAAGAAAAATGGAGATCCTCGAGGCCAATTCAAAGAAAATCCTCGGTGAAGCGGGGCTTGAATATCAGATCGGTGGGATTACGCCACTCACAAACGATCTGACCGAGAATGTCATACCCTCCGGAACGGCCTCGGCCACCCTTTCGCTGGTATTCTGCGCCCTGCTCCTGATCATTATCTTCCGCTCGTTTATTTTCGGATCGATAACTCTTACCGTGGCTATCGCGGGCATCGCGGCTCAACTGGGATTCACGGCACTCATGAACTGGCCTCTGGACGTGATAACCTCTATGGCCCCCGCGCTGGTAATAGGAATAGGCGTGAACTTCGGAATCCTTTTTACTCACAGGTTCCTGCATGAACTGCGAAACAAGGGGCGGGAACCCGAAGACGCGATTAGAAGCACCATGATGAATCTCGGTAAAGCCAACACCGTCGCGGCACTGTCCACCGTTGCGGCGTTTCTCATCATTATGCTTTCCGACGTTGTGCCTTTGAGCCGCTTCGGCGGCATTACCGCTTTTTCCATAGCATGCTGCCTTATTGCAGCCCACACGATGATGCCCGCCCTGCTTCTCCATTACACCTCCCGGAAAAAACACAGGGAGTTCTTCGAGAAGAACACTCAGACAGACAACAGAACCGTATAGCTGTAATAGTTGATGCGCACCGGGAAATACAACTCCACCGCAATCATCAGGCGCCAGGTAAAATCCCATGCCTGGTCAAATTAACTTATAATG
>JAFGMY010000083.1 GCA_016927325.1 Actinomycetota bacterium | reverse complement strand
GGGTATGGCGACGGTAGCAGGAAAAACCATTCCGGGGTTTCGACGGAATGTGTAACTAAATTGAAACTGGCGCCGGACAGGCTGTCGGCGAGCCGAAACGGCGCGAGATTAAATCGCCGGATACACACGTAGATTCTGATTCTGAAACATCTCTGGACGCGGGTTCGATTCCCGCCGCCTCCACCATATATGGTGTTTAACCCCAGTGCCAGCCTTTAGACTGGCTCTGGGGGAATACTTAAAACCGGCACCGGTTTGTCTTTGTTTCAGATCTCGTGAGAATTATCACGTTAAGGCTTGGCTCACAGGCTCGCAGTATCCATGTACACCTTCAGCCGGTGGCTGTCTTAAAGCACCTTTAGATGTGGTCTATCAGGCCCCGTTCTGTATGACAATCCCGACCCTGGACAGCAAGCAAAATAACTTTAGACGGGGTCTATCCAGGCCCCGCTCTGAACACTTTGCCAGGGCGGGCTTGAACAACCTGGGAGGAATAAGAATATTTGGAATGAATCATCTTTTAAGCATGCCGCCGGGAACTGATTGTATACTATTGTTGAATTACACGGGAATCCAGAGTTCATGGGTGACATTTCCCAGCACGGGATATGGAAGGTGAAAATGAAGAACAAGCCGATTGGAATTTTCGATAGCGGGGTAGGAGGCCTTACGGTTGTCAGGTCGGTAATCGACCTCCTGCCCGGTGAAAATATTGTTTACATCGGGGACGACGAAAGAGGACCTTATGGGCCGAGAGACCCTGATGAGGTCAAGCGTTTCGCCAAAGAAATAATAGACTATTTTCAGTGTATTGAAGTAAAACTTGTTGTTATTGCGTGCAATACCGCGACTGCCGCTTATCTGAAAGAGGCTCAGCGCGAATACGACATTCCGATTGTTGGTGTAATAATGCCGGGAGCGCGCGCCGCGCTCCGGGAAAGCAGCAACCGTGTAATCGGGGTAATAGGGACTGTGGGCACTATTGAAAGCGGTTCATACGAGAAGGACCTTGGGCGGATAGACCCCGGCGTAAAGGTATACAGCCGGGCGTGCCCGGAATTTGTCGAGTTCGTTGAGCGCAACGAGGTATTCGGGGAACCTATTACCGGCATTGCCAGAAACTATCTGGAGCCGATGGTGGAAAACGGAGTCGATGTACTGATCCTTGGTTGTACGCATTACCCTCTTCTGGAGGACTTGATATTGGAGGTAGTTGGCCCCGGGGTTACGCTTATCAGCAGTGCGGACGAAACAGCCGCCGAGGTGGAAGATATCCTGGAAAAACTGGGATGGTTGAATGGATCCAGTGCTCCCGGGAATGTTGTATTCCTGACGACGGGGGATGTGGAAAAATGCAAGGAAATGGGAAAGAGGTTCCTTGGGCCGGAAATCAAGGAAGTGCTGCATATAAATCTCAAAGAGCACACTGGTTTGATGCACCGGGTAATCCCGGTTGAAAGCCCGGCGAAAAACAAGTGAAAGCGGTAAACCGAGGATATGGTGTAGCCGAAAAGGCGGGTGTACTTATTTGGATGTTACGCTTACGGTACTCGGGAGTTCCGGGGGATATTCAGGGGCCGGCAAGGCCTGCAGCAGTTATTTACTGAAAAACGGAGAGCAGTCGCTGGTGCTTGATCTCGGGCCGGGAGCCCTTTCAAACCTCCTCAAGTATCTGGAGCCGGATGGCGTAGGGGCGGTGGCGCTCAGCCACATGCATTTTGACCATTACGCCGACCTGTATAGCCTGCTGACCGCCAGGAGGTTCTGGCACTGCGAACTTCCACCGCTCCGGGTTATCGCTCCGTCCGATATGTTCGACAAGCTTGCCTGCCTTATTTCCAGGGAAAACAGGCAGAAATTGAAGGATCTCATGGAGATTATGGAATGGGGTGATGATGTTGCCGTGCCGGGTTTCCGGATCCGGGCGCTGCGGGCGAAACATCCTGGAGAGTCATGGATGCTGAGAGTCAGCGCCGGTGACAGGATACTCTGTTATTCCGGGGACACCGAACCCTGTGAAAACCTGATAGATCTCGCAAAAGGGGCCGATTTACTGATTTGCGATTCCACGTTTACCAGTGACAGGGAGAGGAAACTTGAAGGTCACATGCTTTCATCGCAAGCCGCACAGGCGGCGGAGGAAGCGGGCGCCAGGCGTTTGCTGCTGACGCACATATGGCCTACACTCAGAGAGTCCGTTGCGATCGAAGATGCTCAGGCGGTGTACAGCAGTCATGTTGACGTTGCGCGGGAGCATATGAAAATAAGGTTGCAGTAAGAAGCTTTAACGCAAACTGCTTATCAGCTTTTAAGGAAAATGCGTTCACAGGAGGGATTTTTTGATTAGAACAGACGGAAGGGCGCCAGACGAGATGAGGCCTGTCGCGATCGAAAGAGACTATATTCCGCACGCGGAAGGTTCGGCGCTTATTAAACTGGGCAACACCAGGGTCTTGTGCGTGGTCACTTACGAGGACGGTGTTCCGGCTTTCTTGAAGGGATCGAACCGCGGATGGGTAACCGCGGAATATTCCATGCTGCCAAGGGCTACGAACACCAGGAGCACCAGGGAGGCTGTTCTGGGACGGCAGGGTGGAAGGTCGATGGAAATACAAAGACTTATTGGGCGGTCTCTCCGGTCGGTTGTGAACCCGGAGTTATTTCCCGACCATACATTCTGGGTCGACTGTGACGTGATTCAGGCGGATGGCGGTACGAGAACAGCAGCTATCACCGGTGCGTGGGTGGCGCTTCACGATGCTTTCATGACGCTGGTGAACGAAGGTGAAATGGAAGAAAAGCCGATGAAGGAACATATCGCGGCGCTAAGCGTGGGAATGGTGAGCGGAGATTTATGTCTGGACCTGTGCTTTGAAGAGGATTATCACGCTGATGTAGACCTCAACCTCGTGGCGGACGAGCGTGGAGACATCATAGAGATACAGGGAACCGCCGAAGGTGATCCCGTATCACGTGCGACCATAGAGGACATGATCGACCTGGGATTAACCGGGATAAAAGACCTTATCGCTTACCAGCGAAAATTGGTTTCAGAAGACGGTTGATGTGGAGAAGATGAATACTGTGGGCAAGCCCGGTATATTCCGCACGTGGACCCACCGAAATATTTATTCGTTTGGTTTATTCTTGATTATGGAGAAAAGCGGTTGTGAGATTAGTTATTGCGTCTAAAAATATGGGGAAAATCATTGAAATAAAGAAGTGCCTCGAGGTTCCGGAGTTGATGCTTCTTGACTATAAGGATTTTGGGGATTGGCCGGAGCCTGCTGAAATAGGTGAAACGCTTGAAGAAAACGCTATTATTAAAGCGGTAACGATACACTCACAATTCGGCCTTCCAACCCTGGCCGACGACTCTGGCCTCATGGTGGATTACCTCAACGGGCGCCCCGGGATTAAATCTTCCCGGTATGCCGGTCCGGATGGGGACGCCGAGAGGAACATGGAGCTTCTGCTTTCTGAAATGAAGGGTGTCCCGAGCGCCCGCAGGTCGGCCAGGTTCAGCTGCAAGGTGGTCCTGGTGCTTCCGACGAGAGAGCAGAGGATTACCAGCGGGGAATGTGAGGGGACGATACTGTGCCGGAAGAGTGGATCGGGCGGCTTCGGGTATGATCCGATTTTCAGGCCTGCCGGGTACGACTGCTCCATGGCGGAACTGTCTGTGGAAGCAAAAAACATAATAAGCCACCGTGGAAAAGCCCTTCGAGCCATGAAAAAAGTTATCGAGGATCTGATAAAAAGCAGATCCGGCCTATAGCTGTCAATAAATGCTTCAGCAAAGGTTAATACTTGCCGCTGTTTTTACCGATTTTACTATTAGCAGTAATACGGGTTGCCCGGGGACTGTTTCCGGGAAAGGATAGTACCTTTACAGCTACCGGGTGACGGTGGCGAAAACAAGAGGTTGGTTTTGTATTTAATTGCGCACAGGGGCGGCCGGGGTTTCGGGATCGATAATACGCTTGACGCGATGGAGAATGCGGTCAGGGCTGGCGTCAGGACGATAGAGACGGATGTTCGAATGACCCGGGACGCAAAGCTTATATTATGTCACGACGCTGTCATATGGGGACATATCGTGAGCAAGACCAGCTACGAGGACCTTTTGAAATACGCGCCCGAACGCCCGCTCTTGAGCGACGTCCTAGACTGCCTCGCAGGCTGGGTGCGTTTCAACCTTGAGATCAAGGACGCTCCAGTGAGGGAAATAGGGCAGCTTCTCGAGGCTTACAATATTGACGGTTCCGTAATAATCACATCGTTTGACCTTGGATTTCTGGATGAGTTCAAGCAGGATTACCCGAATATCAAGACGGGGTATCTCTACAGGATATGGTACGGAGACGAGCAGAAGATACACAATGCGATCGCGGCGGGCGCGACCGTTATCTGCCCCCAGTATCACAGCGTAAATGACGAACTTATGGAGCATGTGGAACGCCACAACCTGGAAGTTGTCCCCTGGACTGTCAACAGGGATGAAGATCTGGTCAAATTGATCGATTACGGGGTCCACGGGATTATTACAGACAGGTACATGTCGTTTAAAATCGCATTGGATGCCTTATCCTGAGTACCCGTCAGGGTGCATGCTGTGCCACTCCCATGCGGATCTTACTATTTCGCGAATGCCGAGTTGAGGTTTCCAGCCGATTTCAAACTCGGCTCGGCTGTTTGAAGCTATGAGCACGGGTGGATCGCCCGGTCGTTTGTCTTCCTCGCTTACGCTGAAGCTGACGCCGGAAACCTCTTTTACCAGGCTAATGATTTCCCTGACCGAAAAACCGTCCCCGTTTCCAAGGTTTAAAATGGTGCTGCCGCCGCGTTCCAGCAGATAGTCGAGGGCTGCGATGTGGGCACCCGCAAGATCGTTTACGTGTATATAATCCCGAACGCAAGTGCCGTCACCGGTGGGGTAGTCCGTTCCAAAAATTTTCACACTCGGGTATTTGCCCAGCGCGGCCAGAACGACCCTTGGAATAAGATGGGTTTCCGGCTCGTGATCTTCACCTAAATCATTTCCTATATCAGCGCCCGCGGCGTTGAAGTAACGGAGTGACACGAAATTTAGAAGACCGCTTGAGGAGAACTGGCCCAGCAACTGTTCGCATATCCATTTTGATGATCCATATGGATTGATAGGCCGGACCGGCGCGTTTTCGTCTATGGGGACGGACCCGGGTATCCCATATACCGCGGCGGATGAAGAGAAGACAATATTACGGCAACCGTTCTCAACAAGGGAGCGGAAAAGGTTAAGACTTGCCGCGACATTACCTCCAAGGTAGGAAAGGGGATCGGTCATCGATTCTCCCACCAGGCTCCTGGCGGCGAAGTGGATCGCGGCATCCGGTTTATAGTCTCCGCAAACTCTGGAGACGGTTTTTCTATCGTCCAGGTCCACGCACTCGAACTTAAGAGTTCCTGTCGATTCCCTGTGACCGAGTGAAAGGTTGTCAACGATTAGAACGTCATATCCGGAGTCCGCCAGTCTGCGCGCGGTAACTGAACCGATATACCCTGCTCCGCCGGTAATCAGGACCTTCATTTAAGAAACCCCATACTGTCGTGCTCCGTTTCCGGGGCGGGAACTGGTTACCTGCGTATCGTTGCATGTGGCCTGCCAGAAAAGGTTAGGGATCCTTCTCATGTAATGTTCGACTTCATCCTGATCCACCACAGCGATAACACAACCCCCGATTGCTCCGCTCGCCATTCTACTGCCCCACACCCCGGGCTGACTGTCCGCAATTTCCTTGAGTGTCTCAAGGTCTTGGTGGACCACCCCGAAAAGATCACGGAACGATTCATGCGAACGGTTCATAAGGTGGCCGAGGGCTTTCTTGTCACCTTTTTCGACGCATGCCGCGGCTTCTTCAACGCGGGCGTTCTCATAAATTATGTATCCGGCCAGGTTGGCCAGTTCGTCCGGAAGAGACCATCTGGTGCGCTCGAATTCCCCAATAGTAATCTCGGAAAGGCTTTTCCTGTTTCCGATCTCCGCCTGGAGGAGTTCCATGGCTTCTTCGCACCCCTTAAGTTTTTCGAGGAGATCGTTTTTCACGAAAGTGCTTCTTACTTCGCTGTGGGCGACCACTACCTCCACATCCCCGATGTTGAACGGCACGTGCCTGTAATCGATGTCCTCGCAGTTCACCAGCATCACGTTGTCTTGTTTTCCATAGAGGACGGCAAGCTGGTCGTTAACCGGTGAGTTTATATTAACAAACTCGTATTCCGCCCTTCGGGCAATCTTGAAGATATCTTCTTTGTCCAGGTCACAGCCGAGACTTGACAGCCCGAGGCAGGTAGCCACACAAAAAGAGGATGAGGAAGAAAGCCCGGCATCGACCGGCAAGTCCCCGAAATAGTAGGCGTCAAAGGGCGGCAGCTTTCCGCACGCGTCGATAGAATATTTACATACGCCACGGATGAAATCCGCCCAGTCTCCCATCTTCTTCAGGTCTGATTGATCGACCGCGACTTCCTGGCTGAATGTTTCCGAATAGAGGCGCGAAGGTGAAAGCCCGGATTTTCGAAGCATGGCGTAAGTACCTTGTTCGGTTGCGAACGAAAGTACTTTTCCTCCAATGACGTTTGTGAATTCTCCTATGAGGTTTATCCGCCCGGGAGCGAAAAAAAGACCGATTTCGGCTCCACGTCCGAATCTCGACTCGAACTCTATGGTTTTTTGCCTGGCTGCGCTTTCTTTTAGCATCGTTCCCGCGGGTTGATTCGAAAAACAACAATTCAATAAATTGGTTCTACAGATTATCCGACAGGCCTTTAAGTACACGAATAAAGGGTGTCAATATTCAATTACCGACGAAGGGCATGGATGGTTTAAAGCGAAAACCGGTAAGCGGCAGTCGTTTGCAGTCCATATTTGAAGGTTATATTGATCGTATTGCGAAATCATGCAATAAGATAAAATTGAATCACGTTCTAATCGAGCATTAAGATATTTGCGGAAACGGCCGGGAGGGGAAACGCTTCAAGAAGGGGTTGATGGCAATGCGTTGCCCGATGTGCGATGTTGAGAATGATGAAGGGAGCATATTCTGCAAAGAATGCGGGTTCCGTTTTTCTGACTCCGGGGGCAAGACCGAAGGGGCCGGTGAGCCATCCGTTCCAGTTGGGCCCCTGGATCTCGCGAAGTTCCTTTCAATAACCTGGAGCCGCAGGGGTCCGATCCTCATGTCGCTTTTCATCGTGCTTCTAATGTCGATGGTATTCGCGCCCTGGGCTTTCATACGTCTGGATATACTCGGGATATCTCTTGTCTCGAGACGGTTCAGCGGCTGGGAAATATTCGTTCCGAGAATACTGTTCTTTCTGTCGATCATTCCGCTGATCGTTTCATTGATGATGACCGCGGGATTAGGGTCGCGAAGGCTTGTCGTCGAGACCCATATATGCACTTTTTTCGGTGGAGTGATGTTTACCATCTGGATTACGACATTTACGTTGAGCCAGGTGCTGAAGTCGGTACTGAAGAACATTGACGTAATAAGTGTAAGCGTTGCTTCAGGGCAGATAGTGACGATATTTCTATTCATCGGTTTTATTTTTGGCATAATCTTGACGAGTTACGACAGGGGACGCAAGCTCGCCTTATCCAAGGGAGGGGGCTGATAATGATTAACGGTATTTGGAAAAGGTTCAAAGATTCAGCGGATACGGAAAAACAGCCCGTAGAGAATGACCCGGATGAAAAGGTGGAAGATGCCGGAAACTCCGATGAACGACCATCAGAGGTGCCTGTGGAAACGGATAAGGAACCGGATATCACAGGACGGGATGAAACTCGAGCGGAAGAGAACGATCCGGATGATTCCGGGGAGGAAACACCGGAAGACGGGATAAAGTGCCCGAATTGTGGTGTTGGGATAGACGGCGATTCCAAGTTCTGCAATGAATGCGGCGAGCAGATCAAGGGAGTGAAAGAGGAGGCGTATGAGGCGGGTGCTCCCGGAGGGATTGAGCCCTGGGCCGTCAAGTTTGCCGAATGGTTTAAAAAAATTCCACGAATCGTGAAGATAGGCTTACCGCTGATGATACTCCTGGTGGCCGCCGGAGTGGTGGCACTTTTCATAATTGCCGGACACAACAGCCCTTCAGCCAATATCGATCGGTACCTTTCCCACCTGAAAGTCGGGGAATACAAGGACGCGTACGGCATGTTGTCACATTCTGAAGGCCAGTTCTCTTCCTTTGACTACTTTAAGAACTGGCAGTTATTCCAGGTGGACGAAATGGGCCGTCTGATTGGTTACGAGATAAGGGAAAGACAACATGAAAACAGTATCTTCGGTAAAGTCATTTCAGATGACACAGTAGAAGGGATGTCTTTTGTCGCGACTCTCAAGTACGGTAAAACCAATTATGACGTAAGGATAGATGTTGAGTCGGCGGGTGGCACCTGGCCTGTCAACAAGTACAGGCTGAGACTTTCCCGGGGACCTACCCGGGTTCTCGTTTCACCGGTTGGTTCGGAGATTGTGATAGACGGCATGAAGGTCGGGTATGCCGAAGAAAGCGAAGTATTGAGTGACGCACTGACGCTGGGGGACCTGCCCAATGATATCGAAAGCGCTATCGAGTATGTGCGTAAAATCATAAATCTGGCACGGTCCAGCGTTGATGAGTTCAAAAGGATAATGGTTAAGATCGATGATGTGGCGAATGAAGCACAGTGGATATTCGACCGGTTTACGACCAGCGGATTTTCCTGGGGATCGGTTGCGGATTCCGCGGACAGAATCGTGCAGCAGAGCAAGGATGTTGGTACCGAAATAGCGCAGTTGGTCATGAAGATATACTGGATCTTTGGTGGCGGCGACGATGGCAGTGTAAGGGCGGATTTGACCAGAGCCGAGACCGGTCTTGATTTAAACAATCTACCCGAGGGACTGCACGGGATAGAGGTTTCTCTGCCGGGCTGCAAGACGGTTAAGGATACTTTCTATGCACCCGACGGTATTTCTGTCGCACTCAAGCCTGCTAAAGAGACTGAGCGGAAACTGGCAAAGGCGGTAAATGACTATTATGTTGTTTATATCGACGCGGTGCGGAATCTGAGGGCGGAATCGTTGAAAGCTGTAATTGATGGGAAACTGCTGGAAGCCGAGACGCAGAAAGTCCTGGATCTGCTGGGGAAAGATCAGTTTCAGGTTCTGGTCCTGAAAAGCGTGAAATTCAGTGAGTACAGGATGCTTTCCGAGGAGATCGCTACGGTCAGAAGCAAAGAGAAGTGGGCGGTCAACACCTACCAGGGCCTTGAGCTGGTTTCAGCCCTTGCCGGTGTTGAGCGGGATGTTACCTATACGCTGGAGCAGGACGGCAACGGCGTATGGAAAGTAATTGAAAAGAAGGTGGACTGATCCTCCCCGTGTTACCATTTACAGAATAAGCTGGTATTATGATCCAGCGAATATGCGGGGTGTAGCGCAGCCAGGTTAGCGCGCCTGCTTTGGGAGCAGGAGGTCGCCGGTTCGAATCCGGCCACCCCGACCAGTAAATCCCGAAACCGGCTATCTAAACATTTTAACAGGCTTTATTCATAACATGCATACGTGCCGCTTCTGGATGGGATAATAAGCCCCGCAATACTTTCCAACCTCTTTCAGGGCGGGGTCTGCTTTGCCGACAGAAGTTGCATGAAAACACTTCGGGCAAAAGAAAATGCCGGAATCTCGATAATTTATAAATGATTGTGAAGGACTGCCTGTATAATGCATAGACAATAATTGAGTCAGGAGAAGACGTTTGAAGATCGAAACAAGAGACTGTAGAAACGAAGACTTTTCCAGAATGTATGAGTTGCAGTGTCAGTTATGGCCGGATGCGGCCCTCGAATACGTACAACTGGATACCAGGTAGCATCCGCGTTTCACCTTCGGCGTAAGCTGATGAATAGGGTAGTGATATGGAACCGTTTGAAAGGCTCGACAATAATAACTGGAAAGAGGCGGTCGAATTCTTAAGTAAAGACCCCCGTCACGCTATGATTATGCTCTACGATATCGTTACGGTGGGAATGGACCCTGGTGATACCTGTATCCACGGCCACTACTTTGGAAGGCGCGGGGATTCGGGACTGGCGGCGATAGCGGCTCTATACGGTCTTGGATCGCTTTTCATATGGGCCGAGGACTGCGCGTGTCTCGAAGGGATAGGCGAGTATCTTGCGGAAGAGGAGCTGAAGCCGAACATCATCGCGGGCGAAGCGTCACAGGTTGAGTACGTACTGAAAAACATTTCAAGAGAAATCTTTCCGCTGGACCGCGTTTTCGAGCTTTATCTAATGGGTGCGGAAGAGATCCGGGAAATGCCTTTATCCGAACTGGTGGAACTGGCTGACATGGGTATGCTGGAAGAACTGCTGGAGATATCAAGGGGCTTTGATACAGAACAGTTCGGAAACAGTCCGACGAGCGAAGAGGACAACAGGTTTCTTCTCACGGGACACATAGAGGGA
The DNA here is from genome assembly GCA_016927325.1 of Actinomycetota bacterium. Classification (GTDB taxonomy): domain Bacteria; phylum Actinomycetota; class Geothermincolia; order Fen-727; family Anoxymicrobiaceae; genus JAFGMY01. The sequence goes on along the minus strand of JAFGMY010000083.1, from coordinate 7,135 downwards.
GACTCCTCCTTTGTCATCAGGGTCGGCGGTAGAGTAGTCTCAAAAGCAGATGGATTATGGGTTGACGGCCTGGGTGGACAGATAATCAGGGTATTCACCGCTCCAGGCATGCGTTCGAAGGGATACGCTACGGCCTGCGTGGGAGAACTTTCCAGCCGGATACTCTCAAGCGGTCCTGGAGTTTATCTGGAGGTGATGCAGGACAACCTGCCCGCGATAAGGGTTTACGAGAAAGCGGGGTTTGAAAGATTAGCGGACAGGAAATTCGCGGTCGCCGGGTCCGAAGAATAATTGACGCGACGCGCAGGTCACTTGCCCGAACCACCGGTTTATGTATTATTATATGAACAAGCGGGAATAGCTCAATTGGTAGAGCGCGAGCCTTCCAAGCTCGAGGTCGCGGGTTCGAACCCCGTTTCCCGCTCCAGATATAGTGTTCAATTCCGGTGCACCAGCCTTTAGACTCGCAATGGTTCAACCTCTGAAAATAAATGCTCTGAATTCCGGTCAAACTCTCTGTCAACAAAGCAAGACGCAAGACCCGACCCCAAGCCGACAAAACGCAAGAGATTTAAGAAAAGGGAGCTATCCATTGAATAATTACTATAATAGTTATAGGATATTACTATAAGTATAATAGGCTAAGGGAGAATACTGTGGGCGATTTCACCTTGAATAAGGAAAGAGCCGAGTTACTGCTGGGTCAACTCGGTGAGGCTCTGGAAGATATCGACGCGGATCCGATGGATATTCTTGTTTGCGGGAGCATGGCGCTTATAATGCAGGATCTGGTTATGGACCGGGCTACCACGGATATAGACGGGATGGGATTTATCATAGAGAAGGAAGGGTGCGTTATCCTGGAGAGCCCAACGGTGCAGAAGGTATTCCGAGAAGCCAGGGCGCGTATTGCGGCGGCGAACAACCTTCCAAAAAGGTGGATAAACTTTCAGTCGAGGACCCTGATAGACAACGGGTTGCCGGCCGGGATCATTGAAAGGGCAATTATCAGGGAACATGGAATAAAGCTGCGCATCAGGCTCTGTTCGAGGCTTGATATGGTGGCCTTGAAGATGTATGCGTCGCTGGATCCCGAAAGAGACGTTGACCTTGGGGACCTTAAATCTATGGGTGTTTCTCGTGCGGAGGCGGAATTCGGTGCAGGTTACTGCCTGGAAATGGGGCAGGCGAAAGAAAAGGTAATGGAACTGCTGGAAGTGATGGGTCATGGAGAGCTGGCAAGAGAACTTGCTTGACAGGATCGAGGGAATCGTCTGGGCACAGTGGGTAGCAGTTGGAGCCTCGCTTACCGGAAGACCATGCAATCTTTCCGTAGTTGATCCCGAGGCGCTGATAGTGGCGAGTTGTTCACTCGGCCGGTTCAGCCCGAGGCTGTTTGACGAATCTCTTGATTGGACATTATCAAACCCCGATCTTCTCAAGAAATCCCGGCTGGGTTTAATCGCCGCCGAGTTCGATGGGGAAACCAGGAAGGTACTGGCCGCGTTCGCGGAACATGTTTCAGAAGCCGGTGGCGGGGATCTGCTGGGAAGGATTGGAAAGAGTGATAACGGAGCGGGTGATATCGACCGGATCGTATCATTCTGGTTGCCCGATAAGGGTATTTCAAGAGATGTTGAAGAGGCTGACGAGATATTTTTAAGGCATGGCTTTGTACGCGGAAAACCGAGAATGCGAGGGAATTCAGGCAAACCGGAACTTGGAAATCAGGCAAACATGATGTTCAGATTCAGGCAGGAGTACGGGAAAGGGGCAAGGGCGGACTGCATGACTTACCTGATGACCGGCGGAAGGGGCAGTTCCAACGCGATAGCTTCCAGGACCAAATACAGACAGTCCTCCACTTACATCGCTCTTGAACAACTGGTGAATGCCGGTGTCGTGCGAAAATATGGGCAATCAGGGTGGAACGATTACTGGATCGAGGGGGCGTCCGATAAAGCAGCAAAGATATTTTCATCGTCTTCAAGCTTACCTGTGTTCTTTGTGTGGTCTGATATTTTCAAGGCTCTTTTTCTTGCGGCGATTGACTTCGCGGAAAACGGAGATATGGATGGGCGTTCCCTCAGGGGCATAGAAAGGGCCCGCGGCCTGATGGCCGCCACTGTACCTCTGCTGAGGAATGCCGGTGCGCCCCTTGCGGCACAGGCGGTTCCATCCCTTAAAGAGAGTGCCGGTGAACAAGCGATTGTGGAACTGAGGCGGTTTCTGGAATCGACGATATCAGTACTTGAAACTCACATAAAGTAAGACGCGCCGGAGCGCCACCGGGAATTCTCAGGATGGAAAGTATGGCCCAGCTGATATGGAGGAGACTTCCACCTTTTCGCAAGGACGGCTCACGGGTAACCGGGAGGGAAGCTGATACCGTACAATACAGCAGGAGCCTGTTCGGGAGCAAACAGGGCTCATGGTGATAATGGTGCATGCTTCGAGTTTGCGCTGAAAACTTATCGAAGGCATAGCTTCGGATGAATATGTCAGGTCAGGCCATTTGCGGATGGCTTCGCTGTCCTAAATCATGAAGATTCATGACGATTGCGGATTCGCCGCCGGCAATATGGTAAGGTAATAAGCACCGGGTAACGTCCTGGTAATATTTTTTTAGGAGAGATTATGGAAAACGAAACGATAATCACGTCTGAAGGCATGCTGGCCCTTGAGGAAAAGCTCAAATTTCTGGAGACCACAAAGCGCCGTGAAATATCTGAGCAGATGAAAAACGCCATTGCCCATGGCGACCTGTCGGAGAACGCGGAATATGATGAAGCTAGAAACGCTTATCTCCAACTGGAAAAACAGATAGGTGAAACGGCGACATTGATTGCCAGGGCGACGGTTGTCGAGGACAAGGATATAACTACGGAAACTGTCGGAGTAGGTTCCCTGGTTCAGATAGTGGATATTGAAAACGGCGGCAAGAAGCAGGAGTACAGGCTGGTCGGCCCCACAGAGACGGACCCGGCTAACGGTAAGATCTCGCATCAGTGCCCTATCGGTATGTCACTAATGAACTGCAAGCTGGGCGATATTGTTTCAGTAAACGCGCCTGGAGGAACCAGGAAATACAAGGTCATAACCATAGGAAAGTAATATTGAAAAAGTGCCCGGCACTTATCTTAAGACCCTCACACTGTGTTCCCGATCATGACGGGTTCCGTTCTAACTTGTCAGAAAGCGCAAAGAGCACTATTTGTTGTTTTTAACCGTCAGTTTCATGCTCCTTTTGACAAACGCAAAACTCTTGAATCGTTGTGGTTCAGAGAACAGAATTGATGTGCGTTTATCGTACGGAAGCTGGCATAGGTTCGGGGCCATTTTCCGGATTTTGCATTCAACGGGACTGCTGTCATGATATCAGTATACTTCCGTATCGATTACCACTGCCATCCGGTTGTCTGTCTGACAAGAGGATAGGAGTCGCCGTACAGGTTTTCGCCGGTTGTGATTTCAGAATCAAGGTTCTGATATATTTTCCCCTTTACTGTGTAAGTGGGCCATTCAGGAAGATTTTTACCGTTGGGATCTCCTGTTTTTGCGAAGTTGGTCCAGTAGGACATAATATCTTCGGAAAGATCAAGATCTATCAGGCTGTTCCTCAGGTCGGCGAATCGGCCGGTGAAGTTGCCGAACACATAGAACAACTCCAGGGCGTGACACGATCCGACCATTTCTATCAGGGGCAGGTCGGGCCTGCGTGAGAAGTTGTAGAGATAAGCGTCAAGGCCGTATTCCGCCTGGCACGACGCGGCAAACCTCGCACCGGCCGCGAATCCCATCTGGGTTATCAGGCCGTTTAAGGCTTCAAACGCGTCGCCCTGTTCGACAGGGAAGGTAGCGAGCGCCAGGTCGGCGTTCGGCCCGTAGAGGGATCTGACGTAGTTTTCATAGCCCTCGGGGCTGTCAGTTGACGAGACGCCCGACCCCAGGATAAAAATAGTTCCCTCGTCCGCGTTTGTGCCTGCGAGAAGGGGGATTTTCATTTGTTTTCGTTCAGCGAACAGCGTTGATTGATTATCAGGAATGGCCCATCCGTCGATCACCGGATTGAAGTTACCCAACCCCAAACGGTCGTCTTCAATATTACCGGCGGCTTCGATAAGTTCCACAGGGGTCTTTTCGCGCATGGCTTCAAGAATATCGGGGGATGAATTGCAGCCGAGGATTGCCGCGAGCTCTTCACCGGAGTTTTCAGCTTTTTCCATGGTGTTGTCCCTGCTTGCAGGAAGGCCGTCGTAGAACGACCCGCTCTCTGAGATGACGCGTTGAAAAAGCCCTTTTGACAGTGGGCTGATCATCAAGTTGATAACGCTCAAAGCGCCCGCCGATTCACCGAACGCGGTTACATTTTCTGGATTGCCGCCAAATGCGCTTATGTTTTCCTGGACCCATTTAAACGCTGCAACTTGATCGAGCATGCCGTAGTTTCCGGATACACCTTCGGGGGACTCTTCACTCAGGAGAGGGTGGCACAGATAACCGAGAGGTCCAAGCCTGTAGTTAAAGGTTACGACTATCACACCTTTTCCGGCGAGTTTGTCCCCTTCATAGATATCCTGTGAGCCGGATCCCGTGTTAAAGCCGCCTCCGTGAATGAACACCATTACTGGAAGCTTTTCATCGGGGTTTTCGGCGGGAGACCAGACATTCAGGTAAAGGCAGTCTTCATCTTCTCGCTCAACTTCCAGGAGCTCGCTTTCTGGTTGGGGGCACGAAGGGCCGTATGTGCTGCAAACACGGACACCTCCCCATTCTTCAACCGGCACCGGTTCCTTCCAGCGAAGTTCTCCGACCGGTGGCGCGGCGTAGGGAATGCCCAGGTATGTCCAGATTCCATCTATCTGATTCCCTTTAATGGTTCCGCCTTTCACCCGGACTGTTTCCAGGCCCTGCTTGCCACAACCGGCTGGTATTACGATCAAGGAGGATAATATTAAAATCGCGAGGAAAACCCATAATCTGTGTGCATATCTTTTCAAGTTGATTTCATCTCCTTTTCAAAAAAGTATCTACTTGAATAATTCGATCTTTTTCAATAAACCTTGTTAATATATTTAAATATCACGGTAGTCAGGGTGGTGAGGGCAGGAGAGCGGATTGACAGAGGTCATAATTACATAATTTGTTAAGTTGATCATCAGCGGTCTGCATTCATACCGATTACAGGAGAAATAAAATGGAAAAGATAACATACGAACAGCTTAGGGAAAATGACGGGTCCGGTGGAAAGCCGGCATGGGTTGCGGTGGATGGAATTGTATACGATGTTACTGAGAGTAAGCGCTGGGTTGTTGGAGGTCATATGGGGCTCCATGACGCGGGGAAGGACCTGACACGGATGCTGAGCTTTGCACCCCACGGCAAAGAGATGCTGGATAGATTTAGCGCGATTGGAGAGTTGGAAGAATGAGGAAGCTCTCTCAAAACCGGTTTTTGATGCCGCTTGTAGCTTCATATAAGACAGTATTCAAATAGAGCACTGTTTTCATAATCAACCGATTTATTTCTTAAGATGCGTCAGTGATAGAATTGACGAGGAATGACATGAGACGGGAAAGAAGATTCCAGTAGAACGCGATCGAGTAGAACAATCAGGGAACGGTAGGTATTGCCATGGCTGATTCTGTAAGGGTAGAGAATGTAGCTTATGCGTATGATGGCGTACAAGCTGTAGATCACATCTCCTTTAACGTCGGGGCCGGTGAAGTAATGGGATTTCTGGGTCCGAACGGAGCGGGAAAAACCACTACAGTCAAAATGCTCACCGGGCTTCTTCCCGTAGAGGAGGGCGAAGTCGACATTCTGGGCATGGACATATCGAAACAAAAGAAAGACGTCCAGGCCAGGATAGGTGTATGTTTCGAGGAGAAGAATTTGTACGAGGAGATGTCGGCAGTAGAGAACCTGAAATTTTTTGCTTCTCTATTTGGTGTTAATAATATCGACGCGGATGATCTGCTCAAGAGGGTAGGACTGCCCGTTGACAGGAAAGACCGGGTAAGCAACTACTCAAAAGGTATGAAGCAACGCTTGATGATAGCTCGCACGCTTGTAAATACGCCCGCGGTTATGTTCCTGGATGAGCCTACCGACGGGCTTGATCCGGTATCGGCGAGGACAATAAGAGAGGTTATCATTCAGGAGAAGGCGAGAGGTGCTGCGGTTTTCCTTACAACGCACGACATGATGGAAGCGGATGTTCTTTCGGACAGGGTCGCTTTTATAAACGAGGGAAAGATAGTTGCCCTGGATACACCCGATAACCTCAAACATGAGCACGGCAAGAGAGTTCTCAAGGTTCGCTACCACAGGGAAGGTGTGCTTGCCGAGGAGGAAATCGATCTCGACAGGGAAGACTCCGCAGTGAAAACCGAGAGAATTCTAGAGAACTACGATGTCATGGATATGCATACTGAAGAGGCGACACTGGAGGACATCTTTATTCAATTGACCGGCAGAAGGCTGGAATAATGAAAAATATCTCTTCATTTTCAATTATCAGGCGAATATCCACCAAGGATCTCAAGCTGTTTATGCGGGATAAGGTATGGATGGTCCTGACACCCCTTGTCGTGGTTGTTTTCATTGTTATTTTCTGGATACTGCCCGGTACTGTTGACGAATCAATGGTCATCGGAGTTCACCAGGAAAACATGGAAGAACTGATTGAGGGGTACAAGAAAGTTGCCGCAGCTGAAGAAGGTATGGTGCTGGTACAGTTTGATTCAACAGAAAAGCTGGCTAATGCTGTTGAAACCGGGGGAAAAGTCAAAGTTCCCGGCGGTGACGAGGTCAGCACCGGAATAGGGATTGATTTCGGGAATGAGTTCATGCAGAAGGTAGAAGCCGGTGAACCGACTACGGTTGACATCTATCTTTCCCCCGATGTACCGGAGGATGAGAGAACTTATGTAACCAGTTTTGTCCGTGAGATGGCCTATGCAATTGCAGGCGACGAACTACCGGTTACGTATCCCGAGGAAGATGAAATCATCCTTGGTGTTGACAGAGCGGGAAAACAGATCCCGTTAAGAGATTTAATGTTGCCGGTAATTGTCTTTATTGTCCTGCTTACCGAGGCGATCGCTCTGTCGTCTCTGGTTGCGAATGAAGT
>JAFGMY010000082.1 GCA_016927325.1 Actinomycetota bacterium | reverse complement strand
TGAAAACACAAGCACTGGGACACAATAAAGTTTGACAGGTGCCAGAACTTTTGTTTTCACTTCGTGAAAACACAAGCACTGGGACACCTGTGTTATTATTCTATGGAATTCAACTGCTAGGGTGGGAGGTTGATATGTCCAAGAAAGATGCGAAGGAAGAGGCAAAACCGCAGTTTGACGAGAAGACTTTGAAAAAGGCGGAATTCTGCAACTCCAAGTGTCCTATTTGTGTAAAAGGCCGGGAAAAGGGCAAAGGCCTTATGTACCAGATAGTAAAGCTTGAGTCAAAAATCGGGTTATGCCCCATGTGCGGCGCTTATGAAGAAGTATACGGGGTCAAGCCGTACGAAAAGCACTCCTGATACAACTGCAAATAAACGGACAAAGGTTATACGAAGCTAATTATTTCCTGTCAATTAGCTTTTTCTGAGCTTCAAGTTTCGGAAGACAGCAGTTCTGGAACTCTTTTTTACTGCCGCAGGGACAAAGCTCATCTTTTGCGGTTTTCATGAGTTCATTAATGCGTGTTATTTCGAGCTCTTTCAGGGCGCCGGACTCTTCCGCGAGTCTTTTTTCGCGGCGCAGACTCATCGTGGAGCGCCAGTTCTTGGAGTAAGCCGCGGGTGGCTTGCAGCAGATTTCATAGATGTTTTCAGTGGCGACCTTCTCCATTCGGTCGTCATCCTGTGGTTTGAACAGTTCCAGGCCTTTTCCGACCCTCTCGACCAGATTTTCGCTCAACTTCTCCCGGTCTTTCTCCATCACCTCTGACAGTCCTCTCGACGCCTCCTCCTGTCCCGTCATAAGCAGTGACTGGGCCAGGAAACTGAACATGCCGTTAAAAAATGCGTCTTTCAGGTCAAGCGAAGCTATCGACCGGGTCAGGAATTCGAGGTTGTCTTCCTTGCTCCAGAGGTAACCCAGTGTCTCAATGGCGGCAAACCGCGCATCTTCGCAGTTAGGGTCATTGATCATCCCGATTAGTCCCTCCGAGACCTCCACAGGGTATTCGGAGCCGAGCTTTACCAGGGCCATTATGATTTCCTGAAGCTGTTCGGTCACACATAAATTCAGGGCTTTCAGCAACAAGGGCAACGCGTCCAGCGACTTCCAGTGACCAAGGATCTTTATGGGATACATGAGAGTATGTTTTGGTGCTATAGCGATTTGAGGGCCGAGAAGGTCCCTCAGGAAACCAATGAGAATCGGCTCGATACCGTCTTTTCTTTCAAGTACAAGCTTCAGAGTCTCAGGGTCCAGCATGGTTTCCGTATCAGCAAGTTCCTGAACCAGGAAATGATCAATTACGTGGTCACCTGCTCCTTCACTTATGTATAAATCCTTTTTTAGAAGTTCCTTCTTTTCTTCAAGGGTGGCCATCAGCTTGCTGAAAGCTCCCTCTTTTGTGTAGGCTCGCCTGGCGACTTCCTCGGTGAGGTACCGGTCGTTCTTGATTTTTGATAAGGCGATATAGCCGGTAAGGTCCAACTGGTTCCGCTGTTTGTTTGCGATAAGAGAACATGCAATAAACAGGGGAGTGGCGGTGGGGTGAAGATCAGCTTGTTTGTGAATCAGCTTTTCGGCATCTTCTATGCCCAGATTCTCGTTTTCAAGCTCCTCTATGGCTTTGTTTGAGGCAACTACTGAAGCTACGGTGGATTCCGCGTCTATGTTGGCAAACTCTTGTGCCGCTTCGGCGGCGGTAATTTCGCCAGCTTCAATACTTGAAATCAAGTCGAGAAGCTTATTCGCCTTTTCTTCGTCCGCGCCGGGATTCACCATTTTTGCTTGACCTCATTCCTTCCTATAGTACGACCGGTCAAAGCGGGTTGACCTGCCCGACCGGTGTCCACTTATTTCAAATACTGCCTTTGCCCGGGATTCTCTGGCTCTGTCTGTAACATATAACCTTCAAGAACATCTTTCTCCCGAAATCTGATGCTGTCTACCCTCTAACGGATGGGAGGCTGTAAATTATATGCCAACCCTGTTTCCGAAAGTTCCATACTTATTACGGCATTTGCTTTTACGCCTCCAACCAGAAGTCCGTAGACGTTGGCAGTCATGCGTATTATTCTATTAGTCTTGATGTCAATCCATATTTCCATAACCGTGTCCCCAATTCCTTGGGAACTTGTCATACCTGTCATGATACTGAACACATCAGAGCTTATTCTGTACTTGTAGTGACTGCATGTAAACGTATCAAGACTCTGGTCTCCAAGATTCTCAATACCTGAATAACCGGTCCAGAGGTTATTGGCGCCGGCATCTCGAGTGTCCGAACCTATTTGCTCCCAGCCGGTTCCTTTGTTGATGTACTGGTTTGCGCCGATTTGCATCCACCGTGGTTGAAGTGCCTGGCTGCCGGGCACAATCAAATTTACCGCCCATGAAGTTTTATCAGGAGACTCGTGCAGCAACTTTCCGTCTCCTTTGAACTGGCCTTTTTCGGCGCTGTCAAATGTCATATCGATCGTGTACTCATAACTTGAAAGGTCGGCCATGGCGGCATCCGCTTTGCCCATATTCTTAAGTTCGGTGCTGAACACCATGTCCATGCCGCCATAGAAGAAGAACCATACCCCCGCAGAGATAATGACAACTGCGGATATTAATCCTACCCAGACCCACGCGCTCCATTCCATCATGCGGGTGAAAAACGAAGCTTTGCTCCTGTAGACAGTGGGTGTTCCCGATCGAAAGCAATCTCCGTGAGATGTGCCGTGAGTTGCCGGATAACTGTACTGTGGAACCTGATAAGTCCGGGCTGGAGGCACCGGAGGAGGGCTGTAAAACTTGGGTCGACCTGCTTCAGCCGCTTCCGGAATTCCGCCTTTGTCGATCTCCGCTCCGCAGTTTATGCAATAGACTGTGTTGTGCGGGTTCATGGTCCCACATCTGGCACACGGTTTTTTTTCTTTAGAGATGTCCGCGATAACATCATCTTGAGATATTTCGGAGTGTTCTTCAGGATACTGCTCCTGTTCGGAATGCCAGGTTTCAGCCATTCGCGCCGCTTTCTCGACCTCTTCCCGCATACAGGTTGCGTAATCCGGAGGAGGTTCGGTGGAGTGACGCTTACGGGCCTGTGATGATTGGTCGGCATCATAGGAGCCTGATGGGGTAAACGATGCCGGCTCGGCCTCGTATTCCCCGGATTCCGCTTCATGTTCCTGGATATCAGAAAACTCAAGGCTTTTTCCGCACTTAAGACAGAACTGTGCTTCATCCGGGTAATCCACACCACATATTCGGCAATATTTCACTTGTCGACCTCGCAAATCATTTTAACCGGGCGAAAGACGGCTTTATGTGTGGTTTGCATCTTCGTTATTCCAGCCAACCAGGCACTTTTCCTTCAGAATGCCATCTTTTCGATCATGAAAATAGTATCGGTATAAATGTCAGTTCGCGTTAGGTTGCGAAAGCCCTCTACTGGACGGCTGGGTCAAGTTCACTCAATTGGGGGTTCGAGAACAAGAGGAACGCGTCTATTTCTTCGCCGGTTCTGAACTGCTTCCCATCCAGCTGTACCGGACTCCCATCCCATTCGAATTCGATTGTTTCCGATTCATCATATAATTCCAGCTCGGGAACATACAGCAGGCTTTTTCCGGTCTCCAGGTTTACGGCCTCGATCGTTCTGTCATCAACCTTAACCCTTACCGTTCCCGCTTCCCCGGGATTATAAACTTCTATTGAAAAAGAGTACTTTGTATGATCTGACACGCGCTTAAGCAGAATTTGCCCTGTCGGCCCTGTCATCACGGACCAGGACCTGCCGTCTTCAAGAATAGCGGGGGGTGTAAAATTTGTGTTGTAGAGGGGAAAAACAGGTGCCGGCTCCGCCGTGATCTCATATATGCAGCCATCGTCTGTTTTTGCCGCAAGGGTGTAACCTTCCGGCATTTTACCTGGGTCGAAAGGAGCCCCAACGGGGTAGTTTCCATAGTTCTTGTCGGCGTAGTAGTCATTCAGCACGATGGCTTTACTGATATTCAGTGCCTTTAACATCTTCGGTGTGTATGGAGAGTAGATATCTTTCAAAGCCAGCCTGTACAGGTCCGCTTCCGTTGCGGGTTTAATTCCATTAAGCATAGGGTGAAGGTGGAACTGTTGAAGATAAAAATAATATAGAGTCGCGTATTCCTGGCCCTGGGCAAGCGGGTAAATGGCTACCGGTTCGTATTTTGGGAAGCCGGCCAGTTTCGTGATTACTTCCGGAGCAACTCTGATTTCTTTCGACCTGAACGGGGGAACAATTGTTGTGTCGACGGTAAAGAGCATTATTGCCGCCAGGCAGGCGGCTGCCGTTGTTCGCTTGCCCAGCCTCCATTTTCTTTTCAAGAGCGCGAAGCCGATGCCGGCAAGCAGGCAAAGTCCGAAGGTGACTACGAGCGACCACCTGGAGTAGTAACGGAAGAAAGGGACTATGGCGCTTATTACGATGGAAGGCGTCGGCACTCTGGTGTTTCCTATTGTCATGAGCGGCGGCATTGAAAGGATGAACGCGATCACAATCGAGAGAACACTGAAGTTAACGGCTCTGTTCAACGTTTTACCGTGATCTCCAATCATGCCTGGTGTGCCTATATACTGTACTTCCAAGCCGTATTTATCACTTAAAGCGTTTTTCTTTCGCACCAGGTACAGGCATGCCAGCGCCAGGGCGATCGTGATGATTCCGGGATAAGCGGTTACTTCACTGATGGTCCTTTTCTCCAACCTCGGGCTGATGAAGTCATCGGTGAGACCACTCCAGAAACTGCTGTAAGCGGGTGGGACAACATAGTTCCATGGATCTGAGGCGAAATCGACCGTGGCTTCTATACCCCTTGTTTCCTGTTCGGTGAAGACGGCAGGGTCTCTGTAAAATATGTTTTTCGTGTATGGCGCGACTGCCGCGACGGAGAAGATAACGACGAACATGACCAGCAGGGCAAACCGGACTTTCTGGTTATCGACGGCTTTCGCGCGGATATTTTCACCGTTTTCAGACATTATTCCGCGCTTATTGAACAGGCCGGATGCCCACCACATAATAGAAAGAAAAACGCAGAACAGGGCAAGGTGCAGATCGGTATATGCCGCGATGATGAAAGCGCCCGCCGTCAATAGTGCGGAGGGGGCGTCTTTTCGTTTCCAGAAGATTATGATCGCCAGCGCGAATAACGGGAGGGTGTGAACCGCGGACAGCGTGACATGGTTGAACGTCCTGGCAACGTGCCACGGTGAGAATCCATACAAGAATCCGCCGACGACGGCTCCGGAGTAACTGCCTGTCAGAAAGTAGATCAGCAGAAACATTAGAAGCGCCCCGGCCGGGAACGACATAAGAATTAGAATATTAAAAGCGGCCTGTGGGCCGATTACCCTTGTCAGCTGGTTCATAAGTCCGGTCGCCAGAGGATAGACAGGCTGCCCCCTGCGGTCATACCCAAAGGGATAGGCGAAAAAATCAGTAACTGGTTCGGGAAGGTCGTTTTCCCGGGCGTATTCGTTGTACCAGTTGGTGGCAATTGTGCCCATACCGTCACCGGGAGGTTCCGGGCTGAAATAATAGCTGTCCATGTGCACCCACATCTGCCAGGCAAGGACCATGGTGACGGCCGAGCAGAATATGAAAAACAACAGTGAGGCCGAAATAAGTTTTTTGTTTTTCTTTACCGCTCCGGTAATTCCAACCATTATTATCGTTTTCTCTTGAAGGGAGTAAGGCGATATTTCTGCTTTATTATGAATGTTCTTCTTTTCATGTGCATTATTCCTGCGTTATGAACACAGATTGCCGCATTTATGTGTTCCAACGGGTATGGGACATTATTATACTTAACAATAAGAAGAGGCCATGCGTGACGGCAATCTCTTGAAATTCAGTGCTCTTAACCCTTAACTGGATTTGGAGCTTAAGATAAACAGAAGCGGCTATGAAGCGGAGAACCTTTATACATGAGAGTTGGCGTTCTAATAAAGAGAACAGCGGAATTTGTTCGCAGGCATCCTGTTCCTATCGCTTTTACCGCGATCATTGCCCTTTATCTCCTGACACGGCTTACCGCACTCCATGGACTACCAATCTTCTTCGATGAGAGTATCTATATCAGGTGGTCTCAGGAAGCGCTCAAGAGCGGCGACCTCCTTATTTCACTTACGGACGGTAAACCCCCGCTTCATACATGGTTGATGATTCCGTTCGTATGGATAATAAAAGACCCCCTTTTAGCGGGAAGGACGGCATCCGTGTTCTTTGGGGCGGTCACGATTACCGGGATCGTTCTCATAGGAAAGGAGTCGGCCGGTTGGAATACAGGGTTATGGGCGGGGTTCTTATACGTTCTCTGTCCCTTTACCCTGTGGTATGACAGGGTGGCTGTAGCCGAGGGGCTCCTTACGGCAATTTTTACGTTTACCATATGGCTGGCTATCCGGGCCGCGAAGACGCTTTCCTTCCGGTATGTTCTACCTGTCGGCGCATCTATTGGTCTTGCCATGCTGACCAAAGGCACCGCGCTTCTGCTTTTCCTGATCGTCCCTTTTGCTTTTCTTTTTGGACAGCGGAAAGGGGGCGGCAGCAGTCAAAGAAGGGCACTTGGCAAATGGGTACTGATAGCAGGTGCTTCGTTGCTTGTTGGATATGCCGTGTACAGCTTCCTTGGGTTCTCCGGCAATTTTCATCTGATTGCGGTTCGCACCGGAGTTACCACACGGACCGTTTCGGAGATTTTATCCGACCCCGTTGGTCCATTTTTCACGAATTTCTCGGAAATTCTGAAGACACTGATTATATTCGTTACACCACTGGTCGTCGCTGCGGCCGCGGCAGGGCTGGTGATTGGTTTTATCCGCCGCTATAAGCATGTCTATTTCCTGTCAGCCTGGTTATTGATTGTCTGGATAGTTGAATCACTGGTCGCGAAGCACTGGATGTTCGACCGGATATTGCCGAGGTTCTTCCTCGTGATCGTTCCTCCGGTACTTATTCTGGCCTCTATCATGTTGTGCGATCTTCTGGATTGGATTAAGACTTTGAAAACGAGAACGGGTACCGGCGGGGTTTTACTGGTTTCGGTAACAGCAGTCCTCGTGCTGGTGTCGTTTCCTGTCTATTCCAGCGCTCTCATCATTTTCAATCCGTCACACGCTCCCCTGCCGGAGACGGTCAGGTATCAGTATATTACCGGTTGGCCTTCCGGTTGGGGCATGGAGGAGATCGCGGGGTTCCTGGATGAGGAGAGCCGCAATGGAAAACTGGTGGTTGGGTCCCGCCTTGCGGGAATCGGACTTCCCACGGATGGGCTCAAGCTGTATCTTTCGGAAAATGAGAATGTGGAGATAGTGCCGTTCGCAACCGATGCTGAAGAGCTTCCGGCAGAACTGCTGAGACCAGGGGACGGCCCCGATCTTTATTGTGTCTATAATATGTTGAGCGAAAATGATTACCCTCCGCCCGGATGGCCCCTCAAGCTGATCAAGAAGTTCCCCAAGAATGGAAATGACACGATGTATATGCTTCTGTACGAAGTAGAGAGGGGTGCCGGGTATTGAATGTTGAAGCTGGGTCTGTGATTTTCAATGCAGTCATGAACTCGATACGTGGCGCCAGGGGATGATGGTGTATGACGAAAATCGGGATAACCGGTGATATTCACGGAAACAGGACCGCACTCAGGGCCGTTATCAAACATGGTGTCGGATGTGATGTATGGTGGTGTGTAGGGGACCTTGTGGGATACGGCCCTGATCCGAACCACTGCCTTGAGATCATAGGTTCCCTTGGGGCTTTCACCGTTGCGGGGAACCACGATCTCGGTTCGATTGGCAGGATAAGCATAGAATCTTTCAATGATGACGCGCGCACCGCGTGTGAATGGACCTCAGGCACTCTAACTCAGCCGAATATGGATCTATTGGGCAAGCTTCCTGTCAAGTTGTCGCCGGCCCACGATATACTTCTTTCACACGGCGGTCCGGTCGATCCGGTGTGGAACTATATCTTCAGCAGTGAGGAAGCCGGGTTGAACTTTATCAGTTTCAAAGAACGGTTGTGCTTTCACGGTCATTCTCACGTCCCAATGGTTTTCAGAACAGAAAAAGAGGGTGTGAACATCGGGGCCCGCGCTGATGTGGAGTACATACCGCCGGAGTGGGGCGTTCCGGTCGAACTGCGTGAAGACTCAAGGTATTTGATAAATGTTGGAAGTGTCGGACAACCGAGGGACAACGATCCGCGGGCATGCTATGTTATCTTTGATCCCGATGAAGATATGATCACTTTTCATCGAGTGGAGTATTCAATTGAAGAGGTCCAGGAAAGGATGGCTTTTGCCGGTTTGCCAGAAAGGCTGATCGTCAGGCTGGCGGTGGGAAAGTAACTGGATTGGTGAAAATGCTTAAGAAGCTGGGTGGCTGGATTTCAGGAAACAGGAAGTTGGTGTTGATCGCCGCCGCCGTTTTACTGGCGGGACTGCTGCTGAGGGTGTTCAACACGGGTCACGTTTTAACTTATGATGAGGCGTGGAACTCGAACACGATGGTGAGCGTCGCTGAAGGTGCCTCGAATGACATATTTTTTAATAATTATTATCGCCACCCTCCGCTTTATAACACCATCGGCATCATTGTCGAGTTTGTTGGGGGAGTGGACAGGCAAAGCCTTGCGATAATCATGGAGGTAACCTCCATCCTAATTTCACTTGTGCTGATGCTCGTGATTTTTCTCTGCGGGAAGGAGTGGTTCGGGGCAACAGCGGGATTTTTCGCCTCGGTGCTGTATGCTCTTCTGCCGGCGGCGAGGGTGTACGACAGCTTCATTAAACCGGAATCCCTTACGCTTCTGTTCGCAATGCTGTTTCTTTATTTCTTTTTCAGGCGCAGGTATCTGATTGGTGGACTTTTACTGGGCCTGGCCGCGCTGTCGAAAGAAATATTCATCTTCATTCCACTTGCCCTGGCTGTGTATCTTCTTGTCACATGGAAAAAGGAAAGGTTTAAGGGTTGTCTGTTGTCTATGGCCACCGCGGCGGCCATATCTTCCTGGTGGTATCTGTTCATGTCCAACAGCAGGGGCGAGTTCATAGATTTTTTTCTCGGCCGGAGCCAGGAGTCGCTTAACTGGGGAAGGTCATGGAGTTATTATATTTCTCGGATTCCATCCGACCTGGGATGGATTATGCTTGCGATTGTGATATTTGCCTGTGTACTGTTGGTTTATAAGCTTGCGGCGTCTGGTGAAAAGGGCCGGCTTTCAGATGATTCCCCGCTTTCCATGTCGTTGTTTTGTGTCATCTGGTTTCTGCTTACATATCTGGTGATTTCGGTTTCTTACGGGAAGCCCCCATGGATGGTGTATTCGGCGCTTCCGGCAGCGGCGCTTCTCGGAGGGTGGGCCCTCCAGGAACTTCTGAAACTCTTTGAAGGCCGCCAGGGTTTGGGGTATGCCGTTGTTGCGGTGTTGCTTGCGCTTGTTCTCGGGTTAAGCTTGACGACCGGCTTTGGTTCGTTCATGAAGGCGGCCGACCCGACTTTCGCCGGCGCTGAGAACCATAAACTCGTGGCAGAATACGTGAATAAAAACAGCGGTGATGATGCAACATTGATGTTCAGGGTGAATGATTTCAGCCCTAACCTCGCTTTCTATCTCGATCTGTATCAACCGGATGGAGTTTTTGAACTGCCGGCCGCGGTCGCGGAATCGGGAAAGCTGCCGGAACGGGGTGAGTACCCGATTATACTGGTAAGGAGAGATTCAAGTGCGGGAGATGTCCTCAACTGGATAGAGAGCTACTCGCCGACCTGTATCGTTTTGCGTCCTGGATTCTCCACACCGGATGGGGTGGATATCGCTGATATTCTCAGGGAATACAGCAAGCCCGTGGAAATCGGTAATATCTGGATATTCAGTGGAAAGGGTGTAACCGGCAAGATCGAAGAAGGGTTTCTGTAACAAAAATATTGACTGTTTGCCCGGTTGTGTCGTTATAAACGAAGAGGGAGCCGGGCTTCTTGATAATATTGATACCGGGCTTTTTGCCGGGATCGGCCGGGAGTAATAAAGATAGATGCGGTTTTATGAGGAAAAACTTTAGTACAATAGAAGCTGTCAAAGGGCGAAGAACACTGTTTTTACGGTCTGATATACCGAAGCCAAAGGAAAACTGATAGTGGGAGAAAAAATGAGAATAAATCTCAAAAGGGCTGCGGCGGCGATAGGATCTGTTTTGATCGCGGCTGTTTTACTCGGGCTGCTTTTCTTTTTACCCGGGTGCGGTTGCGATGATGAAAAGATTTCGGATGATAACTCAAGCGGTAATCCTGAATTTGTGACAGCGTATCAGGCGGT
This sequence comes from Actinomycetota bacterium, assembly GCA_016927325.1. Lineage (GTDB taxonomy): Bacteria > Actinomycetota > Geothermincolia > Fen-727 > Anoxymicrobiaceae > JAFGMY01. The sequence goes on along the minus strand of JAFGMY010000082.1, from coordinate 6,263 downwards.
CGAATACACTAAAGAAAAAGCCACGAAGTGGCAGAAGGAAAACTGGATTATCAGGTTGTCCGACGGCGATCCGGATGGTATAAACCGGCAGGGAAAAGCGCGGATCTGGGTGGTGTACTATTTTTCCCCCCGGCCGGAATTGAAACCGCAGTACCAGATACAGTATAACCGGGGAAACATATTTCCCTCAGCGCCTGCGGCCAACAGGGGCGGCGATGACGGCCGTAAGATTTACATAGAAAACGAGCCGGGGGATTTCCGCGTGGATTCGCCCGAGGCCTACCAGGTTGCTATTAAGAACGGCGGCGGTGAATTCCTCGACAATCATACTGACGCGGTCGTACATGCCGAGTTGCGGTGCAAGGCTGATTACCTTGCCATCGATGAGAAAATGCCGGCGCCTAAGTATAAGTGGATATGGGATATATCTTTTAAGGAGCCCCGCGCAAACGTGGAAATTCTCCATGTGCTGGTTGACGGCATGAACGGCGAGTTCATTACGACGGAAATACAGAAACCACTTGGTGAATAAGCTCCGGCCCGATTGGTTGGATGCTCGATCATCGTTATGTTAGTGTAGAGTGGTTGGAGCGATAGGATTTTGTCCCTTCCAAGTGAAGGGAATATTCATGTAAAGAGGATAAAGTGGGAGGAACTATGTCACCTGACAGGAGACTATTTACTTCGGAGTCTGTAACTGAAGGCCACCCTGACAAGGTTTCGGATCAGGTCAGCGATGCCATCCTGGACGCGATGCTGAAAGACGATCCAAGGTCAAGGGTCGCATGTGAAACGCTGGTTACGACGGGCCTTGTTGTTGTTTCCGGAGAGATCACTACTAATACTTATGTGGACATTCCCTCGGTCGTGAGGGAAACGATCAGGGATATCGGGTATACACGCGCGAAGTACGGGTTCGACTATGAAACCTGCGGTGTTGTGACCTCTATCGATCCACAGTCCCCGGACATCGATCAGGGTGTTTCCCATTCACTTGAGGAGCGCTCCGAGATCAGTGACGATGAACTTGACAAGATGGGCGCCGGGGACCAGGGGATGATGTTCGGTTACGCGTGCACCGAAACCGAAGAGCTTATGCCGCTCCCGATCATGCTGGCGCACAAGCTGGCCAGAAGGCTGGCGGATGTCAGAAAGGCTGATGTCCTGCCTTATCTGAGGCCGGACGGCAAAACCCAGGTTACCGTAGAGTATGAGGGTATCAAGCCGGTTCGAATCAGGACGATTGTGATAGCGGCGCAGCACAGCCCGGATGTTGACATAGAAAACCTTCTCACGCCGGATCTGAAGGACCATGTTATTGAGCCGATCATTCCCAAGGAACTGATCGACAATGAAACAGAAATTCTCGTGAACTGCACCGGCAGATTCGAGAAGGGTGGGCCGATGGCTGATACCGGTTTAACCGGCAGGAAGATAATCGTTGATACGTACGGTGGCGCCGCGAAGCACGGCGGCGGCTGTTTTTCCGGAAAGGATCCTTCAAAGGTTGACCGCTCCGCGTCGTATGCGGCGCGTTACGTCGCCAAGAATGTTGTCGCCGCGGGTCTTGCGGAAAGGTTTGAAGTCCAGCTCGCGTATGTTATCGGTGAAGCGCACCCGGTTTCGATCAACCTGAACGCGCATGGGACCGAGAAGATTGACCTGCAGGTGATGGAAGAGTTGATCAGGAAGCATTTCGACCTCAGGCCGGCGGCTATAATAAGGGATTTGAAGCTCATGAGGCCGATTTACAGGAGCACCGCGGCATACGGTCACTTCGGGCGTTCGGGTGACGGCTTCACGTGGGAGAAAACTGATAAGAAAGATATACTTAGAAGTGATGCGGGACTGTAGCTGGAGGTTGGCCTGATGGCTTTGCAGATAAGAAAACTCGGTGACCCGATTCTCCGCGAGAAGTGTCTTGAGGTTCCCAGGGTGGACTCTGAAGTAAGGAAGCTTGTCGACGCAATGCGGGAATCCCTTGAGGATTCGCAGAATGGCATAGGGCTCGCCTCAACACAGGTAGGCAGCTTAAAAAAACTGTTCATCTATGATATCGGCTGCGGGTTGAGGTGCATATTGAACCCGGAAATTATCGACGCTGATAACGAGCAGCTCAAGGTTGAAAGCTGTCTGAGCCTGCCGGGTATATCGGTTCAGGTTCCCCGTTTCGAGAAAGTGAAAATGAAAATTTCTGTTCTCTCCGGACATGAGTTGACTATTGAGACGGAAGGGTTCATGTCTCAAATGCTTCAACATGAATACGACCACCTCAACGGGGTATTGATAATTGACCGGTGTAATGAGGACGAGCGCAAGAGGGCGCTCTCGGAGTATCATGAAATGCATTTTCTGGAAGGTTATGGCAGTGGCTAAAAGGAGTCCGGAGAGTTTTTGAGAGTACTTTTTGTTGGCGGTGATATTTTTTGCATGCCGACCCTGGAACTTCTCCTGGGGAGCGGTCATGATATTGTCGGCATCCTTGGTAAACCCGAGAAGCCTTCGGGAAGAGGCCTGCAGGTCACATCTTCGGCACTCACGGAAAAAGCACTCGAACTGGATATCCCCTACTGGCGGTTTGCGAAACTCGAAAAGGAAGAAGTATCGTCTGATTTCCGGGACACCGACTGGGATGTCGGCGTGGCGGTCGCGTATGGAGGACTGGTTCCCCGCTGGATGCTCGAGAAAGGGCGTTTCGGATTTGTTTGTCTTCACCCTTCACTTCTCCCCAGGTTCAGGGGGGCGGCACCGGTGGAGAGAGCTTTGATGAACGGGGCTACGGTGACCGGAGTTACCACCTTTTTTATGGATGAGGGATATGATACGGGCGATATACTGCTTCACGCCGAAGCGGAAATCAACGGTTACGATACCGCGGTGACCCTGAGAGACCGATTGAGCTATCTCGGGTCGAAACTCGTCATGGAGTCTCTCGACCGGATTGAAGGCGGAAAAGCTGTTCCGATTCCCCAGGATGAGAGCATCGCGTCTTACGCGCCTCCGGTAAGAAAAGAGGAGGGAAGGATAGACTGGGGGCTCTCGGCGGAGAGGATAGACAGGCTTGTCAGGGCGCTCAACCCGTCTCCGGTCGCTTATACCTACTTCAGGGGCAAGAGGGTTAAAATTTTTAAGACCCGGGTTACTGATATTCCTCCCGAAGACGAGCCCGGCACGATTATGGAGATAGGGAAAGAAGGTTTTTTTGTGACCACCGGTACGGATTGTCTGGAGATAACAAGTTTGCAGATCGAAGGCAAGAACAAAATGAACGCGGCTGAATTTTCCAGGGGCCAGCGCCTGGATATTATCGAGCGGTTCACTGACGGCCCATAATAGTATGGGGAAATCGAAAGGAAAAACTTTTAAGCAGGGATACAAGGCAAGGGAAACCGTTTTCCTGGTCTTGATGGACTATGAAAGAAGAGACGCGTATCTCAATTCACTTCTGGTCTCCCGCCTCGAAGATCCGGACCTTGACAGGAAAGACAGGGCGCTGGTGACGGAGTTGGTTCAGGGCACTGTCCGGAGGAAGCTTACTCTGGACTGGGTGCTGTCTCAACTTTCCAACCGCCCGCTGGAAGAGTTGGATATCAGTGTGCTCTGGGTGATGAGGATGTCCGTGTATCAAATCCTTTTTACCTCTGTTTCCGAGTACGCGGCCGTAGACCTCGGGGTTGAAATAACGCGGAACAACATTGGTGAGACGCCGGTGTCTTTCGTGAATGCTATTCTTCGGAAGCTGTCCCGTCAAAAAGGTACTATCAGTTATCCCGATCCTATTCTGGAACCGATCAAGTATCTGGAAATAACTCATTCCCACCCAAGATGGTTAATCGAGATGTGGTCGGCGGAACTAGGACTCGAGCGGACCGAAAACTTGTGCATCGCCGATAACATGCAGCCGATGCTGTCAGTAAGGGTAAATGAAATGAAAGCCTCCACCGGGGAAGTGGCGGCGGCTTTAACGGAGCGAGGCATCGAGGTTGTTTCGAGCCCCCTCGCGCCGGAGGGTCTGCTGCTCAGAGGAAGCGGCGCGGTTACCAGGCTGGAGGAGTACCGGGATGGAAAGATCTCTGTTCAGGATCATGGGTCGATGACGGTCGGACGGATGCTGTCACCCGAGCCAGGGATGTCGGTACTCGATTTATGCGCAGGCGCGGGCGGCAAAGCCAACCATCTGGCCGAACTGATGAAAAACAAGGGTCGGATTCTGGCCACCGACATAAATCCCGACAAGCTCAATATGGCGGCTGAGGCCGCTGAGCGGCTGGGGAACAGCATCGTCGAAACAAGGGTTCTCGACGGCATCAGGGTCAGCAAGTACGTCGACGAGAGGTTCGACCGGGTGCTCGTGGATGCTCCATGCAGCGGTCTCGGTATCCTTGCCAGAAGGCCCGACGCGAGGTGGCGCAAGTCGGAATCGAGTATCGAGGGGCTGGTGCCTTTTCAGCTCCTGATTCTGAATGAGGCGGCGAAGATGGTGAAAGACGGTGGTCTTCTGCTGTACTCCACTTGCACGATCTCAAGAAGAGAAAACCGGGAAGTCTGTGACTCCTTTGTTGAAGAAAACACTGAATTCAGCTACTTGCCGAGCGGCAGAGAAGAAGATGATCGGTACGTGCAGTTGTACCCGGACAAAGATGGCTGCGATGGAACGTTCATTGGCCTGTTCAGAAAAGGGACGAGTCAGCCGAACCTGGATGTTTCGATTAGAAACATTCCGGAATGATATCATTTACCCGAATGGGACACGTGAAAAGGACTATTAAACAGGTCGGGAATTGAAGAAGAATACAGAAATGAATGTCAGGGACCAGGCAGTAAAATGGATCGAAGCCCAGTTGGCCGGCGCGGGTGCGCATGGCCTGGTTTTCGGTCTCAGTGGAGGGATCGATTCGGCGGTCTGCGGGGCTCTGTGCAGGGAAGCGGCGGGGGAGAAGGCCCTCGGTGTAATAATGCCTTGTCACAGCATTCCAGGGGATATGGAAGACGCATTGCTCGTTGCCGGAGCATTCGGCATTGAGGTTATAACGGTTGATCTAACAGGTGTATTCAACGAATTCGTCACCGTTCTGCCCGAGGCGGGTATGGACGCAAAAGCCAATCTCAAGCCGCGGCTGAGGATGTCCACTCTTTATTACCTTGCCAGAGACCTGGGGTATCTTGTCGCCGGTACCGGCAACAAGAGTGAGCTGAACGCCGGGTATTTCACCAAGCACGGTGACGGGGCCGCCGATATTCTGCCTCTCGGGGGACTGTACAAGACAGAAGTGATTGCGATGGCTCAGGAGCTTGGAGTGCCCCAGGCGGTGATTGAAAAGCCTCCAAGCGCCGGACTCAGGGAAGGTCAGACCGATGAAAGCGATCTTGGGGTTACCTATCGTGAACTGGATTACGTTTTGAAGTCCAGGGAACTGGGCTTGAAGCCCGAGGCAAGTGATGAGGTTATCAAGAGGGTGGAGGACTTAAGGCGATCGAGCGAGCATAAGAGAACGCCGGTGCCGGTTTTTAATCCCAAGCAATAGAACTGTTAATAATGAGTACCTGGCGGCGTGACAGAAGATGTATGCTTATTTCAGCGACAATTCAATATTCGGAAAGAAAGTGGAAGAGGATATCCGGTCGCTTGGATTGGATATTACGCTGCTCACTTCATCCGAACAGATAAGTGAAGTCGTCAACGGAAACTTTGCCGCGATAATCGTGATTAATCCATACTTGAGACAAGTAAGATCGATCAGGGCGGCCCTTGGGAAAATGGGCGGCAGGGTTTCCATGATGCCCGTCATAGGAGTACTGGAATATCTGGAGCGCCTCGCCGAGCTCGATGTCCTGAGGATGCTTGATGATTTCGTCTGCGGCGGCGAGTTTGTCCGTGAAATCGAAACGCGGATAAATGTCCTGCGGGCCAGGCGTGAACTGGACGAGAACGCGATAAGCTGCGGAGAACTGATCATAAACCTGGACAGCCATCAGGTATTGCTGAGCGGCAGGCCGGTGGATCTGACATATAAGGAGTTTGAGCTGCTGAGAATGCTTGCGTCTACTCCGGGGAGGGCATACTCACGCGAGGATCTGCTGAAGAACATCTGGGGGTATGACTATTTCGGCGGCACCAGGACCGTTGATGTTCACGTCAGGAGGCTCCGGTCAAAGATCGAGCAGACCAGCAAATATATAGAGACCGTTCATGGCTTAGGCTATAGATTTGCGTCATAGTCCCCGGGTGTCCCAGTGTGTGCGTTTTGCTTTTCAGCAAAACG